>CASEZU010000143.1 GCA_949292445.1 uncultured Spirochaetales bacterium | reverse complement strand
GGGCCCGTGATCTTAAGCGAGACGCTCTTGACTCCGCCCTCATCCTCCTGCATGTCCAGGACCTCGCACTTGAAGCCATGGCGCTCAGCCCAGCGGGTATACATGCGCATGAGCATCTGTGTCCAGTCCGAGGCCTCGTTTCCGCCAGCTCCGGAATGGACTGTCAGGAAGACATTGTTCTTGTCATTTTTGCCGTCGAGAAGCGTCTTGAGCCTGAGCGGCCTGAACTTCTCATCCAGGCTCTCTATCTGGGCCTCCAGCTCCTTCTGCAGCGATTCATCATCCTCTCCCTGATACAGCTCCATCAGCTCCCCGATGTCCTCGATCTCGCTGATCAATTCCTTCCAGGGATAATAGCTGTCCTTCAGGGCATTGAGGTTCTGGAACGTCTTCTCAGCTTTCTCTGAATCATTCCAGAAATCAGGGGCGGCGGTCTCGGCCTCTATGGCCTTTATCTTGTCTTCAGTCCCGGCCTCTTCAAAGACGCCTCCATACAGTGTAGGCTTCTTCCTTGATATCCTCAAACTTTGAACGGTTTTCAATGAACATATTATTCCCTGTCCTTCCGGCTGTCGCTCGCCCTGAGAATGAATCTGTATGTCCTGGCCTCGCCCGCCTTCTGTTCCAGCGGGAAGGAGAATGACAGCCTCGAATAGAGCTCGAACGACTCGATGCCGATTGATGTATTCTGTGTCTGCCTGACACGCTCCTCGACGACGCTGAAAGGCTCCGTCGATGAGAACGATACCGTCAGTCCAGACTGCGTTTCAGTATACTTTACGGTCCTGACATCATCAAGGCGTCCCAGCATCATCTGCCTCCTCTGGTCAAATGAACCGAGGACCATGTCATAGAGGGACATGAAGACATCGGTGCAGTAGCTGCCGGAAACATCCTCTTCAGATATGACAGTCGTCTCCATGACAAGCGTCTGCGAGCGCAGCTTGAAGTGCTTGATCACCGAGAGTCCTGAACCGGAGAACGAGAACTGGTACTCACCTCTTGTGCGGGAGAGCACATCTGAATCGAACATCTCCCTGGAAAGATCCACAGTCCTCGCCCCGACTGTGAATCTGTCAGAAAAGGACTTGGCCATATCCACATGGGGAAATGACTTGTCGAACGGAACACGCGTATCGAGGATGTTGACCGCCAGAGGCTTGTAGCAGAGCTCGGCGACAGCGCCACCCTTCGGAGAGAAAACTGCAGTGAAGACCTTGTTCCTCGCCACATAGTCATTCTCTCCTGCCTCCTCATAATCATACTCGCTCCGCAGAGCCTGCGGATCTGATTCACTGATACAGCGTTCGCATTCGATGATGGCCTTCCAGAAAAGCCGCCTCTCCTGCATCCTCATCGGCGTGCACTCGGCATCGTGGATGAAAAGAGGACCCACTGAGACATGGAAAAGCTCGCCCTCCGCATCACGCTTCGCGGCCTTGTCCTTCTTGAACTGGGAGACTGTATCAGAAAGAGCGATATAACGGTTCAGGAGATACCTGAAATTCTCATTGCGCACGAAGATGTCATTGAATGAATGGAGTCCCTGTGCGTAGGCATCGCGGCCATACCATCCGCTGTCGAGGTATCCAGGCTTGTCAGCGGCTATAGCGGGAAGGAGGACTCCTCTCCCGCCGAGAGCCGCGAATATCTCAGGGAAGAATGACATCATCCTGTCATCATCGCCTGAGCGTGCGGAACCTTCCAGCAGCTGGTCGATACTGAGGAAGAAGACCTCATCATCCCCCTCCTCCCTGAAAGCGGACAGGAGGCCTCCTTTCAGATCATCGAGCGTGCACTCTCCCTGGGCGTACCTTGATACAAGCTGCGCGATCCTGTCCGAGATGACCTTCACCCCGACCTTCTTCCCCAGCTCATTCATCACAAATGAGGAGGAATCGACAAGCTCGCGGTTCGTGGCCTTGTACGATGAGATGACCACGCTGGATATCCCGGTGTTGCGGAGACTGTGAATGAATGAAGGCGCCCATATCTGGCCGTAGAAGAAGCAGCTGGTGGCCCTGACGCCGTAATAGCGCCTGATGAGCGTCGTCATCTTCTCAATCTGCAGAGAGCGGTCCTTGGGAGGATTGAGGGAAAGGATGGCCTGGCTGTAGGTTCCGGTTACAAGCTCAAGATCCCCGCGCTTGGCAAGCGACGATATGAGCATGTTGACCTCCGGGCAGGATGCGGCGAGATGCTTTATCATCGCCGCACTCTGGTAGAGCGAAAGTCTCGCACCCGGATTGTTGTACATATAGGAAAGCACCGGTTTGTACACGAGTGTCAGCGCGCGGGAAAAAGCCGCAGCAGGAGACGAAGAGGCTATAGCTGTGTAAATCCCGAGTGCGATCCTCAATCTAGCTCCTTCTCACGATACACTTCTGAGGGCATACCTCAGCGGCTGCCTCAGCTGTGCTCTGATCCCTATTCCAGTCATTCGACGAAAGGAACGAATCAACGGAGAACGGACTCCCCAGAACCTTCGTCTCGCACATTTTACAGCCGATGCACCCGACCTGACAAGTCTTGCGGACTTTTCCGCCCGGCTCATGATTATTGCACGCGCAGATCCACTGAAGGGAGTAAGGAACCATCTTTATGACGCCGTTCGGGCAGACGGAGACGCAGCGGCCGCAGCCGATGCACTTTTCCTTGTCCACCACGACATTGCCCTTCTCATCCTTTGAGATGGCAGCGGCAGGGCAGACGGAGATGCAGGATCCCAGATGAAGGCATCCCTCCTTGCATCCCGACGGACCGCCCTGAAGCAGCGCTGCCGCATTGCAGTCAGCCATGCCCTTGTACTGGTAGTCGGTCTTCGTCACCTCGCTGTTGCCGCGGCAGAACACGAACGCCACCATCTTCTCCTTGAGCTCGACCTTTATGCCCAGGATCTCCCCCATGCGGGAGGCAAGCGCCTCACCGCCCGGAGAACAGAGCCCTGCAGGCGCCGTGCCGTTGTATACGGCCTCCGCATATGCCTGGCATCCTGCGAAACCGCAGCCGCCACAGTTCGCTCCGGGCATCGCAGCCTCGAGCTCTTCCAGCTTAGGATCCTTCTCCACTGCGAGCTTCTTATCAGCGACTGCCAGGCCGAAGCCGAGGACGAGGCCGAGTATTCCCACTATAAGAAACGCGATTACTACAGACATCCTCTTCCTCCTTACACCAGATGCAGATTAGTCAGCAGGCTCTTGTCGAACATCATGAATGCCAGCGCCATGAGCCCTGCGGATATGAACGCGATGGGAACCCCGCGGAATACCTTCCTCACAGGGGTCATCTCCAGTTTCTCGCGGATATTGCTCATCAGAACGATCGCCATCGTGAAACCGAGTCCCGCTGAAAGTCCTGCAAGGAAACTCTCCAGAAGGTTGTATCCGTTGTCTGCGTTGATGACAGCGATTCCGAGAACCGCACAGTTTGTGGTGATGAGGGGAAGATAGATGCCCAGCGCCTGATAAAGCCCGGGGCTCATCTTCCTGATGACCATCTCCACGAGCTGAACGAGAGCTGCGATGACAAGTATGTATGCGATCGTCTGCAGGTACTCAAGCCCGAACGGTATGAGGAAGAGATGGCTCACTCCCCAGCATACGACAGAGGTTATTGCCGTGACGAAGGTGACCGCGACGCCCATTCCGATGGCACTCTCGCTGTTCTTCGAGACACCGATGAACGGACAGAGGCCCATGAACTGCACGAGAATGAAGTTCTGGATGAATACATAGGTTATTACGATTCCGATGTAGCTCATGCCTTGCCTCCCTCTGAGCGTGCAGTCTTCCACTGGAAGAACGCCTTGAGATAACCCATCAGAAGAAGCGCACCCGCGGCAAGCGTCAGGACGCGCACAGGAGACTCTGAGATTCCTGGTATCGTGATGACTCCGCTGAATGATCCGACAGGGAAAAGCGTGATCGTGCCTGCCCCGAAGAGCTCTCTGATGAGGGCGATCAGGGAAAGCGAGAGCGTGAATCCGATCCCCATGCCGATGCCGTCCAGAGCACTGTCGAGCACCCCGTTCTTTCCGGCAAACGCCTCGGCACGGCCGAGGATGATGCAGTTCACGACAATGAGCGGCAGATAGACGCCGAGCGCCTCATAGACCGAAGGCACGAACGCATGCAGCACCATCTCGACGATCGTCACGAACGAGGCGATGATGACGATGTAGCACGGGATACGCACCGAATCGGGAATCACCTTGCGCAGAAGCGAGATGAAGATGTTCGAGCAGGTGAGGACGAAGATGACGCTCGCGCCCATGCCTATTGCATTTGACACCTGGGTGGATACTCCCAGCGTGGGGCACATGCCCAGCATGATGATGAATGTCGGGTTCTCCTTGAAGATACCCTTTGTAAGCTCCTTCATGTGGCTCATACAGCACCTCCAAGGCCCTTGACGAAATCAGAGCCATTGATGAGAGCGGACGAGACTCCGCCGAAAGTGATCGACGCTCCCGATACCGCAGCGCTGTCATCGGCGCTGAGATCGGATTTGGCGGCAGGAAGCGGATCAGCCCCGCCCAGCCCCTTGAACATTTCCATATACCATGGTTCCTCTGCCTTCTTTCCCAGTCCAGGCGTTTCAGAATTGGCCATCAGCTTGGCCTCCATAACGCTTCCATCCGTGGAATAGGAGGCAATGACCGTCATGGCACCGCCATAGCCGGATGTGCTGAGTTCGACGATATAGCCGGCGACGCCGGAATCATCGGAAAGAGGTATGTAATAGTTGACACTTCCGTCGCCCACATCCACCTGTTCTCCGATAGTGAAGCCGGCAGCGACATCCTCGAGTGCAGTGACCCTGTCCCCCTCGACATTCGCCGCGATCTTCGGAGCTGTTATCTCATTGACGACAGCGCAGAGAGCCGTGCATATCGCACAGATAAGGAAGAGGATGACTGCTGTCTTTATGTATCTTGTCATGCCTTCGCCTCCTTCTCCTTCCTCGGTTTCCTGACATATCCGAACGGTTTCACGCGCACGAACCTGTCGATCGTCGGGGTGATGATGTTCATCATGATGATGGCAAGCGACACGCCCTCGGGAAGTGATCCGAAATAGCGGATGAGGAACGTGAAGAAACCGCATCCGAGCGCGAAGATGATCTCCCCTTTCGGCGTTGTCGGAGTCGTTACCCAGTCGGTGGCCATGAAGAATGCGCCCAGCATGAGGCCGCCGGAGAAGACGGGCATGAGGATCTCGCCGTGGAATGCGCCGAGACCATACGGAATGCCTCCGAAGATCCAGGAAAGAACGGCAAATGATCCGATATATACGACCGGAATCCTCCAGGTTATGATCCTGGTTGCGATGAGGAAGATCCCGCCGACAAGGAGCAGAAGAGCCGATACCTCACCGATACATCCGCCCACATTGCCCAAGAACGCATCGACTGCGTAAGGAGATATGCCCAGCGATGAGGCGGCAGACGAAGCAATGTCGGAAACAGGAAGCGTCCCGCTCAGAAGCTCTGCGCTGCGGCCTGCTGCTCCGCCGGTCACTGCCGTCTTCATGGCGGAAAGCGGAGTTGCGGAGGAAACGGCATCAAGCTGCATCCAGCGGGGAAGCGTAAACGAGCTCATCTGCGATGTGAATGAGAAGAAGACGAATACCCTTCCCGCAAGAGCCGGATTCATCCAGTTGCAGCCGAGACCTCCGAATGTCCACTTGACGACCGCGATCGCGAATGCGGAGGCGATGACCGGGATATAGAGGGGAATCGATGGCGGCATGTTCATTCCGACAAGGAGGCCAGTAACAGCCGCAGAATAGTCCTTGAGCGTGAATTCCTTGGAAACCAGGCCGAGAAGATACTCGACCAGCATGGCCGACGCAACAGAGACAAGGAGCACGAGAAGTGCCCTGATCCCGAATGCCCACACTCCCCAGAGCGCGGAGGGAAGCAGCGCGATGATCACGAAGAGCATCGCCCTGTCAGTCCTAAGCGGCCCATGGATATGGGGACTTGTACGTACTGTCTTCATTTTTTCTTCCTCCCCATCTTCTTGCCGAGCTTGAATCCCTGCACAAGCGGGAGATGCGACGGGCATGTATAAGCGCAGCAGCCGCATTCCTTGCAGTCCATCAGCCCGAGATCCATGGCGGCCTGGTAATTGCCGTACTTTATGTTCCTGAACATCTTGTTAGGCTGGAGCCCCATCGGGCAGTGCTGGACGCACTTTCCGCAGAGCACACATGGAGCGGAGAAATCATCGATCATCTTCGGCAGGACAAGGAGCCCGCCGGAACCTTTGACCATCGGCGTGTCCTCATCGGAGATGGCAAAACCCATCATCGGTCCGCCGGCCACGACAGAGACCGCATCATCTTTTTCTCCGCCGCAGTATGCGATGAGCTCCGAGAACTTCGTCCCGATCGGGGCGATGATGTTCTTCGGCTCATTCACCGACTCGCCGGAGACGGTTATCACACGCTCAATGAGCGGTTTGTGATAGACCGCAGCCTCATACATGGCGTAGCAGGAACCAAGGTTGCAGACGACCGCACCGACATCCAGAGGCAGCTTACCTGACGGCACCTCCCTTCCGAGTATGGCTTTTATAAGCTGTTTCTCATCGCCCTGGGGATACTTCACCTTCAGCGGCATGACTTCCACGGGATAGCCCTTTTCCGCCGCCTTGGCCGAGAGTATCTCAACGGCATCCAGCTTGTTGGCCTCTATTCCTATGACAATGCGCTTCGGGCGGACTATCGCGGCAGCGACCATCACGCCCTCCAGGACCTCATCACCATTCTCGATCATCAGGCGGTAATCCGAGGTGAGGTACGGTTCGCACTCGACTCCGTTTATTAGCAGGGCATCGACCTCTTTGCCCATCGGGACTGTAAGTTTCACGGAAGTCGGGAATGTAGCTCCGCCCATTCCGACAATGCCCATCTCCTTCACAAGGGAGAGAAGAGCATCAGGAGAGAGGCTTCTCCAGTCATGCTTCTCCGTCCATGGATCGGGCTGTTCGGGATCGCATTTTATCACCGCGGCATCGGCTATGGCTCCTGACTGGACCCTCACCTTCCTTATTTCGGTTATTACTCCAGCAGCAGGGCTGTGCACGTCCGCCGAAATATATCCGGCAGCGCTTCCGATGACTTCCCCCCTCATCACCGTATCGCCCTTCTTCTTGGTCAGCACAGCGGGGGCACCAAGATGCTCCGACATGGAAACAACCAGCTCCGAAGGGAATGGAAGCCTCTCCAGCTTCTTATCCTTCGAAAGCGATTTCCTGTCGGCAGGATGCACGCCGCCACGTCTGAAAGTGGCAAATTTCATCTGCAAACGCTCCTTAATAAAAAGACACATCGAATTGTATAACGATGGCGTTCATATCTCAACCGTGATCGCGGGAAATGTTCAGAAACATATATCTGCAATGGATTTATCGATAAAGATTTATATTATTCAAGATTATTTTCATCCACAGAAAGAGAATAGCAAAGGACCTCCGGCACTTATACTATCAGATATCACACCAACCTCATGATTTTCACAGTTTTCCGGTATCCAGCTGCAGCGGCATCTATGGGATAGATGAAACTACGCATGAAGTGAAATGCATATCCAGCTTTATGAAAACCGGTCACCAAATGAATGCAAACGAAACCGCAACTGTTATCCGGATAAAGAGACAGTGAAAAAGAGCAGGATATCTTCATGGGATGAGCGACAAGTGTATCATGATAGGAGGCACCCTCTTTTATTGACGGTATTGTCTCCGGCTATGTATTGCTCCATCTTTGGAGTGAGGCTGGAATTATGTGCAAGATTACAGTGACATATGACACAAAGAAACGTGATCAACTCAAAAAAGATCTAGAAAGAGAAGGAATCAGCCTGCAGTATGCAATACGTCTGTATCTTGATTTGCTGACCATTAAACCAGAGCTTGCCAAAGGACTTGCAACAATGATCGAAGATGAAGAGGATAACAGAGCTGCGGAGGAAGCTGAAAAAAGACTGCTTTCTGGAAAAGCTGAAGTATACACGATAAAAGAAGTCAGGAAGCACCTCGGTTTATGATCATAAAATTTGAGAAAGAAGCCGGCCTCCGCGCTTTCATCGGCTTAATCTGTTCTTTTCCCATAATGGCAGTAAAGATAAACAGGGAAAGCCAGTATCGCCGATCAGATAATATCTTGTTTTCATATACATAAGGTATGCCATCTATATTCACACAGGGCGTGAATAGTACGAAAGTTAGTGCATGAAGACAAGAATCATTGCAATCATCATGCTGCTCGCGCTCGCAGCGGCACCGGTTTTCGCCTCGGCGGATGGTCCGGTCGGCATCATCACTGCCATGTCCAATGAGCTCAGCCTCCTTCTCGAGAATGCTGAGATCACGGAGACAGAGACAATCGGAGGCGTTGAGTACAACATCGGAACGCTCGAAGGAAAGGATGTCGTCCTGGTCAAGGCAGGTATCGGCAAGATACTCGCCGCGGCAGGTGCTGCCACACTGATCAACGAGTTCGATGTGAGCTCGATCATCTTCACAGGCATAGCCGGCGGAGTCGGAGACGAGACAGAGGTCATGGATATCGTCGTATCCACCGATCTTGTCGTGCATGACTATGGCGACATGACGAACGAGGGCTTTGTCTGGGGACCGGCTCACGGCACGGATGAAAATGGAAGGATCCCGGCAGATCCGACACTCACAGAGCTCGCATACAACGCCGCAGTCGAGATTGTCGGAGAGGACAGCGCCTTCAAGGGCAACATAGCCACCGGCGACCAGTTCGTGGCAAGCAGCAGCTATGTGAAGGTGCTCCAGGACAGCTTCAATTCCATCGCATGTGAGATGGAAGGCGCTGCAGTAGGTCTCGTGGCATATCAGTACGGAGTGCCTTTCGTAGTCGTCAGGTGCATGTCCGACAAGGCTGACGGAGAGGCTCACGACACTTATGCCAACTTCGGAAACGAGGCTGCCGACAACTCCTCCAGGATCGTCATGAGGATGCTCCAGGAAATGTAAGTCCGTTGAGAAAAGACAGGACAAGGTATATACATTCCGTATGAACGGAATACTGGTCCATCCATTCCATCCCCTGTATGACAAAGCATCGAGAATACTTATCCTCGGTTCATTCCCGTCAGCAAGGTCGAGGGAGGATGGATTTTATTATGCCCATCCGCGGAACAGGTTCTGGCCCATGCTCAGCCTGATCTTCGGAGAGAATGCCTCCACTGCTGATGAGAAGAAAGCGCTCCTTTACAGGCATGGCATAGCACTCTGGGACTCGATCGCATCGTGCAGGATCACAGGATCGGTAGACACATCAATAACAGATGTGACGGCAAATGACATAAAGAGCCTTATCGAGAAAACAGGGATAGAAACGATCGCCGCTAACGGCACGAAAGCCTATGAGATATACATGCGCTTTATCTATGAGGACACGGGCATCGAACCGGTGAAGATGCCATCCACATCGCCGGCAAATGCCTCGTGGTCACTCGAACGGCTTGCAGCGGTGTGGAAGGAAGTGCTCACTTCACACTGACGCTTCTTTCCGTCATACTGTCCGCCATGACAATGATATCATCAATATGGAAGGGAGTGCTCCTTTCCCTGATAATAGCCATCCCCTCGTATCTCGTGGGAATCAGGTTCCCCGTGATCGGAGGGGCTGTGATCGCGATACTCGCCGGAATGATAACGGCTGTTTTCCTCAGAAAGAGGGAGCCTTTCGAAGCCGGAATAAAGTTCACATCGAAGAAGGTACTGCAGTGGGCGGTCATCCTCCTGGGATTCGGCATGGATCTTGCGGTCGTGGCTGAAACCGGGCTTCAGTCCCTGCCTATAATCATCTCGACAATCTCCATCTCCCTCATTGCCGCCTTCATTGTATCGAAAATCCTCAGGATAGGAAGCAACACGGCGACGCTCATCGGAGTCGGATCATCGATCTGCGGCGGCTCCGCGATAGCCGCGGCTGCCCCTGTAATCGGGGCTGATGATGAGGAGGTCGCGCAGGCGATATCCGTGATTTTCTTCTTCAACGTCCTCGCGGCCCTCATTTTCCCGGCCCTGGGAAGCGCGATAGGCTTCAGCACTACCGACGGCACGCCTTTCGGAATCTTCGCGGGAACAGCTGTGAACGATACCTCATCAGTAACAGCCTGTGCCTCAACCTGGGACAGCATGTGGGGACTCGGCTCTGCGACGCTGGACAAGGCTGTAACTGTAAAGCTGACAAGGACACTCGCAATCATTCCCATCACGCTGGTGCTGGCATTCATGCGCACGCGGAAAAGCGGGCAGGAAGGCGGTAGCGTCTCTATAAAAAAGATATTCCCATTCTTCATCATCTACTTCATCCTCGCCTCCGTGATAACCACGCTCGCATCAGCTGCAGGGGTACCGGGATCGGTCTTCGCTCCGTTCAAGGACGTGTCGAAGTTCCTCATCGTGCTCGCCATGGCGGCAATAGGGCTGAATACAGATATAGTCAAGCTCATCAGGACGGGCGGAAAGCCGCTCCTCTTAGGGCTCTCATGCTGGATCATGATCACGCTTGTATCGCTTCTGATGCAGCATCTGCTGGGTCTTATATGAAATCCTCCGGCGAAGGTGGTATAATCCTCCTATGAATCGGATCTTCCAGTTCATGTTCTCTAAATTCAGGGGAGTGAAGGTATACGCCCTCGTCGGACGCTCGGGGACGGGCAAGAGCTATCACTCGAAGCTCGTCGCCGCAAAGCATCATATCGACCTGATAATCGACGACGGCCTCCTCATCAGGGGGGACAGGATCATCGCCGGACACTCCGCAAAACGTGATCCGAACTTCATAGCGGCGGTGCGCACAGCAGTCTTCGATGACGATGATCACCGCAATGAGATAATGAGCGCGCTCCTGAAGGAACGCTACAAGAGGATACTGATCATCGGCACCTCGGAGAAGATGGTCACGAAGATAGCAAAACGCCTGGAACTTCCGCCGCCGGAGAAGATCATCCACATCGAGGATGTCGCCTCCGAAGAGGAGATTGAGACGGCGATGCGCATCAGGTTCACCGAAGGCAAGCATGTCATACCGGTTCCGTCCATAGAAGTAACGCGCTCGGCTCCCCAGATCGTCTATGACTCAATGAAGGTCTTCATGGGCAGGAAAGGCCCGATAAAGAAGAACCAGACCTACGAGAAGACCATCGTACGCCCTGAGTTCTCCCGCCCTGACAAGGAGGAGCTTTCCGAGACTGTGCTCACGCAGATGGTGCGGCACGCCATCGGTGAATACGATCCCGTGATGAAAGTGAAGAAAGTCCGCGGCGTGAGAAACGCGGACTCCACCTACTCCATCAGCGTCACGCTACAGCTTCCTGCTAGGCACTACATGGGAACCACGATATCCGACCTGCAGGAATACATCACCGACTGCATCGAGAAATACGGCGGCGTAATGGTCAAGGCTGTGAACATAGAAATAGAGGAATGGGGCTAGAGGTCGTGCTCCTCTGCCAGCGTCCTCGGTTCTGACGGGAATTGCTGGATCCCTCCGTTTCCCTTCTTCTTCCTTCTCCTGCGCTTCTTGGCAGGAACGACTGAAAGCTCCTCATTCGCAGCGCTCTTGCGCCCCATCGTGTTGGGCTTCTTCCTCGGGGCCCTCGCCTCGGCAGAACGCTTTGCACGGGAACGCTTAACGCCAAGATCGGCAAGTACCATGTCCACAGCTTTCTCCAGCTCATAGTTCGGCGGTGTCATGGGAGCGATCAGGACCTTGGCCTGCCTGAAGGCCTCATGGAAAAGCTCATCAGGAGCCATAGCGGAGGGATTATCGAATACAAGGAGCGGCTTTATGAAGGCATATATCTGCTCTTCCTTCGGGACGCTCTCCCCTTCCGCCTTCTTCCCGGCTATCTTAGCATCAAGGGTCTCGAGTGAGGCGCGGACGGCATCGAGCGTGGCATACTGCGACCAGCATGGCAGTATGAACTGCAGGAGCCCATATTTCCTGAGATTCGAGAGAATTTGATAGGATGAGCCGGAAGCGAGGATCTTGGAAAGCTCCTCTGTCAAGCGGGATGTGGAGCATGTCTCTATCCTCTCCGCATTCTTCTTGATCGCCTTCCGCACATCCCTTTTGAGCGTGAATCCAGTAGTCGCCTGGTATTTCAGGGCGCGTATCATCCTCACGGGATCCTCGGAGAACGTGTACTCAAGCGGAATGAGCGAGCGTATCACGCGCTTATGGAAATCGGCCATGGCATCATTGAAATCCAGCAGCTGCCCGTTTGCAGGATTGTAGTAGAGGCTGTTTATGGAGAAATCCCTGCGCCTGGCATCCTGCTCTATCGTGCCGAAGAGGTTGTTCCTGCCATCCTCGAAATTCTCCTCATCGGAGCGGAATGTGGTGACCTCGATTATCTTTCCGCTGAAAAAAAGATGCACTATGCGGAAGCGGCGCCCGATGATCCTCGCATTCCAGAAAAGACGCTGGACCTGGCGGGGAGAGAGCGATGTCGCGATATCGAAATCCTTTGGCTTCCTGCCAAGCATCATGTCGCGGATGGCCCCTCCGACGATGTAGGCCTCGCCGCCCGCCTGCTGTATCTTCCTGATCGCCCAGAGGGCATCCTTATCTATCTGGCTGTTGGTTATCGGGTGTTCCTTCTGCGTGTAAATCTTCGCTACAGGAACGCTCCGGCCCTTACCGTCATTCTTATAACGTATGAACACAATGCTACTTTAGTGAAAAACAGGGGGACTCTTCAAGATGGCGGCCGGAAAGCCAAGATTGTCCCGCTTTGCCAATAATGGTATCATCGGGGCATGATCGATCCAGTCATATTGAAGGGTTTCAGGGACAGCCTCCCGAAAGATGAGATTCCCAAAAAGAAGATTATAAGAGTGCTGGAGGACATCTTCACGTCCTTCGGTTTCGTGCCAATAGACACACCGGTGCTGGAATACACGGAGGTGCTCCTCGGCAAAGGCGGCGGAGAGACGGACAAGCAGATATTCCGCTTCAAGGACAACGGAGGCAGGGATGTCGCGATGCGATTCGATCTCACAGTACCGTTTGCCCGCTTCATGGCAGCGCACCACGACGAGGTCGGAGTGCCCTTCAGGCGCTATCATATATCAAAGGTATGGCGCGGAGAGAATCCGCAGAAGGGACGCTACAGGGAGTTCATCCAGTGCGACTTTGACATCGTCGGTGCTGACAACGCGATCTCGGACACGGAGATACTCTCAATGATGCACGCCTCATTCGCGGCGCTCGGAATCGGCAGATACACCTTCCACATCTCCCACAGGGGGCTTTTCAGCCTCTTCCTGGACACACTCTCCCTCGGTGACAGATCCATTGATGTGCTGCGTACAGTGGACAAGCTGAGAAAGATCGGAGAGGATGAGGTGAAAGCCCAGCTTTGTGCTATCACAGGTTCTGAGGATGCTGCTGACAAGATCATCGCATACATAACAGCAGGAGAAGGCAGGAGCTTCATGGAGACTCTGGAGAAGCTCGAAGAGCTCTCAGGCGGAATCTCGGAGCCATCGAAGAGGATGAGGAAGATATACTCCATGCTCTCGGAGCTCGGCATCGAGAAATCCTTCTCCTTCGACCCGTCCATCACACGCGGCCTCGATTACTACACAGGCATCGTCTATGAGACATTCCTCGATGATCTGCCGTCAATCGGCTCAGTGTGCTCCGGCGGACGCTACAACGACCTCGCCTCCCTCTACACGAAGGAAAGGATGCCTGGCGTCGGCTCATCGATCGGGCTCGACAGGCTGCTTGCCGCGCTGGAGGAACTGGGAAGTCCCCTCCTTGCTGACACAGCTTCTGCTGATGTGCTCATTGTGCCTGCTGCAGACAGGGAAGCCGAGGCAATGAAGACCGCGTCAAGGCTGAGGCAAGAGGGACTGAATGTCTCGGTGTACCTCCTGCCGGATGCGAAGATGAAGAAAATATATGCTGCGGCCGAAGCCGGGAACATCCCATACCTCCTGACATTCGGCGATGACGGATTTACGGTGAAGGACCTCAGGACGAGGGAAACGATGGCAGGCGATGAAGCCATCGCCAGGATCAAAGAGGAAAGAAGGCATTGATCGATTTCAAGTCCCTCCCTGTCTACAGGCACAGGGAGGAGATACTCAGGGGACTTTCGGAGAATCAGACAATAATAGTCGAAAGCCCCACGGGTTCCGGCAAGACAACCCAGATACCGCTCATTCTCAGAGAAGCCGGGTACGACAGGGACGGAATAATCGGAATAACGCAGCCGCGCCGTATCGCGGCAATGTCGGTATGTGACTTCATCCGCCGTCAGATCGGGGATGAGGGAACATACTGCGCCTATAAGATGCGGTTCGCCGACACCTCTGACAAGACAACCAGAATCAAGATCATGACGGACGGTATACTCCTTCAGGAGGTGAAGCTCGACAGACTGCTCTCAAAATACTCCGTCATCATGGTCGATGAGGCGCATGAGAGAAGCCTCAACATAGATTTCATCCTCGGGCTTCTGAAGGAAATAACGAGGGAGAGGAAGGATCTGAAGATCATCATATCCAGCGCGACGATCAACGCCGCCTCCTTCTCCTCATTCTTCGACGGCGCCCCTGTCATCTCCATCGATTCAAGGCCTTTCGATGTCGAAGTGCGCTACATTCCCGCGCTCCTTTCCAGAGATACCGAGGACTACTACTATGCCAAAGTCGCCTCTCTCGTAAGAAAGAGCTGGGAGGACGGAGAGGGGGACGTGCTCATCTTCCTCCCAGGCGAGGCGGAGATAAAACGCTGCATCGAGGAACTGGAATACTCCGACAAAGGCGGGGACTATGAGATATATCCTCTCTATGGAAGGCTTTCAAAAGAAGAACAGGAGAGGGTATTCATTCCTACAAAGGAAGGAAAAATGAAGGTTGTTGTCTCCACGAATATAGCGGAGACTTCAATAACAATTGACGGGATCAGGACTGTCATCGACTCAGGAATGGCGAAGATAAACTTCTACAACCAGAAGAACTTCACTTCCGCCCTCCTGCCAATGCCGATCTCCAGAGCTTCGGCGGACCAGCGGAAAGGAAGGGCCGGACGCACCGCACCTGGTATCTGCTACCGCATGTACAGCGAGGAGAATTACTCGATGAGGCCAGAGTACTCCGAGGAGGAGATACTTCACTCGGACCTTGCTGAAGTCGTGCTGAGGATGAGCGAGCTTGGAATCTACAACACGGAGTCCTTCCCCTTCATCACACCGCCAAAGAAGAGCGCGCTCATCTCCGCGGAGGAGACACTGATGATCATAGGGGCAATCGAGAAGAACCATCACCTCACATCGATCGGAGAGATGATGATCGCATTCCCGCTTCTGCCGCGTCTATCGAGAGTCATCGTCGAGGCGGTGATGAATTACCCCGATGTGATCTCAGATGTCCTGATCGCAGTTGCCTTTTTATCGGCAAAGACTCCTTACATCCTTCCCCCCGGGGAAGAACTGAAGGCACGGGATGCCCATCATGCGCTCTCAGACAAGGTCTACGGCGACTTCGTGACGATGCTGACACTTTACGGCAGATACAGGAACCTTTCCGGGAAGAAGGAAAGGGAGGCATATGCGAAAAGCCACTATCTTGATTACGAGTCCATGGAGGAGATACTGCACATAAAGGACCAGCTGGAGGCCATTGTCTCCGGCATGGGCGTGCCGATTTCCGAAAAGCACTCGATACCTGAGTATTTCTGCTGCCTTACCGCAGGGCTCAGGCAGTATGTCTGCATGAAGATCGACCGTTTCTCCTACCGCTCGCTCACTGCGGACAGGATACTGATACATCCCGGCTCGGCGTGGTTCTCAATTCCGCCGCAGTACATCCTCGCCGGAGAGATCGTACAGACGACAAAGATGTATGCGCGCACCGTATCCCCGCTGAGGAAGGACTGGATACAGCAGGTTGATCCGGCACTTCTCGACCAGCTCAGGCTACCTTCAGGAAAGAAGAAGGAACGCCTTGCTGTCCATGACAGCATGGAGGAGATGAAGAAGTATGCAGTCGAGTCAAAGCACGGGAAGACAACCTACGCGGTGCCGCTCGGGGATATCAGGAAGCTCAGGACGCGCTCAGGCGCGATAAAATTCTACATCAGGTGCGGACAGTATCTGTCGAAGACACAGGTCAAGGCTTCGAGGATCGACAAGGAACTGAGTCTCATACCCAACTCCGGCAATCCCGTGAAAACCAAGATGAAGGGAAAATTCGATCCGGCGAAGAGGGAGTACGGCGAAATAAATGCTCTCATCGACTCCGCATTCACGCCTTTCGTATCAGGGAAGAAGGAATTCTCATTCCTGGCCGTTGTGGACAGAGGCGGCAGATACTCACTTGCGCCGATGCCGAGCATAGGAGGTGCGGCAAAGGAGACACTCTTTGCTCTCTCCTCAATGATCGACAGGATCCCCAGAAAGCAGGAGAAGCTGAGGAAAAAGATACTCTATCTGCAGCAGCGCATAACAACAGCCCTCGACATGGACGACTGATCAGAGGATCAGCACATCGCCGGGGGCAAGTGAAGGGGCGGCCTCACCGAAAAGAGCAGAGGCACGCTCCTCCGCCCTCTTTCCTGAACAGTGGCACAGCCCAAGTATGCTGATGCCGGATGAATGGAGGTAAGAAAGTGTCTCATCAAGCCGCGCCTCATCAGCCTCCCCCAGATGCGTGCCGCCTATTATGGCAGAGATTCTCTTGCCCGTACGTGAAGCGACGGAATCCACCATATTCATTATGCCGGGATGGGAACATCCGACAATGAGGACAAGGCCTTCATCTGTATCGGCGGCGAGAAGGATCTCATCGGAGAAGTCATCAGGAATGAAAATGCTTCCATCCTCCCTGACGAAACGCTCTGGGATCTGCTCTCCTGAATGCCTTCTCTCAAAACCCTGGAAAACAGTCATGCCCGGGCATACTGCCATCTCCCCTTCCACCGTGAAAAGACCAAGGCTGTGAGCACGTGCATAGGATTCATCCCATCCTGCAGAGAGATCAGTGTATTTAATGCCGGAACGTGAATACTTTCCTGAAAAGAATCCCTTTCCCACATAGAGAGGCGACCTGTACCCCGCCTGGGAAAAGCAGCGGAATCCGGCTGCATGATCATAATGGCTGTGGCTCAGCACTACGGCCTCCAGATCTGAAAGCGGGATACCGAGCATCGCAGCGTTCTCCATGAATCCCGCACTCTGGCCGCAGTCGAAGAGAACCCTGTGACAGCCGTCCTCCACAAGGAGGCTGAGTCCATGCTCACTCCGGAGCAGCCTCTTTCCGGCCCCCTTGTTCTCCATCAAGACCGTTATCCTCAGCATTGCTCATCCCTGGAACAGACAGCTGCCCTGACAGCAGACTCATCAAGAGGCATCAGCACCGGTTCGCCCTGCCCTTTCATGAGGACGAATCTGACTTCGCCCCCTCTCTTCTTTTTGTCCTTGCCGATCGCGGCCTGGAATTGAGGGAAATCCTCAGCTGCAATGCGGCTCTCCGTATCGAAGCCGAAGGATTTTATCAGAGAGACGGCACGTCCGGCATAGGACTGAGGCGTCACACCTGCCGACGCTCCTGCCTCGAAGGCTCTGGCCATTCCCCAGGCAACACCCTCCCCATGAGAGACGGAAAAGCCTCTGAGTGCCTCCAGCGCATGGCCGAATGTATGCCCGAAGTTGAGTGCAGACCTTATCCCCTTCTTCTCCTCTGGATCGCGGGTGATGTAGTCGATCTTGACCGCAAGGGATAGCTTTATCATCTCTCCGAGAACGGAAGGGCTGCGTCCGGAGACAGCATCGGCATTCTTCTCCAGGAACTCCAGCAGTTCCGTATCATGGGAAAGGAAGGCGTGTTTCACGACCTCGCCGAGCCCGCATCTGTATTCCCTGCCGGAAAGCGTGGAAAGCGTGTCGGAAGAGATGATGACAGCCTCGGCAGGATAGAAAGTCCCCACGAGATTCTTGCCGCCGCCGTAATCCATCCCCGTCTTGCCCCCCAGCGTGGCATCGACCATCGACAGGAGCGTCGTAGGCACGAGCACAGCCCTTGCCCCCCTCATATAAAGCGAGGCGGCAAAAGCGGTCATGTCGAGAATGACACCGCCCCCGACTGCAATGAAAACGGAATCCCTCGCCATGCCGAGCGACAGGGCTCTGGAAAGTATCCTGTCCACAGAGGCCCAGTTCTTCTCCTTCTCGCCGTGAGGGAGCACAAGGCTTCTTGCACCAGAGGGAAGGTACCTCTCCGAATTGGTATCGGCGACGAAAAGCACATCCTCTCCATAGGAGAGAAGCGCATTGGAAAGCTCTGAGAGGCTTTCCGCCATATAGACGTCCGTATATGCACCGCCCTTGAGGGGCACGCTGAAAATCCTGTCCATGCCCCTAATGATAACCGCCTTGCAAAACAACGTGAATATCTATCTAATCTATGCCTATGGATCTATACTTCGACAACGCCGCCACTACGAAAATCTCTGAGAAGGCTCTCAGGGCGTATGCAGATACATCAGGACTTTTCTGGGGCAATCCGTCATCGGTCCACAGGCCGGGGCTGGAAGCGAGGAAGAAACTGGAGGATGAGAGGGAGAGGATCGCTGCGCTGATGGGAACATCCCCGTCGCGCCTCTTCTTCACATCCGGGGCAACGGAGTCCATTGCCGCCGCAGTTTCATCGCTTCTCTTCACGACTCCGGGAAAGATCATCATATCCAGAATAGAACATGAGGCTGTATCATCATGGCTGCCGCTTCTCAGGCAATACGGCTGGAAGACAGCAGAGCTGAAGGCAAGAGGCGGCTTTGTCGATCCTGAGGAGCTCAGGGCCGAGCTCACGCCCGACACGAAATTTGTCGCTGTCATGGCCGTGAACAACGTCACAGGCTCAATCCAGCCCATCAGGGAGCTGGTGAACGTCGTGAGGGAGTATGAGAAGAGCGGGAAGAGGCACATCTTCTTTTTCTCTGACTCCGTACAGGCACTGGGAAAGACGGAATACAGCGCAGAGGCTCTGGATATAGACGGAGCCTCCTTCTCCGGCCACAAGATAAACGGCCCCAGAGGCATCGGCATGCTCTATCTGAAGAATCCGTCATCATTCAGGCCCCTCGCCCCGGCAGGCGGGCAGGAACATGGAAAGAGAGGCGGAACGGAGAACCTCCCCGCCATCTCTGCTCTCAGGGCTGCTATGGAGGAATGGCTGCCAGGAATGGAGGAGAAGACGGCAAGAGTCAGGGCAATGAATGAGAGGATACGGACAGCTCTTGATGAGCTTGGGCTGGAGATAATCTCCCCTGAGAAATCATCCCCTTACATCATCTCATTCGCCTCCCCCCTTCCTTCGGAGGTATTCACAAGAATGCTTTCCGACAAAGGCGTCTCAGTATCATCGGGATCGGCATGCTCGAACAATGCGAAAGGTGAAGGTGAGAAAATACTTCTCGGCATGGGCATAAGGCCGGAGAAAGCCAGGAACGCGGTTCGCATATCATTATCAAACAGTACAAGTGAGGAGGAGACGGAAAGCCTCATCGCAATTCTCAAGGAGACAGCAAATGCCAGGTAGGCTCTATCTGATAAAGGAGGGTGAGATATCCCTCAAGGGCGGCAACAGGAACCTGTTCGAGAAACAGCTCAGACATAACATAAAGAACAAGCTCAGGCCTTATCATTCGGATATAACGAAGCAGAAAGGAAGGCTCTATGCGAGGATAGATGATGCGGCGCCTGAGGAGCTTGTGGAGAAGGCGCTCGCCACAACATCGGGAATCACGGGATTCGCAAGGGCATATCAGGCGGAGAAGAGCGTCGAGGGAATCAGGGAAGCGGCCAGAAGAATACTCCCTGCTTCAGCTTTCGCTTCAGGCGGCAGCTTCCGCATTACCGTAAAAAGAGAGGACAAATCATTCCCGATGAACTCCCATGACATGGCATGCGAGCTCGCAGATACCGTATTCTCGCTCTTCCCTGACATGAGCGTGGATCTCAGGCATCCCGACCACACCCTCACATGTGAGATAAGGAACGATGTCTATCTTTACACGGAGGAGGAGAAGGGTGAGGGAGGCCTGCCCTATGCCACGGCAGGCAAAGGCATGCTCCTTCTCTCCGGCGGCATCGACAGCCCTGTCGCCGGCTACATGATGGCCAAGCGCGGCATGAAGCTGGATGCTGTCTACTTCCATGCCTATCCGTACACATCAGAGCTGGCACTGGACAAGGTGAAGCAGCTCGCCTCTATAATAGCGCCCTACCTCGGCGGCCTGAGGCTCTTCGTCGTGCCGTTCACCGAAGGACAGGTCCATATAAGGGACAACGGCTATGAGGAAGAGGCGACTCTGATGTTCCGTGCCTCGATGATGCAGACTGCCGAAAGGCTGGCAAGGGAAAACGGGGCCGCCGCCATCGTCACCGGCGAGGCACTGTCGCAGGTGGCCTCCCAGACGCTGGATGCGATGAGCTTCACCGACAGCATGACCGACCTGCTTGTCCTGAGGCCCCTTGTCGGCATGGACAAGGAGGAGATAACGGAGAAAGCGAGGAAAATCGGCTCCTATGAGACATCCATACTCCCCTATGAGGACTGCTGTGTCGTCTTCTCCCCCAAGCACCCTGTGACAAAGCCGGTGAAGGAAGTCGTGAAGAAGCATTTCGAGGAGCTCGGGATGACTCCGTTCATCGACGAGGCGGTCAGGAACACTGCAGTCTATTCCTTTGATCCGATGGGAAGGGAAATAACCGATGGCGAAAATTGAGGCACTCCTGAGAAAAGGCTGGCCGGCACTGGCTGCGCTTCTGGTGATGCTCCTCTCATTCCTCGTCACAGCACCAACGGGGGAGATGATCGTCTCACTGGAATGGAACGGGATCGCAATGGTCTTCGTGATGACGATGACGGTCGCAGGGATCAGGAAGGAAAGAATGATGGAGAGCCTCTCAAGATCGGCTTCGGTCTTCTCCCATCTGGGCTCTCTCGCCGCATTCTTCGCGCTGATGTCACTCATTCTCTCACCTTTCATCACTTCGGCATTCACGGCTGCTGCGATGGTCCCCCTCGCCTCCCGGATGCTTGAAGAGAGGGAAAGGAAGGAATGCATACCATCGTTTGCGGCCATAATCGCCCTGGCAGCAAATGCAGGCGGCCTGATACTTCCCCCGGGGAACTTCGGAGGCATGATGCTGCACATGGAGCTCGGAGATGCATCATTTCTGAGAACAATGCTCCCGTTCTTCATAGCATCCCTTCCGGTTGTAGCCGTCTCTGTGCCTCTCCTTCTCGGCAGGAAGACTGCGGAGAGGACCTACATAACCGACAGCACCCAGGCAGAAGGAGGGAACAAGGGAATGAGGATGCTCTACACCTGCTTTGCCTTCATCGCAGTGCTCTCATCCCTCTCGCTCTTCCGCTGGGTCGACATCGTGATATTCACGCTGGCAATCCTCCTAGTTTTCGACAGGGAGGTCTTCGTGAAAGCAGATTATACGCCCCTCCTTTCGGTTCTCTTCCTGTCCATAGCTGGAAAATGCCTTTCCCCAGCAGTTCTCCCGGTCCTGCAGGAAAACACGCTTCTGTGGGGAACGGTCCTCACGGAGATTCTGGGAGCACTTCCCGTGGCAGCGGCCGGGGCTGGCATCGGCCTTGACGGGACAGAGCTGCTGGAAGCGGTCAGCATCGGAAGCGCAGGCACGCTCTCATCGCTTCCGGCACTCATCGCACTACTCTCGCTCAAGAGGAATGAGCGCCTGGCATTCGCCCTGAGATACATACCGTTCTCCCTCATAATGCTCATCGTATTCATTGTCGCAGCAGTGATATAGCTGCAGGAGAAAACATCTGCTGCCACTTGCTCATCATCGTGTTTTTCTATAACTTCATACTGTTATGCTGAAAGTCGGAATCGATGTTGGCTCAACTACAATGAAGACTGTGGCGCTGAGGGAGGACAATACCCTCATCTACAGCGATTACCAGCGCCATCGTTCACAGATAATAGAAAAAGGCCGCGAGATGCTCCAGAAGATGATGGAGAGCATCGGCGACGAGGAAGTCACGATATCACTGTCGGGATCGGCTGGAATGGGCCTTGCCGAAGCTGCGGATATCCCCTTTGTACAGGAAGTCTATGCCACAAGGACAGCTGCCAAGGCATTCATACCGGACACCGATACGATCATTGAGCTCGGAGGAGAGGATGCGAAGATCCTCTTTCTGAAGCACGGGCTTGAGGTCAGGATGAACGGCACATGCGCAGGAGGAACCGGCGCATTCATCGACCAGATGGCGACGCTGCTCGGAATCGGCATGGAGGACATGAACGAGCTCTCGGAGAAAGCCACCGAGATATATACGATCGCATCCCGCTGCGGAGTATTCGCCAAGTCAGATATCCAGCCGCTCATAAACCAGGGCGTGAAGACGGAGGATATCGCCGCCTCCATTCTCGTCGCGGTGGTCAACCAGACGATCGCGGGGCTCGCCCAGGGAAGGAAGATCGAGGGCAAGGTCGTGTATCTCGGCGGCCCGCTGACATTCATACCCCGCCTCAGGTACTACTTCGACCAGGCGATAAAAACAACCGGGATATGCCCGGAGAACTCGCTCTACTACGTTGCCATGGGCTCTGCCCTGTCCCACGGAGGAAAGAGAATGAGGATCTCCGAGGTGATCGGAGCACTCGAAGGATACAGGGGCAAATCCAGTTTCATAAAGCTCGAGCCGCTTTTCAGAAATGATGAGGAGTATCAGGCATTCAGGAAAAGGCACGAGAAGGCCTCCGTCCCGGTCCGAGATCCTCGCACCTACAGCGGCAGGGCATACCTCGGCATTGACTCCGGTTCGACGACCATCAAGACCTGTCTCCTTGCCGAGAACGGAGACCTGCTCCTTTCAAGATACAGCCCGAACAACGGCAATCCCGTACAGGCAATCCACTCCTTCCTCTCATCGCTTTACGATGAGTTCCCTGATATCACAATCGCCTCATCAGCATCCACTGGATACGGCGAGGATCTCATGAAGTCTGCATTCTCGCTCGACTACTCGCTTGTGGAGACTGAGGCGCACTTCATCGGAGCCAAGCATTTCATGAACGATGTTGATTTCATCATCGACATCGGCGGCCAGGACATCAAATGCTTCCGCATACGCGACGGGGTCATTGATGACATATTCCTCAACGAG
>CASEZU010000142.1 GCA_949292445.1 uncultured Spirochaetales bacterium | reverse complement strand
GATGCCTCCGTAGAACGCATGACAGAGCATTACGGCTATGACTACGGTATGAAAGCCGCGGAAAACGGCATGGTGGCGGTCTGTTTCGATCAGCGCGGCACCGGTGAGAGGCGTGAGGGAAATGAGGATATTCTCGGGTGTTCGTGCCTCCCTCTGTCCCGTGTAGCCTCATCTCTCGGCATAGCGCTTGCAGGACTTTTCGTGTGGGATGTGATGAGACTTATCGACTATATACTCCTCCGGGGTGAATGGAACACCGGTGACATCCGCATGGTCGGGTTTTCCGGCGGTGGAATGCAGACACTCTATACGGCAGCGCTTGATGAGAGGATCGGAAAAGCGTTCATCAGCGGTTATTTCTACGGTTTCCGTGACTCGCTCCTCCGTATGAGCGGCAACTGCTCATGCAACTACATTCCGTCACTCTGGCGTCATTTCGATATCCAGGACATCGCCGCAATGATAGCTCCGCGGCCGCTTATCATACAGAGCGCGGAGGATGATCATCTGAACGGGGAAAGAGGCATGATGAATGTCCTTGAGCACCTCAGACAGCTCCGGGAGCTCTATGCGATGCTTGGGGCGGAAAGAAGGCTTGTCCATGATATCATACCTGGGGGTCACCATTTCAGCAGTGAGAGGATGAAAGAGCTCTTTGAGGAGGCAGCATGCTCAGAATAACGGTCGGCAGAAATGATGAGGACTACTCAACGGTACAGGAGGCCATCGAGGCTGTTCCATACGGCGTCAGGGCCGAGATAGAGATACATGAGGGTGTGTACAGGGAACGGCTCTTCTCGGACAAGGCTGATCTCACCATCCGCGGCATCGGGGATGTGACAGTAGTGAACGGCTATGGCGCGCGGGAAATTCCCGATGGGCGACGCAAACGCGGTACATTCCGCACCTATACGGCATTCTTCTCCGGAGATCATCTCAGGCTTGAGAACATCTCGGTTGTGAACGATGCGGGAGAGGGGAATGTCGTGGGGCAGGGCATTGCCCTCTATCTTGATGTTTCGGATGCGGAGCTTATCAATGTCTCAATCATCGGCCATCAGGATACGCTTTTCCTCTCTCCTCTTCCCGATGAGGAGCGGGAAAAGGGAGGTTTCTACGGCCCGAGATACCTCCTTCCCAGAAGGCGGACACGGACAATCCTCTCCCATTGCCTCATAGAGGGTACGGTCGACTTCATCTTCGGCGGCGGCGATGCCCTTTTCGATGACTGCGAGATCAGAAGTTCAGGCAGCGGATATGTCGCAGCTCCATCGGGAAAGAAGGACTGGCATGGAATGATATTCCGCTGCTGCCGTTTCACCTCATCCGGTGCTCCTGACGGGAGTGTCTTCCTGATGAGACCCTGGAGAAAGGAGGGGAAGGCCCTGTTCCTGGATTGCCGCTTCGGTACACATATCGCGCAGGAAGGTTTCACCCCATGGCCTGGCAGGGAGCATGAGAGCGGTGAATGTCTTTTTGCTCTCTCGTCGTGCAGCGCCGAGGGCGGAAAAACGATTGGAGCGGGTCATGAGATTCCACACGCCGAGATTCTCAGTGCCGCTGAAGCTCTGCTTGGGGAGATCCAATATTGTTCATGTTCAATGCATTCATCAAAGTAAGAGTAATGGGCATTCACTGATCTCTTCAGATTATATTTGCCGTCATCCCTGCATTGCCGCATTTTGAAGTTGTTACGCAGCCTGTTTTCAGTTATCAGGTACTTCCCTTTCATGCCTGAAGATTCTTTCCTGCTGTGATTTTTTCAACATCCTTTACAGGAATTCCTGTGATTGCGGCAATGTCCTCTGGCGAGTACTTCTTTTTCAGCATGCTTACCACAATCCTTCTTTCAGTTTCAAATCGGCCTCTGGCCTTACCATTGGCAAAGCCTTCTCTCTTGCCTTCAGCCTCGCCCTCCGCCTTTGCTTTCTTCCAGAGTTTCTCACCGAATTCACCAAGAATGTTGTATGTATCCATTATTCTCTCCTCGTTTCCTTTCACTCTCTCAAGGGCTTCTCTCATCTCAGGGCATTTTATTCTGCTTATATTTTTTTCGTGCAGGTCTGAGAACAGAGCCTCAAGCCTCGGTTTGATTCTATCACGGCAGCTTGTATCTGCCACTGCCAATGTGCTGCAGCCTCCTTTGAGATCATTTCCTTCCGTGTCTCTCCACCTGTATATGCTGACGGCCTCTCTTCTTTTGAAGACATTCCTGTTGATTATGAATATTACCATTGTGGATCGCATAGAACGGTAATCCGCGCCCTTTCTCAGAGCTTTAACGGAGAGCAGGGCAGAGTAGTAGATCATTCTCTTCGCAAGTTGTTCTGCGCTGTAACCTATGGCATTCTGCGTCTCTATGTCGATAAGATTACCGTCTTCATCGGAGGCAAAGATATCGAGGATGATTGAGTGCTCATTGAGTCCTCTCACGCTCTCCTGTGCTCTGACATCTCTGATCCTTATATCATCTCTTGAGAGTATCGTGTTCACAAGAAAACCGGTTCCGGACGGATTCCTGTCAAATGCGGCAGCAAAGCCAAGGTCATCGGATAACGTGAGATTCTCTATGAACCTCCTTCCTTCCTCCTGGCTTATCTGGATGTGCGCCATATTGCATCCCTCCTTTACCTTATATCGTCGGCAATGGAGGAAACGGCTAAAAGCGGCTTACATGAATTCCCTGCCATCTGTTATTCCAGCTTTTCACTGCACGGAGTTGACGTCACCGGCCGCGGACTGTATGTTTCTCATGGATATGAAGAAACAGCGCCCA
>CASEZU010000141.1 GCA_949292445.1 uncultured Spirochaetales bacterium | reverse complement strand
TGGCGAAGGAGGGAAAGACCATCATCGTCGTCTCATCCGAGATGCCTGAGATCCTCGGTATAACCAACAGGATAGCGGTCATGAG
The DNA here is from genome assembly GCA_949292445.1 of uncultured Spirochaetales bacterium. The sequence goes on along the minus strand of CASEZU010000141.1, from coordinate 2,250 downwards.
CAACCACAGGCTCGCCGGTATCGTCAATACCAGGGAAACGAATCAGGAGGAGCTTCTCAGGCTCTCCGCGAAGTATCTGTAAGGAGTGGGAATATGGCGGATAACCAGTAAAAGATCATCACCCTGGAGGAGAACAGCAAGGTCCAGGAATATTCCGAAAGGCTGCGTTCTCTCAGAGCAGATGGTGTCACCAGAATAAATGACTGCAAGATAGAGCTGGCTTCGCTGAAGAAGAACAAGCTCATCGATGAAAATGAGCGCACGAACCGCATGCGCGCCCTTGAATCCGAGATAGCCAAGGCCCGTGAGGTGGAGGCGAGGAACAAGGCCGAGATAGCCTCTCTCTCCAAAGAGGCAGTGAAGTATGTGAACACGGTCTCAAAGGACATAGAGGCAGCTGTCAATGCCAGACAGAACAAGCGCATGGCCGGGGCAAAGAGCTTCTACGAGAAAGAGGTTGCCCAGATAAAGACGGAGGCTGCGGCACGCGAGAACGAGATCAAGGCTCGTCTTTCAGGCGGAGATCCTCAGATGCTCAGGAGCGAGCTCGAGATATGCCGCTATGAGCTCAAGAGCGCCCTCTATGACTCCAAGTCCAGGTTCAGGGACCAGATTGACAAGGCCAAGGCTGCGAAGCATCAGGCATTCGTTGATCATATCCAGAAGAACAGGGAGCTGAGGAACGGAAAGTCAGCATTCGGTGAGGATATGCAGATGAAGTGGAAAAACTTCATCAGGAATTTCACTCCATCGTCATTCTTCCTTGCGAACGGCCTTTATATCGCGATCATAATATTCTTCATAGTCTGTATCATCGCGGCTCCTCTGATGGGATCCGGCAATCTTCTTTCCCTGCCGAATATCCTCACGATTCTCGAACAGGCATCGACGAGGATGTTCTACGCGCTCGGTGTCGCCGGCCTGATCCTGCTTGCAGGAACTGACCTCTCAATCGGAAGAATGGTCGCGCTCGGCTCTGTCACCACAGGCCTGATCCTCCATCCGGGAATGAACATCGTCTCGCTATTCGGCCTTCCGACCTGGGATTTCTCCGCGCTGCCGATGGGGGTGAGGGTGCTGATGGCGCTCTTCCTTGCTGTCATTCTCTGTGTCTTTTTCAGTGCGGTCGCAGGCTTTTTCACAGCCCGCTTCAAGATGCATCCGTTTATCTCCACGATGGCCAACCAGCTCATCATTTACGGTATGCTCTTCTACGGAACATCGGGAACTCCTGTCGGATCGATTGACAGCAGCATAAGGAGCCTCATCGGCGGAAGGTGGACGCTCGGCGTGATCAACGGGCAGCTCATCACGTTCCCGAAGCTCATCATTCCTGCGGTCATAGCGATCATAATCGCCTGGCTCATATGGAACAAGACGACGTTCGGAAAGAACATGTATGCAGTCGGAGGAAATGCTGAGGCTGCTGCCGTGTCGGGAATATCCGTATTCTGGGTGACTGTCGGAGTCTTCATCATGGCCGGTGTCTTCTACGGCTGCGGCTCATTCCTCGAGGCTTTCAGGGCGAATGCTTCAGCCGGAACCGGACAGGGTTATGAGATGGATGCCATCGCAGCCTGTGTCGTCGGCGGAATATCGTTCAACGGAGGTATAGGAAAGATAGGCGGTGCGGCCATCGGCGTCGTGATATTCACATCGCTGACATACTGCCTCACATTCCTTGGAATCGACACGAACCTCCAGTTTGTTTTCAAAGGATTCATAATCCTTGCTGCTGTATCGCTCGACAGCATCAAGTATCTCAAGAAGAAATGATATGAAAAAGCGGGGAAGGCTGGGCTGCGGCTCAGCTTTCTCTATCTGCCTGTATGCTGAAGAAAATTATCCGTTCCATTCTTTTACTGCTTGTTCTTCTCTCTTCATCCTGCTCATCCGATGAGCTCAGGATCGGGGTGGCTGTATATGATTTCAATGATTCCTTCATAAAAGAAGTACGCGGCGGAATAACCGAAGCAAGTGAAGGTGACATTCCTGTCACCGTAGTCGATGCCGGGCGCAGGCAGCAGACCCAGAACGAACAGATCGAGCGTTTCATCGAGGAAGGATACGCGGCGATCATAGTGAACTCTGTGGACAGGACTGCTTCCGGTGTGCTGATCGAGAAGTGCCGCCAGAGCGGGGTTCCGCTTGTCTTCTTCAACAGGGAGCCGGTGAAGGATGATATGGCGAAGTGGGATAAGGTCTATTACGTCGGAGCCCGCGCCGAGGATTCCGGCAGGATGGCCGGAA
>CASEZU010000140.1 GCA_949292445.1 uncultured Spirochaetales bacterium | reverse complement strand
GGCGCCGGAGCGTTCTCGGACGGTAAGCTCTATACAAGATCATCGAAAAGGGGAGATGTGGGCAGAATTCTCGCGCTTCTTGTCCAGCACGGGGCAGATGAGTCGATTCTCTGGGATTCTCATCCTCATATAGGTTCAGACAGACTGCCATATATCATCGAGGCGATGAGGCGGACTATAGAGGAGCACGGCGGCTCTGTGCTCTTCGGAAAGAAAGTTACCGGCCTGCTGCGGAAAGGCGATGAGACAGAGGGAGTGGTCTGCCAGGACGGAAGCGAGTACCGAGGGCCTGTCATACTCGCGGCGGGACACAGTGCGAAGGATGTGTACTCATTCCTTTTATCATCGGGCTGTTCCATTGAGGCAAAGAGTACTGCCATCGGGGTGCGCCTCGAGCATCCGCAGGCTCTGATAGATTCAATCCAGTATCATGCAGCGGGAAAGAGAAATCCGTTCCTGCCTCCCGCATCGTATTCGTTCGTGACACAGGCAGGAGGGCGCGGCGTCTACTCGTTCTGTATGTGTCCCGGAGGCGTGATCGTGCCGGCTGCATCCGAAGATGGACTGCAGGTCGTTAACGGCATGTCCCCATCCTCACGTGGAGGCAAGATGGCAAACAGCGGTATGATAGCGGAGCTCAGGAAGGAAGAGCTTGAAGAGAGTGACCCACTGGCTATGCTCCGCTTTGTTGAGAACGTTGAGAGACGCTGCTTCAATCCCGGATTCGCCGCTCCGGCGCAGAGAATGGATGACTTTGTGAAGGGACATGTCTCATCATCCCTCCCTGTCTCCACATATCCCCGTCCGCTTGTCTCCGCGGCGATGGATGATTTGCTTCCTCCATTTATCGCTTCGGCTCTCAGAGAGGGTTTCCAGGCCTTCGGCAGGATGACGGGAGGGCGTTTTCTGACGCATGATGCTCTCATGATAGCCCCTGAGACGAGAACATCGTCCCCTGTGAGGATACTCCGTGATCAGAACATGAGGCAGGGAAGGGGGCTGTATCCTGCTGGAGAGGGCGCGGGCTACGCCGGCGGAATCGTGTCCGCCGCGATAGACGGCACTGAGGCTGCGCTGCGGCTTGGAGGTGACTATGGCTGTCTCTGCTAAGGAGATAAGAGAGGGAGTTCATGACGGTTTCCCGATCTTCCTCGGATACTTCACGACTGCTCTTGCGTTCGGACTGCTGACGCGCACGAGCGGCTTCACCTTTGTCGAGGGCGTGCTGACGAGCCTTGTCACGTTCGCAGGCTCGGGGCAGTTCCTGATGATTAATCTCTACAACGCCGGCTCCCTCCTGCTGAGCATCGTCGTCTCCGTTTTCTTCATAAACAGCAGATATATCTTCATGGCATCCTCTCTTTCGCAGCGTCTTGCCGATCCGTCCTCGGTTCCCGGACGCCTGATGTGCGGTTTCGGGACGGTAGACGAAGTTTTTACGGTGGCATCCTTCAAGGGCCGCAAGCTCTCATACAGCTATATGGCTGGGCTGATCGCAGTCTCGTACATAGGCTGGACTTCGGGAACCGCTGTCGGATATGCCGCAGGCACGTTCCTTCCCGATGTCGTCCAGAAGGCCGCTGTCATAACCGTATATGCAATGTTCGCATCGCTGTTGGGATCGGAGACGGGGAGAAACGCCAAGGCAGTGCTTGTGGCCTCCGTCTCGGCGCTTCTCAACTCCATCCTGATTCTCGTAGCAGGGCTTTCGACGGGACTCTCGTTCCTCATCTCGATGGCCGCCGCCACTGTATTCGGCGCGCTTATATACAGCGACAGGGAGGCCGGAATTGAATAAGCTTTTGATGATATTCCTCTGCTCGGCGGTGACGCTTCTGCCGCGCATCATACCGTATTTTGCATCATCAGCGCTCTCGCATCTTCCGCGCTTTATCAGAAAGTGCATGATGCTTCTGCCGGTTGCCGCTCTCGGAGCTCTCATATTTCCGCTTGCGCTTACAGATTTTGGAGCAATGTGGTATGCGGGCCTTGCCGGTGTCGCCTCAGCTTTCATCGTTTCTCTCTTCCGCGGTCCGATGATACTCTCAATCATCATCGCGCTTGTATCTACGACTGGAATGCTGATGCTTTTTCCGGCTTAAGCCCCGGTCTGCTTCAGAACTCTATCAGTTCATACTCCCTGGAACCGACACCGAGCTCGGCAGCGGCTTCGATAGTGTGTATTCCGTTCCTGCTGTTCACTCTCTCCATGAAGTGCTCTTTGCCCGGATCGTCCGAGTTCATGACAAGATCGATGCATGCCTGATCGATTGCTACAGGATCGAGTGAGGCGAGTATGCCGATATCCTTCATGCAGGGATCTTCTGCAACTACGCAGCAGTCACAGTCGACGGAGAGATTCTTCATCACATTGATGAAGGCGATGTTCCCCTTGAAGTGATCTGTGACGCTCATAGCGGTATCGGCCATGGCCTCCGGGAATACAGTGGAACTCGCATGTTTGTTCCAAGTCTCGAAACGGTCATCGGTCTTTCCGCCTGAATGGATGAGGGCTTTGCCGGCTCTG
>CASEZU010000139.1 GCA_949292445.1 uncultured Spirochaetales bacterium | reverse complement strand
GAGCAACAGACTCTTAATCTGTGGGTCAAAGGTTCGATCCCTTTGCGGCTCATGACACCGCGAGAGTGGTGAAACTGGTATACACGCTAGTCTTAGGAACTAGTACTTCGGTGTGCGGGTTCGAGTCCCGCCTCTCGCACGAAACCTAAGCCGAGTGAGGTGTACGGTATAATGCGGAAATAGCTCAGTGGTAGAGCTCCACCTTGCCAAGGTGGATGTCGCGGGTTCAAGTCCCGTTTTCCGCTCTAAGGCTTACCATCCGTTTGTGGACCGGTAAGCCTTTTTCTTTTTCCTTCCATGCAATACAATCAGAGGCAGCCATATTTATAGGGGGCAGGCAGTGAGAAAGATTCTGTCAGCTGTCATTCTTCTTGCAGTCATCTTCGTTCCTCTGCATGCGGACAGTGATCTGGCACTTGTCGGTATAACAGGAGGATATTCCTCGAAGGATAATACCGCTCTGATCGGTTTCAACGGAGCCTATAACTATTATGCTTCAGTGGATCCGTCGTTCGGGATCGGGTACGGCCTTCATGGCGATATGCTTTTCGGCCTGAACCATCCGGATAATTTTCTGATGTCATTCGGCTTTGTCTCCGGTCTGGGCCTGCAGTTCCAGATGCTGGATGAGAGCCTCTCCCTCAATTTCATACTCGGCCCTGCCGTTGTCGGTGAGACAGGAGTCACGGAGCCTTCGGTTGGAATAGGGCTCGGAGTGGATGCCTCGCTCTCGTATCTCCTGGGCGATTCCAAAGCGATAGGATTCACTGCCGGTGTCACGGCGTATCCCCAGTTCTTCGTCTTTGATGATATCCGGGACACTCATTTCAGCATTCTCGTGAGCGGGTATGTCGGCATGGCCCTGCGCTTCCCTGCCTCTTTGGCTGCGATACCAGTGCTGGATTTGATACTTGACTGATGCGGGAATGACAAATTTCCCATAATCATTCCATCGGTGTCCTTTTCTGTTGACTACGGTTTTCGCTTAAGGTACCGTTCTGGTATGGAAAGAGCAAACGGACACATCCATCATCACTGCCAGTTCAGATCATGACAGCGCCATGATGGGTTTTCTGATGATATCGGCCTCCCATTGGCGGGAGGCTTTTTTCATATCTTTCCGGGGAGGAATATGGACACCACACTCAGTATCGCCATCCAGAAAAGCGGCAGGCTCTCGGAGAAAAGCCTCGATCTGATAAGGTCATGCGGCATTGATTTCAATGCGGACAGCCGTGCGCTGAAGGCATCGGCATCAGGCTTCCCGCTGGATTTCCTTTTCGTCCGCGATGATGATATCCCGCAGTATGTTGCCGACAGTGTTGCCGATATCGGCATCGTCGGAAGGAATGAATATGATGAGACAGGCCTTGAGCTCGAGGTCGTGAGGGATCTCAGGTTCGCATCCTGCCGTCTTTCAATCGCTGTTCCGCGCGGCTTTGAATACAGAGGCCTCAGTTCGCTTGAGGGAAAGCGTATCGCCACCTCCTATCCGAACATCCTTTCGCGGATCCTCAGAGAAAACGGTGTGAATGCCGAGCTTGTCGTGGTCGCCGGATCGGTGGAGATTACTGTCGATGTCGGCATAGCGGATGCGATCGCAGACCTTGTCTCAACCGGCACGACGCTCAAGATGAACGGCCTCGAGGAGACTGAGTGCATCTACCGCTCCTCGGCGGTGATGGTCGCCAGGCCTGACATGAAGAAGGAGAAAAGGGAAGTGCTCTCCCGTCTTCTTGAACGCATCGATGCGGTGATGCTTGCGCGCCACAAGAAGTATGTGCTCTTCAATCTCCCGAAGGAGAGACTTGCGGAAGTTGCCGCTGTGATAGGCGGCATGAAGAGCCCGACGGTCACTCCTTTGATGGACAATGGCTGGGTGTCCGTGCAGTCGGTGGTTGAGGAGGAGCGGTTCTGGTCTGTCTTCGAGGAACTGAAGCGCCTCGGGGCTGAGGGGATTCTGGTGATGAACATCGAGAAGATGACGGAGTGAACATGTATCTTTCTTTCAGGGAATATGATGAGGCGCTGCTCAGGCGTCCTAATGACGGGAATGAGGAGATAGAGAGCGCTGTCTCCCGGATCATAAGCGATGTCAGGAGCTCCGGCGATGCTGCTCTGCTTGAGTATGCGGAGCGTTTCGACAATTCCAGGCTTGAATCGCTTTATGCTGCGGAACGTGAGTTCGAGGAGGCGGAGGAGCTTGTACCAGCTCCGCTGAAGGCTGCGATCCTCTGCGCTATGCGCAATATCCGCACCTTCCATGTGGCGGAGCTGCCCTCCGGCGAGGATGTGGAGACTGAGAGCGGTGTCAGATGCTGGAGAAAGATCGTGCCGATAAACCGTGTGGGACTCTATGTGCCGGGAGGTACTGCCCCCCTTTTCTCGACTGTGCTGATGCTCGCTGTTCCTGCCGTCGTCGCCGGCTGCAGTGACATAATCCTGGCAACGCCTGCCAGGAACGGCAAGGTCAGCCCGGCAATACTCTATGCGGCGGCATCTGCAGGCGTAAAGCGCGTGCTGAAGGTCGGCGGGGCACAGGCCATAGCGGCTTTTGCCTATGGAACTGAAAGCGTGCCTAAGCGCGACAAGATATTCGGCCCGGGAAACAGCTATGTGACTGAAGCGAAGAGACAGGTTTCCTCCGTGACTGCAATCGACATGCTCGCGGGGCCTTCTGAGGTTATGGTTGTCGTCGACAGCTCCTCGGATCCTTCATATGCCGCGGCAGATCTCCTTTCTCAGGCTGAACATGGCCGTGACAGCCAGGCGATGCTGCTGATAAGGGCCGGAGGACGGGAGGAGGCTGAGAGAATATACCGCAGTGTCGATGAAGCGATAGCGAAGGAGCTTGATCTCATCGGACGCCATGAGTACATGCTCCCGTCGCTCTCTCACTCCTATGCATTCCCGATGTATTCCGACCTGGAGCTTTCCGCTGCAATAAATGCCTATGCTCCCGAGCATCTGATAATATCCACAGCGGATCCGGAGAGGATACTCTCCTCTGTGGAGAATGCCGGCTCAGTCTTCCTCGGTTCCTATACTCCGGAATCCGCCGGTGACTATGCCTCGGGAACGAATCATACACTGCCGACCTCCGGATGGGCCCGGTCCTCCTCGGGTGTTTCCGTTGATTCCTTCATCAAGAAGATCACGGTGCAGAGCATTACGAGAGCGGGGCTGGAAAATCTCGGCCCTACGATAGAATGCCTGGCAGAGGCTGAGGGACTTGAGGCGCACAGCTATGCTGTGAAAGTGAGGCTCTGCGATGATAAGTGAGCTTCTCAATCCATGGATCAGGGATCTCGTGCCATACAGCTCGGCCCGCAGCGAGTTTGCCGGCAATGCCGGGATATTCCTTGACGCGAATGAAAGCTGGGTCGGCGGCAATGACGGCATCAACAGGTATCCTGATCCGCTTGCCAGAGAGCTGCGGAAGGAGATTGAGCGCGTCATGGGGCTGCCATATGATATGACAGCCATCGGAAACGGCTCCGATGAGGTGATAGACATGCTGATCCGCATGTTCTGTGCCCCCGGCCGTGACTCCGTCATGATCGAGCGTCCTACTTACGGGACTTACTCTGTCTTTGCGCATACATCTGATGTCTCCGTCATCGATGTGCCCCTCACTCCGTCACTGGACCTCGATGAGGAGAGGATGATCAGGGAGATACAGGAGAGGAAACCCAAGATCGTCTTCATCTGCTCGCCTAATAATCCGACAGGACGGGTCTACCCGCTTGAAATGATACTGAGGATAGCTGAGGCGAATGAAGGGATCACGGCAGTGGATGAGGCCTATTGCGATTTCTCAGAGAACTTCCGTTCCGCTGCCGGGGCCATAGCCGCGAACCCGCGCATCGTGGTGCTCCGCACATTCTCCAAGGCTTACGGCAAGGCCGGAGCGAGGCTCGGTATCCTTGTCGCAGATCCGGAGGTGCAGCGTACCTTCATGAAGGCAAAGCCGCCGTACAATGTATCGAGGAGCGCGGAGATGGAGGGGCTCAGGGCACTTGCCGCTGCTGACAGCGTCAGGGAATATGCTGAGGGGACAATCAGGAGGAGAAAGGAGTTCTCCGCATACCTTTCCTCACTTCCGTTTGTGAAGGAGGTCTTCCCCTCCGAGGCGAATTTTGTCCTCTGCCGCGTGAGCGATGCCGCAGCGCTGTACAGCTATCTTCTCTCGCAGGGTATCGTTGTGCGCAACAGATCGAATGACCCTCTTCTTGAGAACACGCTGAGGATCACGATAGGATCGGAGGAGGAGATGAGGGCTCTCAAGGAGGCACTTGATGGATGGAAGGGCTAGGAAGAAGGTACTTTTCATAGACCGCGACGGCGTGATCGTGCGCGAACGCCAGGTCGACAGCTATGAGAGCATAGAGTACATACCGCATGTCTTTGAGGCGCTGCGGGAGATATCGAGGCGCTCAGATTACCTTTTGGTGATGGTGTCAAACCAGGATGGAGTCGGTACGGTGTCATTTCCATACGAGGAGTTCGCCGGTCCGGCGGAGAGGATCTTATCCACGCTCCGCGGAGAGGGGATAGTCTTCGATGACATTCATATCGACCTGTCGATGCCGGAGGAGGGGCTTGCGACGAGAAAGCCGGGAACTGCGATGATAGACTGCTACAGGGCGCCGGATTATGACATGGCTGCCTCTTTCATGATAGGGGACAGGCTGACTGACATGCAGCTTGCAGCGAGCATGGGGTGCCGCGGATTCCTCCTTGACGGAGAAGGACTTCAGGTCCCTCCGGAGCTTGCGGATACAGTGGCGCTTCATACCTCATCGTGGCTGGATATCGCGGCATACCTCCTGGATGACGGAACCCTCATGCACAGGGGGGCGTCTGTTGAGAGAAACACCAATGAGACTAAGATCTCCATCTCCCTTGATCTTGACGGTACAGGAGACGGGAGGATCAGGACGGGAATCGGCTTTTTTGACCACATGCTTGATCAGATAGTGAGGCACTCCCGCTGCGACATTACGGGGAATGTCTCCGGAGATCTCGATGTCGATGAGCACCACAGCACGGAGGATACGGCACTCGCTCTCGGGGAAGCTGTGAAGAAGGCTCTGGGGGACAAGCGCGGGATCGAGCGCTATGGATACGAGATGGTGACGATGGATGATACTGCGGCTACTGCCGCCATTGATTTCTCCGGACGCCCTGAGTTCATGTGGGATGTGGAGTTCACAATGGAGTACATAGGCGAGTTTCCTTCGGAGATGGTAAAGCATTTCTTCCGTTCATTCTCCGCGGCCGCATCCTGCAATCTCTATCTCTCCGCCACACGCGGCGGGAACAGCCATCATACTGCTGAGGCGCTCTTCAAGGCATTTGCGAGGGCGATGAGGAAGGCTGTGCGCCGTATTCCCGGCGACACGAGGGTCGCCAGCACGAAGGGGACGCTATGATTGCCGTGATACGCTACAACGCCGGCAATGTCCTTTCGGTGATGAACGCGCTCTCAAGGCTTGGCTGCGATGCCGTGCTCACCGGTGACCCTGCTATCATCAGGAGTGCGGACAAGGTGATCTTCCCCGGGGTCGGCGAGGCATCATCTGCGATGAGGTATCTTGATGAGCATGGGCTTTCTGATGTGATAAGATCGCTCAGACAGCCGTTTCTCGGAATCTGCCTGGGCCTTCAGCTGATGTGCTCGTCCTCCGAGGAGGGAGACACCCGCTGTCTCGGGATATTCCCTGAACGTGTGAGCCTCTTTCCGAAAGGCCGCGGATGGAAAGTCCCGCATGTCGGATGGAACACGATCAACGGGCTTTCCGGCCCGCTCTATGCCGGCACGGATGAGGGTGAGCATGTCTATTTCGTTCACTCATACTATGTCCCGCTTTCTGTATATACATCGGCTGTCACCGAGTATGACGGAATAAGGTTCTCTGCGTCGCTTTCGCGCGGCAATTTCCATGGGATGCAGTTCCATCCCGAGAAGAGCGGGGATGCGGGAGAGCGCATGCTGCGCTGTTTTCTGGAGGAAGCATGAGGGTAATACCTGCTATCGACATAATCGACGGACGTCCCGTACGGCTTTCCGGCGGCGATTATGGAAAAAAAACATCTTATCAGATGACGGCACTTGAGGCTGCGAAGAGCTTTGAGGACGGTGGGCTCTCATTCCTGCACCTTGTGGATCTCGATGCCGTAGCCGGGCGGGGTTCCAATCTCGGCGTGCTGGAGGAAATAGCCTCATCGACGTCGCTTAGAGTCGATTTCGGCGGGGGTGTGCGCTCTGAGGAGGCTGTCAGGGCAGCGTTCAATGCCGGAGCTGAGAAGGTGAATGTCGGCTCGATGGCTGCCCGTGATGCTGCTCAGGTGGCAGAATGGGGCAGAAAATGGCCCGGGAGGATCATCCTTTCCGCAGACGGTCGCGACGGTATCGTGGCTGTGTCAGGGTGGATGGAGAGCACGGGGCTGGAGATCATCCCTTTCATAAAACACTTCATGGAGAACGGCATAACGGAGGCTGTCGTTACTGACATCTCCCGCGACGGCATGCTCTCAGGGCCCTCATTCGGGCTCTACAGGAAGATTCTCGCTGAGCTGCCCGGCCTTGATCTGGTCGCTTCCGGCGGCGTCTCCTCGTACGATGACCTCGTGTCTCTTGCGGAGCTTGGCCTTGGCGGCACGATTGTCGGCAAAGCCTATTATGAGGGACGCCTTTCCATCGGGGAGATGAAGGAGGCTGAATGCTTGCCAAGAGGATAATACCGTGCCTCGATGTGAAGGACGGGAGGACTGTAAAGGGAGTGAATTTCGTGAATCTCCGCGACGCGGGAAGCGCTCTCGATCTCGCTGCCTTCTACTCTGAGCAGGGCGCTGATGAGCTTGTCTTTCTGGATATCACGGCGACGGTGGAGAACAGGGGGACGATGTCCGATCTCGTGCGTTCCGTCGCCAGAAGAATATCCATACCGTTCACAGTCGGCGGCGGCATAAGGAGCGAGGACGATGTGGACAGGATGCTTTCAGCGGGTGCTGACAAGATATCCGTGAACTCATCAGCTGTCCGGAAGCCGTCTCTCATAGATTCCCTTGCCTCCCGGTTCGGAAGCCAGTGTGTCGTTCTTGCCCTCGATGCGATATCAAGCCCGTCGATGCCCTCCGGCTATGAGGCTGTGGTTGACGGAGGACGCACCCCGACTGGGCTCGATGCCCTCGCCTGGGCACGCGAGGCTGCTGACAGAGGCGCCGGGGAAATTCTTTTGACATCAATGGATAAGGATGGGACGAAGGACGGGTTTGCTGTTGACTTAACCCGGATAATCAGCGGTAATATTGATATTCCCGTTATAGCCTCAGGCGGTGCGGGAAGGATGGATGACTTCAGGACTGTCTTCGTGGAGGGGATGGCGGATGCCGCGCTGGCGGCCTCGGTCTTTCATTTCCATGAGATAGACATACCGGAACTGAAAGGTTATCTGAGACAGTCCGGAATACCTGTCAGGTAGAGGGGAGGAAACATGACGATTGATTTCGAAAAGGGCGGTGGACTGGTCCCAGCGATTGTCCAGGATGCAGTTACCAGAAAGGTTCTGATGCTGGGCTACATGAACGAGGAGGCTTATAAGCTGACCCTCGACAGGGGGCTTGTCACTTTCTTCTCGAGATCCCGCGGAAGGATTTGGACAAAGGGCGAGACAAGCGGCAATTTCCTGCAGGTCAGGGAGATCCTTGCCGACTGCGACGGCGATACGCTCCTTGTCAAAGCAGTTCCCTCCGGTCCTGTCTGCCATACAGGTGCGGACACATGTTTCGGCGAGGACAACCAGCCTACAGAGGTCTCATCTCCTGAATTCCTCTTCTATCTTGAATCAGTCATCCGCGACAGAATGACCAATCCGGTGGAAGGCTCGTATACGAACCATCTCTTCTCCCGCGGCCTGAACAGGATAGCGCAGAAGGTCGGAGAGGAGGCTGTGGAGCTTGTGATCGCCTCCAAAGATGATGATAAGGATCTCTTCCTCGGTGAATGCTCCGATCTCATCTATCACTTCCTGGTGCTGCTCGCGCAGAAGGATACCACTCTCTCCGAGGTCATCGATGTGCTGAAGGAGAGACATTCCCGCTGATGGATCTCAGAGAAGCCTTATCCTCACTCTCCGATGCAGAGGAGATAGAGGAGAAAGGCACATCATATGCGGCAGAGGATCTCTCTTCTGTCATAATCCGCTCCTCACGCTTCGAGTCGGTCTCGTTCTCTTCTGCGCTCCTCTCTGATGCGGTGATGACGGATACCGTCTTCATCTCCTGCGATTTCTCGAATGCGGACTTCACATCCTCCTCGCTTCTCCGCGTCAGTTTCGTGGACTGCCGCCTGACAGGCGCGGTATTCCTTTCCTCGAGGCTGAGGAAAGTCTCCATCAGCAATGCCTCCGCGCACTATGTCTCGTTTGACAAGGCGGCAATGGAGAGCTCTTCGATAGATTCATCCGACTTTACCGACTCATCATTCTCAGCTGTGAGGCACTCATCGCTTTCCATCACTTCCTCCGACCTCTCACGATGCGTGTTCAGAGGCACTCCGCTTGGCGGAATCAGGCTGGCAGGATCATCGCTTGGCGGCGTGTCATTCTCAGAGAACCTGAAGGAACTGCGGGGTGCGGAGCTTGATCTCTCCCAGGCTCTGGATGTGGCGAGAACGCTCGGAGTGAGGATCATATCCTGAGCATACCTCTTCAGAGGTATGAGTATCCCGGCACAAAAACTGACACCCTGCGGAAAAGCTGTCGCTACCGAACATCCGGAGACGGAAATATACTTTTTCCCGGAGGTTAAGAATGAAAAAGGCGGTTCTTGCGCTTATTGCGCTGTTGCTTTTCGTTTTCCCTGCATTCAGCAGCGACATTCCTGAAGAATACAGGCTTGTCGGGTATGGTTCGGAGACCAGGGGCGGCCTTGATGGAAGGATCATCAAGGTCACCACGCTCGATGCCACAGGTGAGGGGTCTTTCCTTGAGGCCCTCAATGCGGAAGGTCCCAGGACGATAGTCTTCGAGGTCGCGGGCGTGATCGATCTCGGAAAGGAGCAGATAGATGTCACTGAGCCCTATCTCACGATTGCGGGGCAGACTGCGCCTTCTCCCGGTATCACATTCATCCGCGGCGGCCTGACGATCCGCACGCATGATGTGGTGATACAGCATGTGAGGTTCAGAATGGGCGACGCAGGAGCGGAGAAAGGTGAGAAATTCGAGCCGGAGATCGCGACATACGGTGCTGATGCCTACAACATTGTCGTTGACCACTGCTCCGTTTCCTGGGGTGTCGATGAGAATCTCTCCACCTCCGGTCCCCGTCTGGACGGGCCCGAGGCCACTTCGCACAATCTCACGTTCTCGAACAACATCATCGCAGAGCCTCTCTGCTATTCCGTGCACAGAAAGGACGGCAATCATGGCATGGGCACCCTTGTCCATGACAACTGCACCGATATCACGATAATCGGCAACTACTATGCCCATAATTATGAGCGCAACCCGTGGTATAAAGGCGGCTGCACAGGCATTGTCCTGAACAATCTCATCTACAACCCCGGAAAGTGGGCGATGAGGATGGGGTATGTGCCCAAGGAGTGGGATGGCGCTGACGTTGAGCCGGTCAATCCCAGGGTAACGGTCATCGGAAACTACATGAAGACCGGAGTGGATACACCTGAGACAACGGCGATGGTCGGTACCAACTATGATAACGGAGAATGCTATCTTGAGGATAATATCGCGGTTCATGCAGATGGTACTGAGTGCCCGATTACCGATGGCAACATCACCATTCTCAGCGAGAAGCCGTCATGGATCGAGGGGCTTGAGGTCCTTCCTGCAGAGGATGTGCCGATGCATGTGCTCTCAAATGCAGGTGCCAGGCCGAAGGACCGCGATGCCACTGACATCAGGCTTGTGAATGAGTTCCTCACTGGAACAGGCCATCAGATCAACAGCCAGAATGAGGTCGGAGGATATCCTGAGGCAGAGCCTGTCTGCAGGGCTCTCGAACTTCCGGCGGAAGGCGAGTCCATTGAGGCGTGGCTTGTGAAATACACTGCAGAGGTGCAGTGACAAATTCTGCCTGGAGCTGCTTATAATGTCTCCAGGCAGGTTTTCATGAAGGAGTATGTCATAGAACCGTGCAGCGGCGCGGCCATAGATGTGGCAAAGGGACAGCTTGTCACTGTCGAGGATACAGAGGGCGGACAGGTCGTGGATTTCTTCGCCCATGCGGAAGGTGATCCTATGGAGTTCCTCTCCCCGGGAGTGACTGTGGACTGCAATGAGTCGCTGAGGATAAGAGAGGGAGACACGCTGTACAGCAATCTCTATCACCCGATGTTCACTGTCGTTTCAGATGATGTCGGGGAGCATGACCTTATCCATCCCTGCTGCCGCCGTGAGATGTATGATTTCTTCTATGGCAATGGGGATGGGCATCCGAACTGTCTCGACAACATAAACCGGAGTCTCGGCACATCCCATCCGGTGATCCATCCCTTCAATCTCTTCATGCATACCGCGATAGAGAGTGACGGCTCCATCCATGTGCTCCGTCCGTTATCAAAGCCCGGTGATACCATAGTGCTCAGAGCCCTGATGGATATGCGGATCGGGGCTGCCGCATGCAGCGTATCGGAAAGCGAGTGCAACAGCGGCAGGTGCACCTCTGTCAGGATCATCGTCAGCGATGACTGAGATGGGGATATGCTGTATCATCATGGCATGAATCAGCTTCCCCGTTGGGACCTCTCGTCCATCTATCCATCCCCCGATTCCTCCGTTTTTCATGACGATGTCGTGAAGCTCGGCAGGAAGGGTGAGGAGCTTGCCGCTCTCTGCAGTTCCTCTGCCCCGCTTCGTACTTTGATCGCCCTCAAGGATGAGTGCGATGCCACTGCGATGACGCTCTCGGCGTATACTGAGGCCCTTCTTTCCACGGATTCTGAGAATCCTTTCTACCTCCGGGCAATGGGGGAGGCGGAGGAAGCCCTTGTCCTCTACAGCAGGGCAGAAGATGCGTTCATCCGTGCAGCTGCTTCCCGTAAGGATGAGTTCGGTGATCCCTCCCTTGCTGACCATGCGAAGTATCTTGCCGATATACTCACAGAGAGCCGCCATATGATGTCCCCTGAAGAGGAGGCGCTCGCGGCTGATCTCTCCCGCTCCGGCTCATCTGCCTGGGAGCGCATGATGGCTGCCGTTACATCGACTGCTGTAAGCGGCGGCAAGACCCTGACAGAGCTGAGGGCTCTTGCATCATCTCCGGACAGGAATGTGCGCCGCGATGCCTGGGAGAGGGAAATAAGGCTCCTCGATGAGCACAAATGCGCTGTCGCTGCGGCCCTCAACGGCGTGAAGGGGACTGTGCTTGTGCTTGAGAAGCGCCGCGGCTGGGCTGATCCGCTTGACCGCTCACTTTTCTCATCCTGCATCGACAGGGAGATACTCTCCGCTCTCATCGGTGCCATTGAGGATTCACTCCCATCTTTCCGCCGTTATTTCCGCACTAAGGCCAGGCTCCTCGGCCTTGAGCGCATGGATTTCTTCGACCTCTTCGCCCCAGTGGGGACATCAGTCCGGGAGTATTCCTTCGACGAGGCTGTCAGCATTGTCATAAGCTCATACTCCTCATTCTCGGAGGAGATGGGCAGGTTTGCTGAAAAAGCTGTCTCCTCCCGCTGGATTGACGCGGAGCCTCGGCGCGGAAAAGCAGGCGGGGCCTATGATACGTTCTTCCCGAAAACCGGTGAGAGCCGCGTGTTCTGCAATTTCGACGGCAGCTATGACAGCGTATCCACGCTCGCCCATGAGCTTGGCCATGCCTATCATGATTCTGTTGTGCGGGATCTTCCGCCGTCTCTGTCGGTTTATCCGATGACTCTGGCCGAGACTGCGTCGATATTCGGCGAGATGCTCGTGTTCGATCATGTGCTCGGCTTGGCATCCGGTGATGAGGCTCTTCCTGTCATTGAGTCATTCGTGCAGTCTGCCGCCCAGGTCATTGTCGATATCTACTCCCGCTTCATCTTCGAGCAGTCGGTATTCGAGGAGAGGAGGAAAGGCGAGATAAGCGCTGATGAGCTTTCAAGCCTGATGCTCTCCGCTCAGGAAAGGGCCTATGGCGATGCTCTCGGAGAGAAGCATAAGTACATGTGGGCGGTCAAATCACATTATTACTCAGCTGATTTCTCCTACTACAACTATCCGTATGCATTCGGCGAGCTCTTCGCGCTCTCGCTCTATGCCAGAAAGGATGAGGATGGCTTTCCCGCTGTCTACAGGGAGGTGCTGCGCAATACAGGACGTCTGGATGCCGCATCCTGCGCCGCGATAGCCGGAGCGGACATAAGGGACAGGGCATTCTGGAAGAAGGGTATCAGCGTGATACTCTCATATGCAGAGAGGCTTGAATCATGGCTCTGAGAATAGAGAAGATGGCCTCGGAGGCCGTAGGAATCGCACATGACGGCGCAAGGACCGTGCTTGTGAGGGGAGCCCTCGCAGGAGAACTGGTCGAGTGCAGGGAGGTTGAGAGGCGTCAGAGCTACTCCATTGCCGAGGTATCCGGCGTCATTGAACCATCAGCGATGAGAAGGGAGCCTGTGTGTCCGTACTACGGCATATGCGGGGGCTGTGATTTCCAGATTGTCTCGGAATCCGACAGCGCCTCGATAAAAGCGAACATCCTCCGTGATAATCTCCGCCGCATCGGGAAGGTGGAGGAGATTCCTGAAGACATCCCCGTCCATTACGGATCCTTTCCAGGGTACCGTCACCGTGCACGCTTCCATGTGGACTTCGCTTCCAGGAAATGGGGTTTCCTCGGCAGGAAATCATCTGAGATAGTCCATATTAAGAACTGTCCGGCTCTCTCGGAGGGCCTTTCAGCGCTGCTCTCCGACGGCAGGAGGCTGCTTGATGAGGGCAGGGCTGCCATGTTCTCAAACCGTGTGGACAGATCGACAGGTTTTGCAGAAGTCAGCGCCTTCGAAGGTGATGATGGAATATCTTTCGGCAGCGAGAATGTCCGCCTCTCTGTCTTCGGCGTGGATTATACCGTCAATGGGCGTGTCTTCTTCCAGTCGAATCCGTCCGTTCTTCCAGCCCTCCTATCCTTTGTCAGGGACAATGCAGCAGGCGATACGATAATGGATCTCTACAGCGGGGTAGGTACTTTCTCAGCGCTTTTCGAGGGGACCGGAAAGAGGGTCTATGCTGTCGAACGTGATAAAGGCTGCCTCTCGCTGGCAAAAATCAATGCCCCGTCAGCGCTTTCTTTCACAGCTGATGTCGCTCTCTGGGGAAAAAAGAACGGACGCCATGCCGATACTGTGATAGTCGATCCTCCGCGCACGGGACTTTCCCCCGAGGCACTTTCGCTGATCATCTCATGGAAACCGGAGCGCATAATCTATGTCTCTTGTAGCAGCGCCACTTTGTCACGCGATGTGGGGCGTATGGAAGGATACCGCATAACACGTGCCGCCTCGTTTGATTTCTACCCGGGAACAGGCCACGACGAGAGCGCCCTTGTCCTTGACAGGATCTGAGGAAAGCCGGCAGCCTGGGCGCATTCTGCTCAGGCAGCACACAGTTCCGGAGACATTGGCGCGCCTGTATTTCAGGATGATATCATCATTAACGGGCTGATGTGCTGTCTATTTCTTTCCTCTGTATGGCTTTGGACGGGTAGCCGGCATCCTTGGATTTTCCTGCTCCGGTCAGCCGTTTCTTGACTTTTAGGGCCTTTCAGAAGATATTATCTGTAACTATATCAATATTAGGAGATTCTGATGAGCATTATCGAATTTATCGAAGCCAGAGAGATTCTTGATTCCCGCGGAAATCCTACCGTGGAAGTCGATGTCATTCTTGAAGACGGTTCAATGGGCCGCGCAGCTGTTCCTTCCGGAGCATCAACCGGTGTCCACGAGGCTGTAGAGCTCCGCGACGGTGACAAGAAGCGCTTTGGCGGAAAGGGCGTTCTCAAGGCTGTCGACAATGTGAACAACATCATTGCTCCGGCAATCGAGGGTATGGATGCTCTCGACCAGGTCGCTATTGACCGCGCCATGATCGAGCTTGACGGTACTCCGAACAAGGCACGCCTCGGCGCAAATGCGATCCTCGGTGTCTCGATGGCTGTCGCACGCGCTGCCGCAGACTTCCTCGGACTGCCGCTTTTCAAGTATCTCGGTGCTTATCATGCATGCGTGCTCCCCGTCCCGATGGCAAACATTCTCAATGGCGGTGCACACTCAGATAACAAGGTTGACTTCCAGGAGTTCATGGTCATGCCTATCGGCGCACCTTCCGAGCGTGAGGCTGTCAGGTGGGTCGCTGAGGTCTTCCACTCCCTCAAGAACGTCCTCAAGGCAAAGGGATACAACACTGGTGTAGGCGATGAGGGCGGTTTCGCTCCTGACCTCCAGTCCAATGAGGAAGCTCTTGATGTTATCATGGAGGCTATCGAGAAGGCAGGTTATACAGCTGGACGCGACGGCGACTTCATGATCGCTCTCGATCCTGCAACATCCGAGCTCTATGACGAGAAGACTGGAAAGTACACTCTCAAGTGGACAACAGGCGAGCAGCTTTCCTCCGCTCAGATGGTCGAGCTCTGGGAGAACTGGGTCAACAAGTATCCTATCATCTCCATCGAGGATGGAATGGCAGAGGATGACTGGGAGGGCTGGAAGCTCCTCACAGAGAGGATCGGAGACAGGGTCCAGCTAGTAGGCGATGACCTCTTCGTAACCAACACAGAGCGCCTCAAGATGGGCCTCGAGAAGGGTGTTGCCAACTCAATCCTCATCAAGGTGAACCAGATCGGTACTCTCACAGAGACATTCGAGGCAATCGACATGGCTCAGCGCAACGGCTACACAGCCATCGTATCCCACCGCTCCGGCGAGACAGAGGACAGCTTCATCGCTGATCTCGTCGTCGCTCTCCAGACTGGTGAGATCAAGACAGGCTCAATGAGCCGCTCCGACAGGCTTGCAAAGTACAACCAGCTGCTCAGAATCGAGGATTACCTCGGCGATACAGCAAAGTATGCAGGCCGCGATGCATTCAAGGTTCTCTGATCAGAACTGAGAAGCGGTCATACAGGTCCGGCAGCGATGCCGGACTTTTTCACTAGAGCTAATCAAGCAGTTTCCAGCCACCTTTCCTGTCGCTGCCGAACCTTTCGATCTTTCCGCTTTAAGCAATTCCTGAATCAGTCGTCTTGCTGTAATGTATGAGACATCCAGTGCGGATGCTATCTCAGGGTATGTCGCTGATGGCCTTTGCCTCAGGAACACAATCAGCTCTTTTTCCTTTTTATTTACCTGCTCATTTATCAGGTCATTCTGCTTTCTTTAAGTATCATTGTTGTTTTTTAGACTTTTATCTAAGACGTGGAAGCATGGTTCCCCTGCGCTGCAATACATTTTTCCATCTTGCTGTGCTTTGTTTTCACGTCAATCCAAAAAACTAAGCGCCCAACATGGAATCTTCACATAACTTCACACAGGCCATTGCATATCGGCATACCCCATCCCGATATGTCCGGAACAAGAGAACTCAGCCATGCTGTTTGAAGAATAGTTATCGAACAGTTTGTACCAAAACTGTATTAATAACTCGCTATTTGTATCAATTAAATAGATATAATTTTCATTGTGTATCTATTGTGGCAAAAGTGAATTTAACTTGACAGTTGAATGAAGTGGTTGCTACAATCTTCACAAGAATAACGGAAAAGGGGAGTTTTCGGACTTCTATTTGGAGTTCGCCCCAAAAAATTTGGAGGAAGTAATGAAAAAGGTACTTGTATCTCTGCTCGTTCTTGCAGTAGCACTTTCTTCTGCATTCGCAGCAGCGAATATCAATGGAGAGATTGCAGCAGGTTACACATTCAACAAGCCCAATAATGGAGATTGGCAGACTGGTGTTTGGGGACAGGATAACTTCAATTCACAGTCTTTTAAGCTCAATGTTGGTATTTCTGATGACGAGGGTATCTGGTCTGGAAGCCTCAAGGGTAATATGCAGGCTGACAGCAGGCTCGAGGGAAACTTTACTGTAGACTTCGGTAAGATTGTTCTGGGCGCTGACAGTGATGTCTCCATTAAACTTGGTGTCACAGCAGACGGCAGAGTTGCTGGTCTTAATGCATATAACAATGCTTCTGGTCTTAACATTTCCAGAATCAGGACTGAGGAAGATGGACTTTGGTTTGCTCTTACTGTAGGTTACACTGACCTTGTTCAGGTTCAGGTAGCTGGCGGTCCTAGGATTACTGCTCCTAATGCACCTGCATATGTAGCAGCTCCTGGCGATTTCCTTGCATCTGTCCTTGTTAAGCCGCTCAACGGCCTCGGAATTTCCGCTGGTTATGTCCTCAATGGCGAGACAAAGATGCTCTATGATAAGATCGGTGGCAAGGGTGCTGTAAACGCAGCTGTCGATGCTAACATCGGAACACTCGCTGGTCTTGATTTTGACCTCGGAGTAAGTGCTGCTTACAAGTATGGTATCGAGAACAATGTAAATTCTATCATGGCAGTTGTTTATGGTGGAGTTGATGTTGTTGATCTTGCAGTTGAGTATGGTGTTAACATTACTGAGGCTGATGCAACACATGTTCTTTATGCTGGTGTCGACCTTAATGTTCTCGAGAACATGATCCTCAACGTTTACACAGGTGCAACAGATGTAGCAGAGTATG
>CASEZU010000138.1 GCA_949292445.1 uncultured Spirochaetales bacterium | reverse complement strand
ATTTGTATCAGATTCTGAAATCGAGCTTGTGAAAGTCTGCAAGAAAGACAGAAAAGTTATTGCCTCTGCACCAATAAAGCTAAACACTGATCTGTTTCATTCCATGACTGTTGAGATTACAGGGCCTTCAATCAATTGCTTTTTTGATGGCAAGCTGATGCTCTCCGCTGAAGACTCAGCTTATATGAAAGGATGTATAGCACTCTCAGCTGTGGTTCCAACGCAATATAAATCCGTGAAAGTCGAGGCAAAAACAGAAACAAAAGAAAGTA
The DNA here is from genome assembly GCA_949292445.1 of uncultured Spirochaetales bacterium. The sequence continues at coordinate 5,609 of CASEZU010000138.1, read as the reverse complement.
TTGCAAATAATTCCAAAGCATTTGAATCCACATATCCAAAGCCAGAACTATTAGGGATTTATGACCTTAAGGATTTTGGGGCTGGCAGACAGATAAGATTCGGGCACCTAACAGGAACAGAAGAACTCTTTTTTGTAATCGCGCAGAACCAGAGAAGAGTTTTTCAGGATCGTTATCCATTTATCAGCTGTCTGACAGCAGTTAGTTTTAAAACAGGAGATATACTCTGGCAGAAAGGGGAACCACAAGACAACGAAGATGTCATTGAACTCACAGCAGACCTACCCTTCCAAATATATGACATCAATAATGATGGTATCGATGAGATTATTGCTGTATGGGATTTCAAGCTAAGAATACTTGATGGGAGAACAGGACAGATATTAAACGAAGTACAGACTCCTATCCTTACAGATCCCCCAGAAACGGTAACAGGACTTGAATACGGCTGTTATGCATTTTCAAGACTCAATGTCGATGCAGTAAGAATTGTAAATGTATCAGGCAAAACCAGACCATCTGACATTCTGATCAAAGACAGATATTCAAGAATATGGGTGTATGATTCATCTTTGAAACTACTCTGGACTTTCTCAAAATACAATACTGGACATTTCCCTTATTCAGCAGATATTGATGGTGATGGAAAAGATGAAATATATGCCTGCTATAACATGATTGATCATGATGGGAAATTACTCTGGTCTCTCCCAATTGAAGCAGATCATACAGATGAGATAATAATCGGGCAGACCAAAACAGATGAACCACCACGGATAGCCATTGTTTCTGGTTGGGAGGGATTTATGCTTCTCAGTCTGGATGGCAATATACTCAAAAGAGATATCAATGGGCATGGTCAACGAATCAGCATAGGCAATTACATACCAGATAGAGAAGGTCTGGAAATCTGTACAACTACATTCTGGGGAAACAACGGAATAATCTATATGCATGATTGTGATGGAAATGAACTATGGGCAAAGGAGATGCTCTGCAATGGCAATATCATCACACCTGTAAATTGGGATGGATCAGGGCAGGATCTCATCTTGATGAATGGTAAGATAGGTATGATTGATGGCTACGGAAGACCCGCAGTTTCATTCCCAGATGATGGTCATCCGACTCTTGCAGCTGAAGTACTGGATATAGCAGGAGATAACAGAGATGAAATTATTCTCTGGGACAGAAAGAAAATGTATGTATATACTCCATCTGGTACAACACAGAAAAAAGATGGGAAAATATACAATCCAATAAAATATCCAATATACAATGCATCAAATTATAGGGGTGAATTCTCATTTCCAAGATGGAGCAAAATCTAAAACTACCTCGAAAGGGGATCTTTCCCGTTAATAAAGAAAGGAAAGATCCCCTATTCTTTCAACTCCTTGCAAAAGAAAATGAATATCTGTCTAATCTATTGCCATGGATCTCTATTTCGATAACGCAGCGACTACAAGGATTTCCGATAAGGCGCTGAAGGCATACATGGATACTTCCCTCGGGTGCTGGGGCAACCCGTCATCGGTGCACAGGCCTGGACTGGAGGCAAGGAAGAAGCTCGAGGAGGAAAGAGAGCGCATCGCGTCCCTCATGGGTATCCCCTCCTCCTCGCTGTTCTTCACCTCTGGAGCGACTGAATCGATTGCGGCGGCAGTCTCATCGCTTCTCTTCACGACTCCGGGGAAGATCATCATCTCCGCAGTCGAGCACGAGGCCGTGGCGTCATGGCTTCCGCTTCTACGCCAGTATGGCTGGAAGACCGCGGTGCTGAAGGCAAAGGGCGGAACGGTTGATCCGGAGGATCTCAGGTCCGAGCTTACGCCGGACACGAAATTCGTCGGCATCATGGCTGTCAACAATGTCACGGGAGCCATCGAGCCGGTGAAGGAGCTAGTGGAAACGGTAAGGGAGTATGAGAAAGCCGGCAGGAGGAGGATATTCTTCTTCTCCGATTCGGTGCAGGCTCTCGGCAAGACCGATTACAGTGCCTCAGATCTGGGCATAGACGGCGCTTCATTCTCTGCGCACAAGATAAACGGCCCGAGGGGAATCGGGATGCTGTATCTCAGGAATCCCTCATCATTCCGTCCACTTGCGCAGGCAGGCGGACAGGAAAAGGGCAAACGCGGCGGCACGGAGAATCTTCCTGCCATCTCAGCATTCAGGGCGGCGCTTGAGGAGTGGATGGATGGACGTGCGGAGAAGAATGCGGAAGCGAAGCGCAGGAAGGAGATGATCATCACGGCGCTTGAAGAAAGGGGCTTCAGGATACTCTCCCCTGTCAATTCATCGCCTTATATCATATCATTCGCATCGAAGTTCCCTTCGGAGGTCTACACGAGGATACTCTCCGACAGGGGTGTATATGTCTCGGCAGGATCCGCGTGCTCGAACAATGCCAGGGGCGAGGGAGAGAAGATACTCCTCGGCATGGGAGTGAGCCCCGATGCAGCACGGAATGCCGTGAGGATATCGATGTCGAACAGCACGACCGACGAGGAGTGCATGGAACTGATAAGGATAATCGGAGAAACAGCAGATGGCAGATAAGCTTTACCTCATCAAGGAAGGGGAAATATCCCTCAAGGGCGGGAACAGGAATCTCTTTGAGAAGCAGCTCAGGCATAACATAAAGAACAAGCTCAGGCCCTACCATTCGGATATAACGAAGCAGAAAGGAAGGCTCTATGCCAGGATCAGCGATGAAGCGCCGGATGAGCTTGTGGAGAAGGCGCTGAAGACGACACCGGGCATCACGGGATTCGCAAGGGCCCACCAGGCAGAGAAGAGCGTGGAGGGAATCATCGCGAAGGCAAAGGAGATACTTGCTTCCTCGGATTTCAGGAATGGTGACACATTCCGCGTGACAGTCAAGAGGGAGGATAAGACATTCCCCCTCAATTCCCATGACATGGCATGCGAGCTTGCGGATGCCGTATTCTCGCTATTCCCTGATATGGCCGTCGATCTCCGCAGCCCCCAGCACACGCTCACATGCGAGATCAGGAGCGGCGTCTATCTCTACACAGGAGAGGAGAAAGGCGAAGGCGGGCTGCCATATGCAACTGCCGGCAAGGGAATGCTGCTCCTCTCAGGCGGCATCGACAGCCCCGTGGCAGGATACATGATGGCAAAGAGAGGCATGAAGCTCGATGCGATCTACTTCCATGCCTACCCTTATACATCCGAGCTCGCGCTCGAGAAGGTGAAGAAGCTTGCCTCGATCATAGCGCCGTATCTCGGAGGGCTGAGGCTCTTCGTCGTGCCTTTCACCGAGGGACAGGAGTATATCCGCGACCATGGCTACGAGGAGGAAGCGACGCTCATGTTCCGCGCCTCGATGATGCAGACAGCGGAGAAGCTTGCGAAGGAGAACGGAGCGCTTGCAATCGTCACAGGCGAAGCGCTTTCGCAGGTTGCCTCGCAGACACTGGATGCGATGAGCTTCACCGACAGCATGACGGATCTTCTCGTCCTCAGGCCGCTTGCCGGCATGGACAAGGAGGAGATAACCGACAAGGCAAGGAGGATCGGATCCTATGAGACCTCGATACTCCCCTATGAGGACTGCTGCGTCGTATTCTCCCCCAGGCATCCGGTCACACGGCCTGTGAAGGAAGTGGCAAGGAAGCACTTCGAGGATCTCGGCATGGATGGTCTCATCGATAAAGCTGTCAGGGAGACGGAAGTCTATTCATTCGATCCGATGGGAAGGGAAATAACGGATGAGAATGCCAGATAAGCATAAGCTGATCCTCCCCTGCATCGCTCTCATCGTCATGCTCCTTTCGTTCATCGTCTCCCTTCCGACCGGCGAGATGATCGTCTCCATGGGATGGAACGGCATTGCGGCGATGTTCGTCATGACGCTCACGCTCAGCGGCATAAGGAAGGAAGGGCTGATGGCTACTCTCGGAAGAACCGCAGGAGCATTCACCCACATCGGGGCAGAGGCCGCGTTCTTCGCCGTTGTCTCAATGCTGTTATCGCCCTTCATCTCTGCGCCATTCGCCGTGGCCTCGCTCGTACCAGCTGCCACCGAGGTGCTTGAGAAGCAGGAAAGGAAGGAATTCATCCCGCGCTTTGCGGCGCTTATTGCCATTGCCTCATCCGCAGGCGGCATACTCCTTCCGGCAGGCAGCCCGCAGAGCATGATGCTGCATAAATCAATCGGTGATGCCTCCTTCATTGCATCGATGCTCCCATTCTTCCTGCCAGCCATTCCGGTCATCGCACTGATGGTACCGGCAATCCTCGGACGCCGTCTTACGGAAAGGACATACATCACGGAGGAAGCCGCGCCGCAGGAAGGGAACAGAGGTCTGCGGATGCTCTATGTCTGCCTTGCCGCAGTGGTCTTCCTCACATCCCTCTCGCTCTTCAAGTGGCCCGATATCGTGATCTTCGCAGCGGCTCTCCTTCTCGTATTCGACAGAAGCGCGTTCCTGAAAGCAGACTGGTCGCTCTTTGCATCGGCGCTGCTTTTCTCGGTAGCGGGCGGCTGCCTTGGCCCCGTGCTGACGCCGCTCCTGGCAGAAGGAGCATTCTGGAAGACCGCGCTTGCCTCCGCTGTTCTCGGAAGCTTCCCCGTCGCCTCGCTCATTTCAGGAGCCGGTGCAGGAAGCCCCGTGCTGCTTGAAGCAGTGAACACAGGATCGCTCTGGGTATCACTTACGGCAGCCGCGGCGCTTTCTTCGCTGCCGCGCTCAGGATGGAAGGGATTCTTCTTGTCCTACGTGCCTGCTGCGGCTGTGATGACTGCCGTATACATAGCCATTGCAGTGATATAGCACAACGGAAGGCCTTGCCCATTATCAGGAATTTCTATAAATTTCTCTTATTGATATGCTGAAAATCGGAATCGATGTCGGTTCTACGACAATGAAGGCTGTGGCGCTCCGCGAAGACAATACGCTCGTCTACAGCGATTACCAGCGCCATCGCTCCCAGATCATAGAGAAAGGCCGTGAGATGCTTACGGCGATGATGGATAAGATCGGAGATGCCGAAGCAGTCATCTCCCTTTCAGGTTCTGCAGGCATGGGACTCTCGGAAGCTGCCGGTATCCCGTTCGTGCAGGAAGTCTACGCGACAAGGACCGCCGCGAAGACATTCATCCCCGATACTGATACGATCATAGAGCTCGGAGGAGAGGATGCGAAGATCCTCTTCCTCAGGCATGGGCTCGAAGTCAGGATGAACGGCACATGCGCAGGCGGCACGGGCGCGTTCATAGACCAGATGGCAACGCTTCTCGGCATTGGTATGGAAGACATGAATGCCCTGAGCGAGAAATCAACGGAGATATACACGATCGCATCGCGATGCGGCGTCTTCGCCAAGTCGGATATCCAGCCTCTGATCAACCAGGGCGCGAAGACGGAGGATATCGCATCCTCGATACTCGTCGCTGTCGTCAACCAGACGATCGCGGGACTTGCACAGGGAAGGAAGATCGAGGGCAATGTCGTTTATCTCGGAGGCCCTCTGACATTTATACCGCGACTGAGATACTTCTTCGATGAAGCCATCGGAACGAAGGGAATCTGCCCTGAGAACTCGCTCTATTATGTCGCTATGGGATCAGCGCTCTCCCC
>CASEZU010000137.1 GCA_949292445.1 uncultured Spirochaetales bacterium | reverse complement strand
CCCTCTTCCATGCTGAGCTTATCGACAACCAGCTCCTTGCCTTCTTCAGCCTTGTACTGCTTGCCGAGGATTTCAACTAGTGCGTACATGTCGTGTCCTTTCAATTTAGTCTGAGAGTGTTCTACATGTTCCGGAGGATGTTTGCAACAGCCTGATCAGAGAAAAATGCCCCAGGATGGATATTTCACGATTTACAACCGAACGTTCGGTAGATTATATTGTGTTCATGAAAATCAGCGGAAGGAACACGATCATAGATGCGGCCACTGAGATGATAGCGTTCTCAGGCCTGGACAAGCTGACGATGCAGTCCCTATCCGAGGAACTGGGGCTCAAGAAAGCGTCACTGTATCACTGGTTCAGATCCAAAGAGGAAATAATGGAGGCCGTCTTCACAGAAGGCCACAGGAAGCTGATGGCACGCGGCTTCCGTCTCAACCTCGAAGGCGCTGCCGGAGAGGTGCTTGAGAGAGCGGCTGCAAGCTGGACTGAGATATTCACTGCTGATGATGTGCTGCCTTACCTTAGAGTGGTGTTTTCCCTGCGGTATTCAGACCAGAGGGCCGAGGAGGAGGCACGTGCGCTGCGCCTCATGATTAAAAGCCAGATCGATGTGATCATCTCATCGCTGGGATTCAATGACAATTTCCTCTCCCAGCTCTTCTCATCTCTTCTTCTGCAGCATCTGGAGCTTCTTCTCGAAGGAGAAGAGGCGGACTTCCGTCAGGACGCCGCCTCTTTCGCAGGGCTTCTGATGAACGGAGGAGAGCAGTCAAAGGACAGCCCTCCGCATCAGGACTTACATTGATTCGAGATATGGTACTCCTATGAGGGCAAAACCGTTCTTCATGACTGTACGCAGTGCGCTTATGAGCCTGATCCTTGCAAGCGCAAGCTCCTTTGTCTCAGCCTTCAGTATCTGGTTGTCATGATAGTAATGGCTGAATGTCTTTGCCGCCTCATAGAGGAATGCAGCAATGACCGACGGATCATAACCGAGCGCTGCCTTCCTCACAACCTCAGGGAAGGACTCGATCAGCTTCAGAAGCGTCTTCTCATCATCTATTGCAAGGAGCGTTCCATCCGCCTCTGCCCCATCGAAATCCCCTCTCATCTCCTCATACTTCCTGAGTATCGATGAGATACGGGCTGACGTGTACTGAAGGTATGGCCCGGTATTGCCGTTGAAGGATATCGACTTTTTCGGATCAAAGACCATGTCATGCTGCGGCTGCACCTGCAGGAGATAGTAATTGAGAGCACCGAGGGCAATCTTTCTGGCAGTCTCGGCGACATCTCCTACCGCCTCCTCCCTGCCCTTCGACTCTATTTCCTTACCGGCAAGCTCCGTAAGCTCGGCCAGAAGATCATCGGCATCCACAACAGTGCCCTCGCGGCTCTTCATCTTGCCCTCAGGAAGATTCACCATCCCGTAGGAAAGATGATGCAGCTCCTTCGCCCAGCTGTACCCGAGAAGACCAAGGACATAGAACAGGACCTTGAAATGATAATTCTGCTCGGTCGCAACGACGTAGATGAGTGAGTCGAACGGCCAGTCCTCATGCCTTTTCACCGCGGTTCCGAGGTCCTGTGTCATATATAGCGTTGTCCCGTCCCGCCTGAGGAGGACCTTCTTGTCCAGCCCTATCGGAGAAAGGTCTACCTGCACTGAGCCATCCTCTTCCCTGCGGAACACGCCCATATCAAGGCCTTTCATGACCTCGCTGCGTCCGAGCTTGTACGTCTCGCTTTCATAATAGAGCTTGTCGAAGGATATGCCCATGTTCCTGTAGCTCTCTGCCAGTCCGTCGAGCGTCCACTTGTTCATCTTCTCCCACAGGGCCCTTGTCTCAGGATCTCCGGCCTCCCAGGACCGCAGCATCTCCTGTGCGGCCTGATCGGGATCGATGAATGACGGATCTGAAACAATATCCGGATCAGCAGCTTTCTTCTCCTCCGCCTCCTTCTCCCACTGGGCAAAGCGCACATAGTAGCGGCCGACAAAGTGGTCACCCTTCTCGCCTGTGGACTCCGGAGTCTCCCCGTTTCCGAAGAGCTTGTACGCCAGCATCGATTTGCAGATATGCACGCCGCGGTTGTTTATAAGATTGACCTTCATGACCTCGGCCCCTGCAGCCTTGAGCATCTCCGAGACGGACTGTCCGAGGGAATCATTCCGCATATGCCCCAGATGAAGAGGTTTGTTCGTATTGGGACAGGAGAACTCGACCATCACCTTCTTGCCGGCAAGATCATCAACCTTTCCATAATCATCCCCGGCCTTCTCCACTTCTGAGAGGATATCTCCGGCAAGCGACGGGATGTCAAAGCGGACATTGAGATAGGGCCCGGCCACAAGCATCTCCCCGGCAGGATGCTCCTTTCCTGAAAGAGCCTCCATGATGTCCTTCGCAATAAGCGCAGGAGCCTTCCCTGCCGCTTTCGCATATGGGAACATCGGGAATGCGGCATCGCCCATCTCGCTCTTTGGCGGAATACCGATCACAAGCTCCGGTATTTCGTCATTGCCAAGACAGGCCCTCAGCTCGGCCTCAATCGTTTTCTTCCATTCATTCTTCAGTTCACTTAGCATTTCAACCTCATCAGATTCTGAGCGTGACCTCTCCGGAGGAGAGCGCCTCTATTCTGCCGTCAGGATACCTTACCACAAGCTGGGCCCTGTCATCCACATCTATCGCGACAGCTTCCCTCCCGACACCATTCCGTATGACAGTTATGGAACTGCCGAGAATGAAGCATCTTGAACGGTACTCCGCAATGAAATCCTCACCGAGAATCGCAAGAAGCTCCTTCGCGATTCTTGCGGCAAGCTCGGCTCTGGTCACGGGAGAACCTCCGGAAGGATAAAGATAGATCAGCTTTTCCCTCAGTTCCTCCGGAACAGGTTCGGCCCCGGGCTGGAGATTGACCCCGATTCCCACGACGGCCTTGTCCAGCCCTCCTTCCTCCATGTTGACCAGGCCTTCCGTGAGGATCCCGACAGCCTTCCGGCCGTGAATATAGATGTCATTTACCCATTTTATCGAGCAGCCGATTCCCGTCAGGGCCTCTATCGCCCGCACTACAGCAAGCGAGGCCGCTGTTGTCAGCATATCGGGCTTGGGAATCGAGACTCCGGATATGACGACTGACATATATACCCCGCCCTCAGGCGAGAAGAAGCTCCTTCCCAGTCTTCCTCTTCCGCCTTCCTGCCGTCCTGCGACAACAGCGAAAGGGGCCTCTGCCCCCTTGTTCACAAGATCCTTCGCCTCCGTCATGGTGCTTCCGCATACAGGACGGTAGTAGACGGGAATGCCGAAACTGTGCTGCAGCATCGGAAGAGAAAGCACATCGCTTTTCTCAAGCCTGTATCCGCCGCTTCTGGATACTTCTATCCTGTAGCCCTCATCAGAAAGCCCTGCAGCACTCTTTGAAATTGCCATCCTCGAGCACCCTATCCTCTCCGAAAGCTCGGAGCCGGAAACACCGCCTCCGGATTCGAGCAGAATGGACAGAAGCTCATCCTTCACGTTCATATTCCGGATTCTATTGTAAGCAGGGATGTTCTTCAATCGCTCCTGCGGAAGAACGGGAATCTCTTCTTTCCGGCCTCTTTCAGTCCTTTCGGCGTCAGCTTTGCAGAGGAAAGGAGGCTGTCCGCATCAGCACTGTCGCAAAAAGAAATATACACCCCTTCGACATAGCCCCCGCTGACGGCACGGGTGACAAGGGAGACAAACTCCTCCTTTCCCATCGCAAGGCATGAGGGAGTGGGAACCTTCCCCTTGGAAAGGAGGCGCAGCATTCTATGCATCGAATCTTCCATGGATCCATTGTATACGCGCTGCGGGCAGAAGGAAGAGCAGATATCTCTTCTTGAAAGGAAGGATATGAAGACGCATAATCGCAACCATGTATGATCCAAGCAGATTCGTAGAACCTTATCTTAATTCATTCGACCGCATGCACAGACCGGAATTCGGCAGACAGTCAACAGGGCTGCCGAGAATGGATGATATAAAGACACTGGAGGAGATGTTCATGCAGCTCTTCTTTCCGGGCCACCAGGGAACAGAGAACCCGAAAAGCCTCAGGAAAGTGATCCAGTATCTTATGGAAAACTCCATGAGGCTTCTCTGCGATTCAATCTCGCTTGCAGTCCAGTACGAGCATCCGGAGAAAAGCCAGGAGGAATGCGAGGCAGAAGCTGAACGGTTTTCCGATGCCATAGGAGAAAAGCTGCCGGAACTGAGAAGGATCCTGAAAACGGATGCCGCAGCCGGCTATGAAGGTGATCCCGCCGCGATAAGCACTCATGAGGTCATACTCTGCTATCCGTACATGAAAGCCATGACGGTGCACAGGATTGCGCATCTCATGCATGAACTCGGAGTACCGCTTGTCCCCAGGATGATGAGTGAGGCCGTTCATTCGGAGACGGGCATCGACATACATCCGGGCGCAACTATCGGAGAGAGCTTCTTCATTGACCACGGGACCGGAGTCTCCATAGGAGAGACAACAGTTATCGGCAACCACGTCAAGCTCTACCACGGCGTCACGCTCGGCGCACTGTCAGTAGACAACCATGGCAAGGCCATACAGGGAAAGAAACGCCATCCGACAATATGCGACGGAGTGAAGATCTATGCCAATGCGACAATACTCGGCAACATAACGATAGGACGCGGCAGCACGATCTATTCAGGAACAATGATCACGGAGGACATACCGCCGTATTCTGTCGTAAGGAACGCCAATACGGAGATAAGCGTCGAGCCTATCGGGAGACAGTGACCTCCACCGGATCAATTGAGCTGACAGTTCCGCTGTATATCATTCCTGGAATCGGTGCGCGGTTTCCTGGCATGATGATCCGTCCTTTCAGATAATTGCCTGTTGTCCCCGTCGCACCATCCTCTGCCAGGATCTCAACGGTACGTCCAAGCTGCCGTGCAAGATACTTCCTGCTCTGGGCTGCGGAAAGGCTGCGGAGCTTCTCCGCACGCTCATCCCTCACCCGCTCCTCGGGCCGGTTCTTCGCTCCATAGAGCGGAGTGCCTGGACGCGGGGAATATGGGAAAACATGCATCGCTGAAAAATCATGGGAGGAGAGGAAATCATAAGTCTCCCTGAACTCCTCCTCCCCCTCTCCAGGAAGGCCCGCAATGACATCGCAGGCGATGAAAGGATCACTCTTAGCCTTTCTCATGCGTGAGATGATGTAATCCACATGACCTATCGAATAGCGGCGGGATGCAATTGCAAGCACCTTGTCAGAGGCGGACTGTATGGGAATATGGACATGAGGCTGCATCCTCCCATCCGTGAGAGTATCCAGCAGCCTGTCATCCACATGATCAGGCTCCATTGAAGACAGGCGGAGCCTCATGCCGCTTCCTAGCGCTGAGAGGAGCTTCTCGATCAGGCCGCCAAGCCCTTCGCCTTCATGATCATACATCGTCAGGTTGACACCTGTGAGCATTATCTCATGAAAGCCCTCTGCTTCCAGCTTCAGCGCACGCTCTACGACGGCAGCAGGAGAAAGCGAGACTGAAGGGCCCCGCGCTATTGTGGTACGGCAGTAACCGCAGGCATTGTCGCAGCCATCCTGTATCTTGAGATACGCCCTCGAATGATACTGGAATGATGAGGCATCGAACGCGAACGGATCCGATGATCTGTAACGGAAAGAGACAATGGCATCATGGAGCGGCAGCCCGGAATGGACAGCCTCGTCAAGGTGCTGGGCAAGATGGAGAAGCGAGGCCTTCTCCTTCAGGGAAAAGACAGTAACTCTCTCTGAAAGCGCCCTGAGCTCATCTGGATTGACCGCAGCATAGCATCCTGTGACAATGACCTCCGAATGCCTGGCAAACAGCCTGATCATCCGCCTCGCCTTCTGCTCCGCTTTCTGTGTCACCGTGCATGAATTCACAATGACAAGATCTGCCTCTTCTGAAGAGGTCAGGCAGAAACCGTTTCTGGCGAAGCTGTCGGCAATCGCCTCGCTTTCAGCCTGGTTGAGCCTGCAGCCGAGAGTATAGATGTATACGTTCACCCCTCCTCCCTCCTCAGGGCATTGAGGACTTTCTCGATGGCGACCTGGAGCGACAGCCTCATCTCCTTTGCATATGGATTGTAGCGCTGAAGGTCATAAAAGAGCTGCACAGGATCATTGCAGGTCTGCTCGACAATCGTCATGAGATTGCGGTAGCCCTGTGTGGCTATCGGCGTCGGCTTCATTCCCATCTGGCGGAGCGTACGGCCGACAAAGTGGGTCACGCCCTGCGAATAGGCAGCCTCTTCATCATGCTTTTCTGCACTCATCTCAAGCACATCAAGGCCCATTGACAGAAAGAAATCCTTCATTTTCCCGTAATCATCGTTCATAGGGGAGACGGGACACATGACAAGGGGAAGCCCGGAGATGCCGTTCCGGCCGGAATCCGGTCCGAACATCGGATGAGTCGCGATTATTGTCCTGTCGGAAGGGATATTGTCGCGCATCCAGCGGGATGGGAGTATTTTCACGGAACAGGTATCCATCACAACCGTATTCTTTCCTATCAGGCTGCCGACACGCTTCAGGACACTCTCGAATGAGGATATCGCGACGCAGAAGAAGAGAAAGGGAGCGTTGAGGACTTCTTCCTCATCAGCCCTCCTCACACCCTCCGGAAGCGGATGCTCGGACCTCGAGTATGCGATCACCTCGCATCCGGCTTTATACAGACATTCAGCCCAGAAGGAACCGAACCTCCCGAGACCATATACCGCTGCTTTCATATTACGCAGAGCATACATTTATTGGATGATGTGGGCAATCAGAAAAGAGACGGCAGCACATGGAGCATGTCACTGCGGCCTTCTCCCCGGAGGAATATCTCGGCGACACTTCCCTTCTCTGCTATGACAGTCTTCAGGTTCTTAGCACCATAAAGAGCATGTACGCCTATATCTGTGACAGTGGGGGGAATGACGAGAGTGGTGATGGAGGAATCCTCGAACGCACTGTTCCCGATTGCGGTGACGCCCTGAGATATCACGAGCGTCCTCAGCTGCGACCGCCGGAAAGCGCCATCTCCAATCCTGTCCGTGCCTGAAGGTGTCACATAAACCTCATCACTGCGCCTTCCGGGATAAGCAAGAAGCACGCGTTTCCAGGAATAGAGAACACCGTCAACCGATCTGTATGTTCCGGATTTTCCGTCCACCTCAGCACGCTCTGCATTTCCAAGAGCATTCTCAAGCCCCTTCTTAAGCGATGCGGGAGCATAGACTGTCCTCACCTTCTCAGGGAAGAACGGCTCGGAAGGGAGCGCCGCGATCTCCTCAATTCCTTCCGGTATTGAGTAAGACCTGCCCTCCATTCCCGGCGGATAGAACAGCAGTTTCCTGCCTTTTATAAGGACCCCGTCATGATCAGCGGCATCCTCTGCAGGGACAAAAGCCTCCAGTTCAGGACACTCGGAAGGAAGCGCCTGGAACTCCTCCAGCTTCGACGAATATGTGAAAGTCCTGAAATGGGCCTTGCAGCAGAATGCCGTCCGGGCTACCCGGCCCAGCTTCTTCGGAGGAATGAAAGCCTCACATTCCTTTGCCGGAGGATAGAAAAGCAAGCTGTAGCATGAGCTGTCATAGAGGACGCCATCCTCGGAACGGAACGACTTCGAGCCCTTCTGGACTTCAAAAGAGGAAAGGCAGCGGAGCGATGGGAAGAGGGATTCATCTACTGTCTCCACAGAAGGCGGAATGGTTATTCGCTCAGCTTTGCATCCCTTTCTGAGAAGCGTGCCGCAGAGCTCCGCCGGAACATATCTGCCGAATGACGGAGGAATGGTTATCTCCTTTCCCTCACCTTTATACTGAACGACTGCGCAGGTATCCCCGCTCAGCCTCCTGACTTCGAAATCTCCTATGCGCATAGCGCGTATGATAACACATTCGCCCTTCACTCATCTGCTGTTTGGTTATATTATTCAAGAGGAGAAATCCAATCCTAAAAGAAAGGAGAATCTATAATGACATTCGCTGAAAAGATGAAAGGACTGGCAAAGGAAGCGAACAAGAAACTTGTTCTCGCAGAAGGCCTTGAGCCGAGGACAGTGCACGCTGCCAGAAAAATCGTTGATGAGGGCCTTGCCTCCTCTGTTACTCTCGTGGGAAATGAGGAGAAAGTGAGGGCAAATGCAGCTTCGCTCGGTGTGTCCCTCGACGGAATAGAGATCAGCGACCCTGAGAAATCAGAGCTCAAGGCAGAGTTCGCCCATGAGTACTATGAGATGAGAAAGCATAAGGGAATGACAGAGGAACAGGCTCTTGCCGATATAGTGGACATGCTCAGATGGGGTGCGATGATGGTTCACCTCGGATACGCCGATGCAATGGTCGCAGGAGCTGAGTCCACAACAGCGAATGTCCTCCGTGCGGCTTTCACGATCATCAAGTGCAAACCGGGCATCAAGAGCGCCTCATCATGCTTTGTCATGGCTACGGACAAGACGCAGTATGGCCATAACGGCAGCTTCATCTTCTCCGACTGCGCAACCATCCCCAACCCGACGGCAGAGCAGCTTGCGGAGATCGCAGAGGAAGCAGCGGATTCCTGCCGCACATTCCTCGGCACTGAGCCGAAAATCGCACTTCTCTCCTATTCAACAAAGGGATCAGCGAAGGGAGAGCTCATCGACAAGGTCACAACAGCGCTTTCAATTGTGAAGGAGAAATGCCCGGATCTTCAGATCGACGGAGAGCTCCAGCTCGATGCCTCAATCGTTCCAGAGGTTGCAGAACTCAAGGCTAAGGGTTCGGCAGTGGCCGGCCACGCCAACACGCTCATCTTCCCGGACCTCCAGGCGGGAAACATCGGTTACAAGCTGGTGCAGCGCCTTGCCGGAGCAGAGGCATACGGCCCGATTCTCCAGGGATTCGCAAAGCCTGTATCGGACCTCTCGAGAGGATGCTCTGTGGAGGATATCGTTGTGACATCAGCCATTACCCTCGCTCAGGCGGGATCACTGAAATAAGAGCAGAAACCAATACCGGGGACCTGTGGCAGCGCAGGTCCTTTTCTTTCTCAGAAGCCCTCGGCAAGAAGGGCTTTCATCAGAGATACTAGGGATTTGAAACCAAGTGCCTCGGCCCTTTCTGAGCCGGAGAGCGAGGCTGCTGAGAGAGCTCTCTCGACAGCCTCCTTCCCTCTGGAAGAAAAATACGGAGATGTGACAAGATTGTTTCTCACCGTCTTCCTGCGCTGGGCAAAGAGGGCCCTTACCATTGTAAGGAAGAGTTTCTTGTTCTCCTTCGGTACGAGGCTTTCTTCCCGTTTTCTCATGACCACCACCGCACTGTCCACATTAGGAGCGGGATAGAACGATCCGGCTTTTATGGTGAAAGCCGTTGAATTAGTGTAATCGAGCTGGGTCAGTACGGAAAAGGAGGAATAATCTGGGGAGCCCGGGGCTGCAGCCATACGGTCAGCAACCTCCTTCTGCAGAGTGAAAACCATTGTTTCCGGAAGATAGCCGTGTTCGATCAGCCTGGCTATTATCTGTGAACCCACATTATATGGAAGATTGCCCGCTATAACGGAGAACGTCGGAGGGATGCTGAAAAGCGTCTCCAGTGCATCCCCTTCCACCAACGTGAAATCCTCATCAGGAAATGCCTCATTCCTGAGTATTGATGCGAAACCGTGGTCAATCTCAAATGCCGTGACATGTGCACCTCTCTGGAGGAGAAGATGTGTTATCGCACCAAGCCCGGGGCCGATCTCCCAGATATCCATACCTTCAGATGGCCTGATCAGCGACACGATTCTCTCCCTCGCCTCAGGAGAGATGAGGAAATTCTGGCCGAACTTCTTTGTCATTGCGAGTCCATGGGCGGAAAGAACTTCCTCTATGCCGGATACGCTGCTGTAATTGAGACTCCACATACCTCGATATTAACAGATATGCTGAATCCTTTGCCACTGATCCCCGGAGAGCCTCCTGCACAGCATTGCGGCAAGCACAACCATTGCAGAGAGCCCTAAAAGCAACAGATACTGCCACATTTCATCAGTCTCAGGGAATCTGCCTGCTGCGGCAAAACCCCATTCAAGCACACAGTAAAGAACCTGGAGGAGAAAACCTGCAACAGGAATAATCGCAGCCACAACCGAGAGCACCATATACAGGGATATCGCGGCATTGAACGGAAATGATGTGATCACCGCACCTATGGTATAGCTTCCGAAAACAGCGAGAGTGAGCGGTATTGAGAATATGAGAGCGGCAGCTGATGCGGCAACTGAAGCCGACAGCGGCCTCGGAACGGGAAGCAGGAAGTGAAGTGATGAATCAAGAAGCCCGGATAGGAGGAATATGCCGCCAAGAGATGTGAAGCTGTATACTGCGCCGAGATCACGCGCAGCCTCGGGAAAGAGATGAAGGAGGATTATCAGGGAGAGAATGAATGAATCCTCCAGTCCCGCTCTGCCATGAATGAGAAGCCGGAATATGAAAGCTCTCATGAGGGATGGCCTCCAGCCTGAAAGGAATGAGAATACAAGGAGCACAGCATTCACGATAAGGCTGCCGGTTCTTTTACCGAACACCATATGAAGCGGCAGAGTGATCATCGATGCGATTATGGAAAGGTGCATCCCTGAAAGCGCGAGAACATGGGACAGCCCAGACTGCCTGGCATCTGAATAAAGGGAAAAAGCCCCATCGCTTCCTGTTCCGAGAACAAGCAGTGAGGCAAGTTCCCCGGCATCTCCGAACTGGCGGAACACTGCTTTCACAGCGCCGGTCACCTCTGCCCTCAGCGATGTAAGGATAGTACGTTCAGCGATCTTCGCGGAACTGGCTATGAAAATTTCTCCGGATAAATATCCTGAGGCCATCACTGTATCCCCATAATAGAGATCAGCAGGTGCTGAGGAAATATAGAGATTGCCATGGGATTCGAATACGTTGCCGTTCTCATCCGATGCAGCATAAAGAAGCAGACGATAGCCTGTATTCCTCCCTGTCTTCTGCTGGCTGTCCTGAACAACCTTTCCATAGACACCGCGCACCGCCTTCTCATCGAGTGAAATATCCGGGACTGACTCACGGAGCGCCGGGATAGCCGCAGCGAATATTGCTGCTGCATACAGTACATGGAGAGCTTCCATCCTCCGTTTAAGAAGGAAAACCGCAGCAAGGGACAATGCCGGAAGCACAAAAAGAGGTCTGGAATAGAAAGCGGGGAAACACCACATCAGATAGACAGAGATGATAACTGCGAGATAACCCATACAATCCATACGCCATGGCAGGACTGTCTGGTGAAAGACCTGATTCTACCCCTGCAAAGCAAGATAGAGCGCAAGATCCAGGATATCGAGAGAACCTGTACTGACCTGATGCACAAGGAACATTACAGTCTTTTCCCTCTCTCCGTCCTCCTCTATTCTGCGGAGAGTCCGGTGTATCCCGCTGTCGCAATTCCTGAGATGAAGCAGCAGAGCAGACGAGAAATCCTCAGCCCAGCCGTCATGAAGTTCCGGCAGCTTAGGGAGAGTTTCTGCGGCAATCATCGAGGCAGTCTCCATGAGAGAGCATGAATAAAGTGACTCGTAATATTCCTCTATAACAGCCATGTCGCCCGAACATGAAAGCTCTGAATCATAAACAGAGCGTTCAATTATCTCCATTTTTTCCCGCATGAATGAGGAATGGCCGTCAGCACGGAGCATCAGGACCCACAGTGCCACTGATCCGATGAAGGAGAACAGGAGCTCATCAAGCATGGGAACAGGATCGCGTATCACAAGAGAAAAAAAGAGATAAAGTATCAGGAACAGAGCCGCTGAAACAATCAGACGCGGTATATACCGCTTGTCCTGAAGCCAGCGGAGCATGGAGATATGCGCAGCTCCGGCAACGTTTCCGGCAATATCCCGCTCTTCTTCTCCGGTGATGAAACCAGATGAGATAATCGAGAACCTTGTCTCAGGTGACAATGCACCGAAATCCACGGCAGGCAGGGAGGAGAGCACGAGAGGCACTCCCCTCCTTCTCAGGTAATATATGTTCATCAGAGGGCAGCCATGAACTCTGTCTTGACAGCTCCTACCTTATCCTCCAGAGCCTTGCGTCCGTCCGGCCCCTCGGAAAGGAAGAGGTAATACTTGATCTTGGGCTCCGTACCGGAAGGCCTTACCACGAGCTTTTCCCCGGACTCAAACCTGATGATGATGACATCTGCCTTCGGGAAGCCGGTATTTTCCCCGAGGAGATCTTCCACTGAGGATATTTTCCTGCTGACAAGAGTGTCACCAGGTTTCAGGGCGCGCATTGAAGCCATAATGGATTTCATCTTCTCCTTGCCTTCAGCCCCGTCATACTCATTTGAAAAGACAACTTCAGTCGAGTATCCATAGGAAGCATAGATGGCATCCAGCCTCTGCTGCAGCGTGATCCCGCGCGATGCGTAATAGCACATCATCTCCACAGCAGCTACTGCCGATGATACAGCATCCTTGTCATGCACATCGGTCACAGTAAGGAAGCCATAGCTTTCCTCACAGCCGAAGAGGAAATACTTTCCGGGATTGTCTCCCCTTTCTATCCTCTCGATTTCCTCCGCAATGTACTTGAAACCTGTGAGGACATCCTTGCAGACACCGCCGTTCTTCTCCGTAATCTTACGTACGAGATCTGTGGTGACGAGGCTCTTGGCAACGAAAGGAGTTCCTTCCCTCTTCATTTCCCTTGCTGTCGTGAGAAGATAATCCACGAGGAGCGTCGCGATCTGGTTGCCTGTAAGGAGCATGAAATCACTCTTGGAGGAATCTGTCGGAATCGCTATTCCAAGCCTGTCCGCATCCGGATCGGTACCAAGGACGATATCTGCTTTTATCTCCTTTCCAAGTGCGATGACACGCTGCATCGCCTCCGCACTCTCTGGGTTCGGCAGCTTAACTGTCGGGAAACTGCCATCCGGCTCTTCCTGCTCTTTGACAACATGGCACTCAACGCCAAGCTCGGAAAGCATATGGCGCACAGGCTTATTGCCCGACCCGTGGAGCGGGGTATATGCGACCTTTATCGTGGACTCCCTGATAAGCTCCGGACGTCGTAGTGAAGCCTTCACCATGCTGTAGTATGCCTCATCGACCTCGGCCGGCACGGAGCTGAGCATGCCGCCTGCCCTGAGCGCTGCCTCATCGCCGTCCTTGATGTCGGAGCATCTGACGGCATTGGCCCTTTTCGCGATCTCAATGTCATGAGGAGGCGTGACCTGCCCGCCATCTGACCAGTAGACCTTGTATCCATTGTACTTAGAAGGATTGTGAGATGCCGTGATAACGATTCCTGCCGTAGTCTTCAGATGCCTGACAGCGAATGAGAGCATCGGCACAGGGCGGAGAGAATCATAGAGGTAGACCCTCACCCCGTTCGCGGCAAGAACCCTGGCAGCTGAAAGCGCGAATTCAGGAGAGAACAGTCTGGAGTCATATGCAATCACAACGCTTGGATTCTTCACAGAGGCGTTGAGATAATCCGCAAGCCCCTGGGTCACCTTTCTGACCATGTAGGTGTTTATCCGGTTAGTACCGCCGCCGATCATGCCGCGCATGCCGGCTGTTCCGAAAGCGAGGGAGGTATAGAAACGGTCGTAAATCCCCTCCCAATCCTCAAGCTCAACAGCATTCTCTACCTCGCGGCTGAAGACCTCATCAGTCTCCGAAGCTATGTATTCCCTCGCCGCAGCAAGGATCTCTGATTTCATTTTCTCTGTGAATTCCATCCTGTTCTCCTCCTTATCTTCTCATTTTAACATATCAGAGAATACTCTCCAGTATTTCCTCAAGTGCGCTGACACTGTCGGCGGCAACCTCCACGCCTCCGCTTTCGAGCTCCGCACGGCTGCGGAAGCCATAGGAGACAATGAGAGTACGTACACCTGCCCGCTTTCCCGTCTCAGCATCGACCTCACTGTCTCCGATATACACAGCCTCAGCCGCGCTGGATCCCACTGCCGCCAGACCGGCAAGAAGCAATGCAGGATCCGGCTTGAGCGGATACCCCGGCTTCTCTCCGGATACAAAGGAGAAACGGTCCGGCAGGAGCTTTCCTATGATTTCCTGCACAAGCGGATCGGATTTGTTCGAGACTATCCCCAGCCTGATTCCCTTATTCCTGAGAGAATCCAGCAGTTCCGGTATCCCGGGATACGGCTTTGTCTCATCCACAGGATGCCGGCTGTAGCAGCTGAGCATCAGCTGGAACATCAGTTCCAGTTCATCCTCATCCATCCCTTTGGGATGCTTTTCAACAACAGCTTTGGCAAGTGCCCTGTGCAGCCCCCTGCCGACATACCTCCTGACATCCTCCGGAGAGGCCTCCTCACCGTCATATGCCCTGAGAGCATAATTGAGGGCATTCCTGATATCAGGAAGTGTGTCGAGAAGTGTACCGTCAAGATCGAAAAATACCGCCTTCATGCCTCCATTCTACTCTTTCATCACCTTCTTGCACACAGCAGTGACACTCTGTACGATTGAACCATGTACAGAATCACGGTCAAGGAAGGAAAGGATAAGGCGCTCAGGCGCCACCACCCCTGGGTTTTCTCCGGAGCAATAGACAGCATTGAACCAGCTGCAGGCGAAGCGGACTGGGCAGAAGTTTCAACATCATCGGGCGCATTCATAGCCTACGGATGGTATGATGTGAAAAGCCACATAACGCTCCGCCTCATATCATGGAACAGGAATGAGGAAACAGGAGAGGGCCTGGTGAGAAGGCTTGTCAGGGAAGCTGTTGAGAGAAGGCGTCCGTTTTTCTCAAGGGAAGATACGACAGCTTTCCGGCTGATCCACGGAGAGGCCGACTTCATTCCGGGCCTGGCTGTGGATGCATATGGCAGGGAGCTTAGGGCGATCATTTCATCACGCTTTGCCTCCTCGTTTTTGCCGGCAATCGCTTCAGAGCTTGACAGGCTGCTCCGCCCTTCCCTGATAGAAGCTGTCACGGACAAGCAGTTCGCAGGACCGGAAGGCCTTCCGGAGAAGATCAGGCACTTCAGGGACGGAAAGGAGACGCAGGAGGACTGCAGCCGTGACAATGTGCGCTTCATAGAAAACGGAATATGGTATGAGGCTGCTCCCGGGAAAGGACAGAAATCCGGCTTCTACTGTGATCAGAGGGACAACAGGGAAATCGTGGAGGAGTACGCCGCCGGAAGATGCGTGCTGGATCTCTTCTCTTACACAGGCGCATTCACGCTGCATTCGCTCAGGGGCGGTGCGGCCTCGGTCGATGCTGTCGATTCATCGGAATCGGCGCTGCGCCATCTTCTCTATCAGATACATCTCAATGAAGACAGGAAAGTCCTTCCGGCAGGCGCAAGAGAGAAGGTAACGATAACTGCCGCGAATGCCTTCGAATGGATAAGGAATTCTGAGGATGGAAAATATGACATGATGATCCTCGATCCTCCGAAGCTCGCGAAGACAAAGGGATCGCTTGACAATGCGATGAAAGCCTATAAGGACCTCAACAGAGTGGCAATGATGAAGATCCGGAATGGCGGAATAATAGCCACATACTCATGCTCAGGGGCAATGACCAGGGAGGATTTCCGTCTGATGCTCTCATGGGCGGCAGCAGATGCAGGCTGTGAGATACAGATTCTCCGCACCCTGAGCGCAGGAGAGGATCATCCGGTGCGTCTCTCCTTCCCTGAGAGCGAGTACCTGAAAGGATTCATCATAAGAGTACTGAAATGATCAGTCATCGCCTTCCAGCGTGTGCTTCTTCCTGCGGAGGTACTTGATCTCGGAGGGCGAATGCTGCTCTGCCTTCTTCCGCCTCTTCCTGCCACGCTTCTCGCCGAGACCGGCCATGATCACAGAACGGTTCTTCCTGTCAGATACGATGATCGTACCGACTACGGCAACAAGGGCGCACAGTCCGAGAAGGAAGAGCCAGGCCCACTTGCCGCTCATTCCGGGAATATCCACATTCATGCCGAAGAAACCCGTTATGAATGTCGGGAACATCAGGGAAAGAGAGATTATCGTGAGCCTTTTCATGATCACGTTCATGTTGTTGCCGATGACAGAAGCGAACGCATCCATTGTTCCTGTGAGGATGTCAGAATAGATATTGGCCATCGCGATAGCCTGCTTGTTATCCGTAATACTGTCCTCGAGAAACTCCATCTCCTCCTCCGATGAGAGATGGAAATACGGAGTCTTCTGCAGCTTCTCAAGAAGAACCTCATTATCAGTCAGGCCTGTCGTGAGATAGACAAGCGACTTCTGTATCTGCAGAAGCTGTATCAGCTCATAGTTCATGATCGACTGATGGAGCTGTTCCTCGACAAGATCCTTCTGCCTGTTTATGTATTTGAGGAACCTGATGTAGACAAGCGCCGCGCGGCCGAGGATGGAGACGACAAAGCCTTCCATGGTATCGACAGGGCACTGGCGGAAGCGATGCCTTGCGAAATCATCAATGACAACGCTGTCCCCGCGGCAGACAGTTATTATCTTGTCAGGATAAAGCACTATGCCCAGAGGGATTGTAGTTCTCTCCAGAGGTTTCTCATCATCCTCTTCCGCAGAAGGAAGACGGCAGATGATGACAGTGTAATCATCCTCTTTCTCAATACGGCTCTGCTCGTCAGCATCCATGATATCCGCAAGAAGCTCAGACGAGATGAGATACTCATCCGTTAGGATCGAGATATCCTCTTTATCGATCTCCCTGCAGTCAATCCAGGTATATTTCTGGTTTGGAGTTAAATCCGTTCTCCTTGTGATCATCTGGCTCTCCTTGGGCCTTCAGATCACCTCATAGAAAAGAGGAACGCGAAGGCCACGATCTTATCTTCCGGTTTTTCAGGCAAGGGTTTTATACTGCCGCCTTCGTCCATAGCGCTTTCCTCCACCGGTGGATAGTACCACACAACAGAGAGGAGGAAAAGTATCCCGGAAAATGTTTCAGGAGATGGAAAAGCCCGTATCCTTTCAATATATACCGTGCATTAAGGAACAAGGCTCCGGGGAAATGCCGGAGCCTTGGTTTTCTGCAGCTTGCTGCAGTCAGACAGCGAACGGATTCCAGGGATACTCCCCTGCTTCCTTTTCATAGAGCTGCAGCGCATCTGACGGAACTGATGATCCCCAGTCTGAAAGCCCGAAAGCCTCTGCAGCGGCACGGCCGAATATCATTTCAAGCCTCTCCGGAGATGCTCCGGCTTCCTCGAGCCTGGATGCGAGCAGGAGCATCGCGGGAAGCCCCGGGATTCCGGAAGCTCCCTTCTCCTTATCTTCGATCATATGCGGAGCATGATCAGACTCAGCCCAGTCAATGGTGCCGTCGAGCAGGGCCTGGAACACAGCCGCCCTGTCTTTCTCACTTCTGAGCGGAGGATTCATCTTCAGAAACCGCCTATGATCCTTCGCATCCTCTGTTGTGAGAAGAGCATGATGAGGCGTCGCCCCCATCGTTATCCTGAAAGGAACACGGCGTCTGAGCTCCCTGACAAGGCTGATCGTCGAAGACGCAGAGACATGGCAGATATGAAGGGTCCCTCTGAATGCTGCAGCCTCTGCAGCCGATACCAGATCCGAGACACTCTCAGTCTCGGCCTCTGCCGGACGGGCAAGCGAATGTGTCTCCCATTCCCCCGGGACGAAAAGTTCCGGCTTCATGCATTCCTCTTTCTCCGCATGAACCGCAAGGACACCTCTGTATCCGGCATCCGCAAGAGCGCGGAAAACACTTCTCTGCTTCTCGACGCCGATGATACCCATATTCCCCGTTGACTGCCCTGCGAACATCTTGAGACCTACAACAAGTGGGAAAAGCTCATCATGCAGCTCCACCATCTCCCTTATCTGCTCAGGATCTCCTGTAAGGCCGGCATAAAGGTGGTAGGATACTCCTGTTTTCTCAGAAGCCTCTCCGCCATCGGCAAGCCGGGCAAGTATTGTATCCCTGTCAGTGCAGGGAGGAGCAGTGTTCGGCATATCAAAAAGGTGGGAGAAGCCTAGCCTTGAAGCGACACTCATGCCATGCAGTATCGTCTCCTTGCCGCTCTGCCCCCAATCTCTCAGATGGACGTGCGGGTCAATCATAGAACGGCTCCGTTCTCCTTCAGTGTCTTCCAGGTGAAGAACGTGCCTTCCTTGCACGGCAGATGGCCGCCGCAGACACACTCGCCGCACATTCCTATGCCGCACATCGTATTCTTCTCCATGGAAAGATAGATCCTGCTGTCATCCATGCCGAGGCTCTCGAGAAGAACCGCAGCCTTCTCCATCATCTTTCCGGGTCCAACGATATATGCAGATACATCCCCCTCGATATCAGAGAGCGTTATGGTATCAAGAACACGTCCGGGCTTTCCGTCATCAGGAACAGAGAGATAGCTTCCATATGCCGAAAGCACATCCTCAAGAGGATCCTTGCCATCGCTTTTCTCGACGATTCCCACGCGGATATCCATCTCAGTCCCATCCTTCCGGAGGCGTTCACCGATCAGAGGAAGGACTGCCGCTCCTGTGCCGCCGCCGATCAGAAGAGCCTTCTTCGACGGAGTATATACCATCGGACTGCCATATAGCCCGCGTGTGTACACCGTATCTCCAGGCTCTACTCCGAAGAGCGCTTCTGTGAAAGCACCGCGCTTCTTGATGAGGAATGTCAGAGGATCGTTGACAGCTACGGAGAAAGGCTTCTCTCCCATACCCGGTTTCCAGAGGAAGACGAATTCGCCAGGCTGGCATTCCATGCGTCCGGAGAGTGTGAGGATCATCACATCACCCTTGTGCATCTCCTTGCTCACGACAGTGTGCGGAGTATATTCAAGCATGTTGGCATCTGAGAGCAGCTCAGAAACATCCCCGCCGCTCTTCATAGCCGCGAGATACTCCTCCCACCTTGAAGGCATGACACGGGAGAGCGCAGAACCGATACCGACACTGTCCGCACCGGCTTCAAGCATCGCACGCACATCGCCGGGGCGTGTGACTCCCCCCATTCCGAGAATGATGGGGTCATCGCCTATGGCTTCACGTATCGAGCGGATAGAGCTCAGGGCCGTTTCCCTCACCCACTCGCCGGATGCGCCGCCCTTGCCTCCCAGCTTGTTGTTGAGTATCGGAGCCCCTGAATGAGGCTCGATATAAAGCCTGGGACCGACCGTGTTGATGGCAGCAATCCCATCTGCGCCGGCTTCTATGACCGCCCTGGCTATCGCGCCTATATCAGGAACATTCGGCGTCAGCTTGATTATCAGCAGGGCCTTCCTCTCCGGATAGGCCTCGCATATTGCCCGCACATACGAGGAGGCTATGCAGATATCACTGCCTATCGAAGCGCCGAACCCCGCTGCAGCATGGGGACAGGAGAAATTGAGCTCAAGCATATCTCCGTAAGGATCAAAAGCCTTCACCAGCGTGATGAAGTCCTCCGGCGATGATGCGGAGAGGGAGATGTTCAGAATGGCTCTCATCCCATTCTCCCTGAGTTCCCTGATCTCAGGAAGCACCGCTTCCATTCCAGGATTCCGAAGTCCTACGGAATTGCCGAAATCACCAGGAGACGGAGAACATACTACAGGTTCTCTGTTTCCCGGGTTCGGCGTAACCTGAAAACTCTTTGTCGTGATGATATCGATGCTCGGTATCTTCCTGTCGAAGAGTTCGATGAGCTCCTTCTTGGTGGAGGCGACCCCCGATACAGTCGCAAGTACAGGGGTCTTCCTCAGATGATTCTTCCTGAGATCCTGGATATTCATCAGACAGCAGCCTCCGCAAAGAGTGAGTGGACAGCAGCCATCACCTGATCAAGCCAGTCCTCGGGAGCTGCCCCCTTCTTCCATGGGTGAGTGAGTCCTGAGGAGGAATTTATCCTGGCAAGCTCAGCAGGATATCCTGCTGCCTTGAGTGCCGCCATCACATCTGCGGCGCTTCCGCCCTGTGATCCGACTCCCGGAATAAGCATCGGAATCTCCCTGTCGCTGTAATAGTCCGCGATCTCTCCCAATTCCTTCATGCTTGTCGCTCCGACAACAGCACCGATGCCAGGATGCTCCGAAGCCCAGTGCGAGATGCGGTGGGCAACGGCAATATACATCGGATAAAGCTCCTTCTCGTCAACCATGTCCATGGCAAGCATGTTCTGCAGATCCGCAGCACCGGGATTCGATGTCCTGTTGAGAATGTACACGCCCTTGCCCTCATAAGCGAACGGAAGCACGGAATCAGTACCCATGTACGGTGATACAGTGACAGCATCTGCCTTCCAGCACTCGAAAGCCTCTTTTGCATAATTGCCGCTTGAGCGTGCTATGTCACCGCGCTTGCTGTCGAGAATCACAGGAACACCGGGGTAATAATTCTCCAGGAGATCCATGATGTCCGCAAGAGCGAGAGAGCCCTGGAAATCCTCCTCGCGCGGATTATCAAGCGAGGAATAGTAACCGAGATTCGGCTTGAATGCCGCCGGAGATATCCCCTCCAGCCTCATGCGGTGGAAGATGTCGGCGAAATAGCCGGCGAGGCGTTCACGGAGCGGCGCCTCGGACTCAGGGAGCACTGAAACAACGGGATCGAGGCCCATGCAGACCACATTCCCCGCTTCTCTGGCGCTCTGCCTCAGATTATCAATATAGCTCATGCCTTCACCTCCCTGGGCCAGCCTCTCTTCTCTCCCCATCCGAACGGATCATCGCGCCACTCGTGAAGGATGTCAGCCTCATCGGAGGAGATGTATCCTGTCTCACAGGCTGTATGGATCATCGTGTCGTAGGACAGGATCGTATGGAAAACGCACTCCGGATCAAGAGCCGCGAACGCATCGACTGCGGCTTGCAGGCCATATGTGAAGATTGCAAGGCAGAGGCAGCAGTCACCGTCCGCATTCCTGATGGCCTCGACAGCCTTGAGCGATGAGGAACCGGTGGATATAAGGTCCTCGATGAGTACGACCTTCTGCTTTCCGTAGCCGTCCTTGCCGATACCCTCTATCTGATGGCCGAGCCCATGATCTTTCGAAGATGAGCGAACATATGAGAGCGGCTTGTAAAGCATGTCAGCAAGGCTTGTCGCATGAGGGATTCCCGCAGTCGCCGTGCCGGCGATGTTGTCGCACTTCTCTCCGGTGGCAGCAAGCATGTCTGCGAAGGCATCGCGGATCAGTGCCCTGTACTTCGGAGACGCAAGGAACATCCTGTTGTCGTTGTAGATGGGCATTCTGTACCCGGAAGCCCATGTGAAGGGCGCAGCCGGGGAGAGCTTGATCGCCCCGAGCTCGAAAGCACCCTTCGCGAGTATCGGTCCATAATATTCTGTTATTTCATCCAATCTTTTCATATCTCTCTCCCATTGTAGCAGTTATGAGCGTTTTTTCCAGATTTCCTTGAAGGAATGGAAGCGTCCGCAGTATGCGCATGCAAAGTGTCCGTCTGCCGTCCTGTAGAATGAGGCGGGAACCCCTTCCCCATTCACAGGATTCGAGATGCATGCCTCATTCTGGCAGCAGAGATCATCGAAGTTGTAGATACGCGGCGGCATATGCGTCCTGTATTTCTCGGCAACACGTCCATCACGGATGATGTTCAGCGTGCAGTGAGGAGCGACAGCGGCAAGTCTCTTGAGGTCCTTTCTCTCCAGCGGCCTTGCACCAGGGCGGAAAATAATGCCTTTATACTGGCCGTCAGAGCCGCGGGACACCCACTCTCCTCCGCGTCCGTTATCCAGCCCAAGCACGGATGAGATGAGACGCATATGACTGCGAATGGCTCCGGGCTCATCCCCCTTGCAGATGTGATCGATGACGATACCGTCTGTGATCGGCCGTACTCCCTCCGAATAATTCTTATCCTTTCTGTCTCTGGAAGGTTCGACCTGAATGATGTACTCCTCCGTTCTCCTGTCTGTCTCATGGTCTCCCGGAACAGGGACATAGTCGTCTCCGATCTTTCCTCCGATGAGGGAGAGAAGCACGATCCTGCAGTACATCCCGTTGATGGCCTGTCTCTCCCATCCGTTGAGCGGCGTCTTGTCCAGCCATGTGGGAATCGTCGGGTGCTCCTTGTGGCGCGGAAGCGGATGATAGAACTTCGAGCCCTCCTTGAGATACGGGAGGAAGTCACGGCGGAATGTGATGGCCTCCCTGAGGATCTCCTGCTTCTGGAGTATCCTCTCCCCCATTCTCTCGAGCTGCGGCCTTGTGAAGTACCAGAGCTTTGCGGGATCACCTGCTTTGAGATACTCCTCTATCGACGAATAGATTGAGACTTCAAAACCGTTCTCCTTCATCTTCTCAATATATGACTCCGGCATCATAAGCTCATCCGGCGCGATCAGATCGACTTTGACATGATCGAAGATCCTCAGTCCGTCAGCCTTGGAATGGACTGTGCGTCCATGATAGAGATCTCCTACAAGTGCGACGTGGATGGAATCGAAATTCATATCGAGATCCTCGAGGAATGAGAACTCATCAAGAAGCTCCTGTGTGGGATGCTCGTGCTTGCCGTCTCCGGCATTGATGAATGCGGGCCTGTATGGCAGTCCGTTGCGCTCCGCATATTCGGTGCATTCCTCAGAAAGCCACTTTGTAAGACCCTCGACCTTACTTCTGACGATGAATATCGAGTTATGGTAGCCGGAGAGCATGTTGAATGTATCAGCATAGCTCTCGCCCTTGTTGATCGAAGAGGATGAGGAAATGAGTTCAGAAACTTTCGCATGATGGAAATTGGCCGCATTCCTGAACGATTCCTTTGTTCTTGTGCTGTCCTCCAGGAAAACCTCATAGATTCCGAAATCAGGATCATTGATACGGAAGCTGTCCATCACCTTTTCATCACCGGCGATGATTGCATCCTTGAGCTCCTTCACCTTCTTGAAGAAATAGCGGCGTTCATTGATAGAAAGATCGTCTATCACATTGAGCGATCTTGAAGCGAATACATTAGACATAGCCTCTCCTTAATAAAAAAGCCGGACAATGCCGGCTGCCATTCAGAAACAATAAGGTAAGGGTCATAGATCCGTAAGAAAGCTCCATGATATCTGTCATCCCTTGCCTCCAATCGTGTAGGATATCAGAAGGGACTGAAGGTGTCTATAATATTATGGAAATGTGAAATCCCAAGTCAGAAGATCATGCAGCATGACTATTGACAATATGATGCCATAAGTGATAAAGTGCCAACGTTCGGGCGGTTAACTCAGCGGGAGAGTGTCACGTTGACATCGTGGAAGTCGGCAGTTCGATCCTGCCATCGCCCACTAAGGCTTATTCTATTCCAGAAAAGGAATTGGATAAGCCTTTTTTCTTTACCGGATACCCTCAGAAACAGAGGACACTTAAGTAATGATATATTGGCGATTATTTCATTTTGCTATAAAATATTGTAAACCATGTAAATCTGGTTTCAAACATTCAGGACTATACAATGTTTTCAAAGCAGATCATTGAAGAATGCAAAGCAAGAAAAGAGGCTATATCGGAGAAACGACCATTTTCCGATCCATTCATGCTTAGCCAGATTGAGGACTTCTATAGAGTCCCGAATGTCTGGAGTTCGAATGCTATTGAAGGCAATACACTCACAGAGGATGAGACTGCAATCATTCTTCGTGATGGTGTGACTGTAGGTCAGCATACTCTTGGCGAAATGTTCGAGGCCATAGGCGGCGGGAAGGCCTATGACTTCATGTTCACTCTTCTCGAATCAAAAACAGTATCCAAAGATGATATCCTCCATTTCCATGAACTTGTGACATTCGGACAGCCAGAACTGCAGCCGGGAAAGCTCAGGGATGTTGATGTAATCATTACAGGACTTGATGAGAGTCTTCCACAATACCAAAATGTTCCTGCATTATTCGATGGTTTTGCAGAGTGGCTCTCCGAGGCCGAAAGCAAAGAAGAGACCATTGTCTTTGCTGCAGAGGCCCATGCAAAGCTGGTATCGATACATCCATTTAGAGATGGAAATGGAAGAGTATCAAGGCTTGTGATGAATACAATCTTTCTTCAGCATGGCTATCTGCCAGTCTCGATTCCACCGATTTTCAGACATGATTATATTTCTGCATTGCAGAGTTATCGGCTTGGGAAAGGAAAACTGGATGGCTTCATTGATTTCATTGCAAAAACTGAATTGCAGACTCAGAAGGATTTCATGAGACTTCTCAGAATTCCTTTTGAAAGGAAGTGATCAGCCTTCTTATCTTCTTTCTTTTCCATAGAGATTGTCAGAAGCTCACAATAATGTGACCAGCTCAATTGGTCAGACAGTGTCTGTTGATTTGGATATGCAAGGAATAGACGACGCATGAACTGGAGACTTGAAATCGAAAAGCCATTATCAGGCTATGTTTTGAGATATAATACTGCACTCTTTCCTGATTCTTCTGCTCATTCTCGATAATGAGTCTTCTGATATTTGTGTTAATACGTCATACAATGTTCTTACGTGATGTGATGATTTCAAGGCTGCTTTCAAAAACACTCTCCTTCAATTCCACTTCAGTTAATATAACCAGCAATCTTCCACTGCCACTTTCCGTTTCCCAGACATGAAACTATATTCAGGATTGGAGGAATACTCATATGTCTAACAGAATCATGCTGAATGAAACTTCCTATCATGGCAGCGGTGCCATCAGGGAGATAGCAAACGAGATAAAGGCCAGGGGCTTCAGGAAAGCCTTTGTATGCTCAGATCCGGACCTCGTGAAATTCGGTGTCACTAAGAAAGTGACAGACGTACTCGATGAGGCGGGCATCCCCTACTCCCTCTATACGGACATCAAAGCAAACCCGACAATCGAGAATGTCCAGCATGGCGTGCAGGCATTCAAGGAGGCCGGCACGGACTGCATCGTCGCCATCGGAGGCGGCAGCTCGATGGATACTGCAAAAGCCATCGGAATCATCATAGCGAACCCGGAATTCGAGGATGTCAGAAGCCTCGAGGGCACAGCTCCCACAAAGAATCCGTGCACCCCGATCATAGCCGTACCGACAACAGCCGGAACAGCTGCGGAGGTCACGATCAACTATGTCATCACAGATGTGCAGAAAAAGAGGAAATTCGTCTGCGTCGATCCGCATGATATGCCAGTGGTCGCAGTAGTAGATCCGGACATGATGGCAACCATGCCGAAGAGCCTCACGGCAGCAACAGGAATGGATGCCCTCACACACGCCATCGAAGGCTATACGACAAAGGCTGCATGGGAAATGACAGACATGTTCCATCTCAAGGCGATAGAGATCATCGCCCGCTCACTCCGCGCTTCCGTAGCCGGAGACAGTGAGGGAAAGAAGGAGATGGCTCTTGGCCAGTATATAGCAGGAATGGGCTTCTCGAATGTAGGACTCGGAATCGCCCACTCAATGGCTCATACTCTTGGTGCAGTCTATGACACACCGCACGGAGTTGCATGTGCGATGATGCTCCCGATCGTCATGGAGTTCAACGCCGATGCTACAGGAGAAAAATACAGGGAAATAGCCAGGGCCATGGGCGTGAAGAACGTCGACTCAATGTCTCAGGCTGAGTACCGCAGAGCAGCAATAGACGCTGTGAGACAGCTTTCCAAAGATGTGGGAATCCCCGAGAAGCTCGATGCTGTTAAGGAAGAGGATCTGGAGTTCCTCGCCAAGAGCGCTGCAGCGGATGCATGTGCTCCCGGCAATCCGAAGGAAGCAACCATTGATGACTTCAAGAATCTTTTCAGGAAGATAATGAAATAACTTCAGCAAGCTGCCGCATCGGCAATGATCCGTACGGCAGCTTTTTCATTAATGCAGCCACATCCTGAGAGCCTGGCAGGCCGCAGCCTCCAGTGCGCTTCTTTCCGGAAGGACAATCACAGCTTCCGGATACCTTTCATGAAGAAGGTCTTCAAATCGCTTTCTCATCACTGCTGAGCCAAGTATCGTGCTGCCCCATAATCCTACAGGGAAATCAGGCCAGCCGCGGCTTACCGCAAGGGCTGCATCGAGATCCAGCACAAGAGAGAAAGCATGCTGAGCCGCCTCTTCCAGAATCGCTATCGCATTCTTGTCTCCGGAATCAGCACATTCAGATACCACCGCTCCCAGAGAAGGTACCCTGAACGGTGGATTGCAGAGTGAACCGGCAATGCGGCAGAGATCATCGCGGCCATTTACTCCCAGCTTCTCGCGGAGGACTCTTATGAGAAGGGACTCCCCTACAGCTCCGTCCAGATACCTGGAAAGCAGCTGCAGGGCCCTGCGACTTATCCAGGCGCCGCCGCCCTCATCCCCGAGTATTGTGAAAAGCCATCCGCCGGCACGGCCGCGTACTCCGCTGCGGCTGGAGCCGAAGGCAATGCATCCTGTACCGGCAACAATGACAATGCCTTTACCATCCGTTACCGCATAATGAGCAAGCTCCGCATCACTGATGATCCGTACCGGGCAGGAAAGACCGCATTCATTAGAATAAAGGGAATGCAGAAGCGCGGCATCTGCATCGCTGTCGAGGCCCGTAGTACCGCAGAAGAGAGCCCTGCAATCAGCTCTCTT
>CASEZU010000136.1 GCA_949292445.1 uncultured Spirochaetales bacterium | reverse complement strand
GCACTCTTGGCTCTTTTCTCCCTCTCGATTCCTATGAGAAAGCCGCAGGCTGCGGAGATCAGTATGCGGATGATGCATTCAGGTTCAAACGGCTGAAGCAGGGCAGAAAACATTTTCTCCTCCTTTATATAACAAATTTGTCATATCATGCTAAAGCCGGATTTTTCCGCTGTCAAATGAAAAATGAGGATCCGGATTCACCGTTTTCCCGATTCTGCAATGAAAATTCCATTTGACAGATATGGTGACCACCCATAATATGAACATAACATATTTGTTATATCCTTTGGTCATGTGGAGGTCCCGATGAGGGAAATACGGTTCTACCATGAATTTGATGAGTACGGATATTTCTCCAATTACTGGGTTGCTGAGATTTCCGTCGAAGGAAAGAATTGGCCATCATCCGAGCATTACTATCAGTCCTGCAAATCGCTTGATCCCGAGTTCAGGGAGAGAATAAGGCTCGCGGCGACTCCGGATGATGCCAAGACGCTGGGAAACAGCCCCGAGTGCGTTTACCGGCCTGACTGGGATACATACAAGGACACTGCGATGAGAATTGCCATCAAGGCAAAGTTCACCCAGCATGAAGATCTGAAAAGGCTCCTTCTGGAGAGCGGTGATGCGGTTCTGATCGAGGATTCTCCCCGGGATTATTACTGGGGCTGCGGTGAGGATGGCAGCGGCAGAAGCATGCTTGGAAAGCTCCTCATGGAGCTCCGCTCTGAACTGGCCGGCTGATTTCAGGAGGATGGGATGAAGGCGCTGAGCAATGGAAGGATCGACAAGTTCGTGAAGCTGGCCTACATGGTGCTGCGCAGCACCGCAAAGGTGTCGCTGTCGAGGCTTGAGGAGGCGTACAAAGCGATGCAGCCGTGCATCCACAAACACGCCGATGATGATGTTTTCGACTATGAGGCGTTCATCTATGCTTCCATGCGCCTGCCAGCCTGCATTTTTCAGTCAAAGCATATAATTCTTGGCCAGAGCGTTATTTATCTTGAGGAAAAGGGTGTATCCGTCTCTCAGTGGGAGGAAGTCTACGCGAAGGCCAGGAGGAGGCGCTACCTCTATGATGGCAAGGAGACAATAGCCGCCTTCATTTCGAGCAAATCAGATATTGATGATGTCATCCCGACTCTCATATGCCTGCAGATGGAGTGGAACAAGCTCCACGTGAGACTTCACAGCCTTTCCCCCGATGCGCTTCCCCAGGGTGATGAGGCGCTTCTTTGCCTCCTCTCTGAGGCTGCATCGGTAGAGAAGGAAAAGGTGCAGCGCGTTTTCGGCCTTTCGTACAGGACGGTCGCAGAAGCAATCTACCGGAATGAGTGCAGCTTCACCGTGCAGAATCTGGAGGCGAGCTATTCCAGGTACATGAGGGAAACCTCCCTCTGGTGGGAGCAGATACGGCGGACGTGCCCTGATATCGAGAAGAGGGATGTCTATTTCGTTTCATCGAATACGCACAGCCTCATCAATGCGATATCCCACTTCGCGGAGAATGAGGAGGATGAGATCCTGCGCTTTGCTGATTCCGACCGGAATCTCAGTGCCATAGCGGAATCGTACAGGACAGCTTCCCCTGACAGTCCGGTGAGAAGGAGCATGCTCTACTATCTTCTGATGAAGTATGAGAGCTCTCCCGACGGCGATGGAATCAGGGCAAGGCGCCTTGAGCATGAGGAGCGCTCGGGAATCATCCGCATACGCGATTCAAGGTACCTCGATGTCCCGACGCAGATCATAGATCTCCGCAAGGTCTCGGACATAGCCGAGGATGCGATCATACTGAATATCGATTATCCTCTGGGGCGGACTGCGTATTTCGTCCTGAGCAAGATCACCGAGCATGTGGACAGGCTCCGCGGCGTGTATGTGATAGGCAAGGCTGCCTCGCTGTTTGCCGAACGCGGCGATGTGCTCATACCGTCATCCGTGACTGATCTTCATAATGGCAACCACTACTATTTCCGCAATGCCGTCACTGCCGCTGATATCTCAGCCTATCTCTCGAGCGGCGAGCATAATGTATATGACAATCAGAAGGCTGTGACGGTGCTGGGCACGTTCCTGCAGAACAGGAAGCTGCTGAACGATCTCCTCTCGCTGGGAGTGACGGATATAGAGATGGAATTCGGACCGTATCTCTCCGCCTACTACGAGCTTGTTTTCCCCAAGCGGTATCCGGAGGATGATGTGATAACATTCCCGTCTGACTCCATAGACCTCGGAATAGCTCACTATGTATCGGACAATCCGCTCTCGGATGCGCCGGGACTCAGCCGTGCGCTGGCTCTGGAAGGGGTTGAAGCCACATACGCAGTCACTTATGCTGTCCTTGATAAGATACTTGGTGATATAAAACGTAGAAGGAGGGTGTGAATGAGGCAAAAGGCTTTTGTCGGAAAATACCGGAAAAAGGAGGTCATCACCGCCGTGCTTTTCCTGCTGCCGGCTGCTGTCCTCTTCGCTGTCTTCAAATATTATCCTCTTCTGGACAATTTCAGGATAAGCCTCACCAACTGGAATTTCTTCCGTCCGCAGAAGACATTCGTGGGGCTGGATAATTTCGTGAGTATCCTCACGTCCGAGAAATTCTGGACAATCCTCGGAAACACATTCTTCTATACGATATGGTCCACGCTCATCTCCATAGTCATAGGTTTCTTCCTCGCTGTATCGCTTTTCCGGATGAGGGGACGCATGCCGAAGGTGCTGAAGACGCTCTTCTTCGTTCCGAATGTCACCACTGCAAGCGCCATGGCAATTCTCTGGATGTGGATATTCGATCCTGATTTCGGCCTTTCAGGACAGCTTTTCTCCTTTTTCGGCAAGGACAGCCCGAGATGGCTCCTGACTCCCGGCCTTGCCATGTGGGTGATAATCTCCCTTGCGGTATGGAGGAGCATGGGCTATGTCATGCTCATCTACACAAGCGGCCTCTCGGGAATCAGCGATGAGATATACGAGGCTGCGCGCATAGACGGGGCATCCCAGTGGCAGCAGACTTTCTATATCACGCTGCCGATGCTCAAGGCGACAAGCTATTTCCTGCTGCTGACAATGTTTATACAGGCGATGCAGGTCTTCGATATCGTCTCCGTAATGACGGGCGGCGGCCCCTATGACTCGACAAATGTGCTCAATCTCTATATCTACCAGATGGCCTTCGGGCGTTCCAGGGCGGGCTATGCCGCGGCGCTTTCGGTGATACTCTTCCTGATACTCCTTCTGTGTACGATAATCCAGCAGCTGATCACGAGGGGAAAGGAGGATGGAAATGCGTGAACACAGCCTTCATGCCGGCGAGATGGCCGGGCGTATCATCAAAGTAATCTTCCTCGTCATCGTCTCGCTTCTCGTCATACTGCCGTTCCTGTGGATGGTGATCACCTCGCTTCAGCCGTCCTCATCTGCGGTTCTGCAGAAGCCGATCAGGCTTCCCATTCCGCCGTCATTCCGCAATTTCGTCGAGATCTGGAGCGTGGAGCCTTTCGGCATCTACGGCCTGAACAGCATCATCGTCTCGTTCTCGGCCGCGTTCCTGCAGGTGGTCGTCTCCATACTGGCAGCCTATGCATTCTCGATGCTGCGCTTCCCGTTCAAGCGCATTGCCTTCCTGTTTGTGCTGGCAGTGCTGATGATGCCATCCCAGGTCGCCATCATCCCGCTCTATTCGATCATGACGAAGCTGGGCTGGCTTGACACCTATGCCGGCCTCATAATCCCGTTTGCAGCCGATGCCTACGGAATTTTCATGATAAGGCAGAGCATGATGGCTGTTCCCCGTGACTTCGCTGAAGCCGGGCAGATCGAAGGCATGGGGCATTTCCGCCTTGCATTCCAGATCATGCCGCCTCTTGTGAAGCCGTCCCTGATCGCATATATCATCATGGCCATCAAGTGGAGATGGAATGATTATTTCTGGGTTCTTGTCATGACGAGCAGCGTGGAGAAGAGGACGATGCCGGTCGGTATCGTAATGATGAAGGAAGTCAGCGACGGAGGCACGCAGTGGCACCTGCTGATGGCTGCGACGCTCGTGGTGCTTGCTCCGATGCTCATCCTCTTCCTCTGTCTGCAGAAGTATTTCACCAACGACTACATGTCTGGTGCTATCAAAGGGTAAAAGCGGAGTGTCCGCATTTGGAGGTATATATGAAAAAGATCATTGCAGTGCTTCTCATGTTCTCGGCTCTTTTCGCGCTCAGTGCCGGAGGAAGCACGGAAAGCCTGGCAGAGTCTTCAGGCCCTGTGACAATAGAGCTCTGGAGCTCTCTCAGCGGAACGAAGGCCAATGTTTTCGATGAGCAGGTAGCCAGGTTCAATTCCTCACAGTCTGAAGTGCAGGTTGATGTCATCCATCAGGGCGGATACTCCATCCTCCGCCAGAAGGTAGCAGCTGCGGCGAATGCCAATGATATGCCCGACATGATCATCTGCGATTACCTGGATGTCGCATACTATGCTCAGCTCGGACTGCTGAAGAGCATTGACGACCTCGTGCCAGCAGAGCTCATCAGCGACTACTACGAGTCGATGCTCGCTGATCTCAGATATGACGGAAAGCTCTATGCTATCCCGTACAACAGGAGCACGCAGGGCTTCTATGTGAATAACGATGCCCTCAAGGCTGCCGGAATCGACAGAGTCGCAGCTACATGGGATGAGTTCCTGGAGGATGCAGAGGCATTCAAGAAGCTCGGCAGCGACTATTACTACGGTTATGCATTCTTCAACCAGTTCCTCTTCGATGCGATCGCATACACATGGGGCGGCGATATCAGCACGCCGGACGGAGAGGTGCACCTCAACAGCCCTGAGATCGTGGAGATGATGACCTACTTCCAGGATATGTACAATGACGGCCTCCTGCTGATGCCTCCTGCACTCGTAGGCGGTTTCGAGGAGCTCAACGGTGCATTCCTCGCAGGCAATGTGGCAACAGTATTCCAGACATCATCCTTCGCGCCCACAGCTGAGGATCTCCTCGACTATGACTGGTCATTCGAGTTCATTCCTGCAGGTATCGGCGGAAATGCGATCACGATCGGAGGCGGAAACTTCGCCATCTGCTCCGGCGCATCCGATATCAACACAGCTGCAGCCCTCAAGTTCCTCGACTATATGTGCTCTGAGGATGTCGTGACGGAGTTCTTCATGGAGACCGGCAACCTTCCTGTAAGGAAGAGCATCATGGAGAGGGAGGATGTGAAGACATACCTTGCCGAGAATCCTTCTTACCAGACAATGCTCGACCAGCTCGAGTATGGACGCCCGGCACCGAGCATCACGAAGAACATCAGGGATGTCTTCAACCGCGTGAATGACATGATCAGCCGCATCATCATCAACGGCGAGGATCCCAAGACAGTTCTCGATGCCTACACTGCAGAGTTCCAGGCTGAGATTGACGAGCTCAAGGAATTCGGCGAGTTCATTTACTGATAGGGAGGCTTTATGGAAATCTGCCGCATCGGATTCAGAATTCTGAAGAACGGAAGGGACAGCATGCAGACGGAGAAATACTGCATGCTCAGCTTCACGGTTCCTGCCGGATGCGGCAGCCTCTCTGTTTCTGTCAGCCGCACGACAAAGGCGGAGGCACAGATTCCGGCAGCGCTTTTCGACAGCACGGGGCAAATGCGCATCTTCCGTGCTCCTGAAGGGGCTGCCGGATACTATGATGACAGATATTCTATCGGACCGGATGAAGCCTCGTCCGGTGCGATAGCCGGTCCCATTCCTCCGGGAGAGTGGAGACTGGTCCTTTATAAACGGCGCTTCAGCGAGGATTTCGATGCATGCCTTTCAGTCACGGCTCTTCCCGGCAGTTCAGATAAGGCGGAGAATAGCCATGTGACGTTTCCTGATGCCGTGCTTTCCCGTTCTCCGGGATGGTACCGCGGAGAGCTCCATGTCCACTCAAGCGAGAGCACGGGCAGGACTGATGTGGATGCTGTTCTCCGGGCAGCGGACAATGTCGGACTTGATTTCGTTGCCATCACCGATCATTTCACATCGAGCCACTGGGGGGAGATAGAGCGTCATTTCCGTTCCCATCATGTGCTTTGCCTGCAGTCCATGGAGGTCTCCGGGGACAAGGGCCATGCGAACATACATGGCGTGAAGGAGTGGATCAATCCCCTCGTTGATGATAATGAGGAGCTCTCGGCGTTCCTCGGCCTTGAGAGACGTCCTTCGATGGAGGAGATTGCTGACAGTGTGCATGCCATGGGGGGCATTTTCGGCATCAACCATCCCCTCAGCGGCATGGTCTCCTGGCGCTATGCTGATTTTCCTATTGAGAAAGCGGACATGATAGATATCTGGGCCTCTCCGGACGGCCCCGTGTCACTTTGCTATCCGACGCTGTATGACAGCTATCTTGCACAGGGATACGACCTCACTGCCGTAGGCTCGTCTGACAGCCATGATCCTTATAAGGAAGGCCCCTGGAAATTCGGGCAGCTCTACACATATGTCTATGCTGACGAGCTTTCGGAGAAGGGGATAATCTCCGGAGTCAGGCGGGGCAATGTATACATCGCCTGCGGTGAGTCGCGTATGGACTATACATTATGCTGCGGCGGCGTGGAGTACTGCATGGGGGAGCATGTTCCGTACAAAGGCGGGGAGATCGCCATTCACTTCTCCATTTCCTCAAACCCGTCGGGAAACCTTTTCGTGATGGTCTCCGGGGAGCTGCAGAGCGTTCATTACGTTGAAGCTGGGGAGGGGAAAAGCTGGCGTCATTATGATATAACGCTTAGAGAGGAAGATATCCGCTTTGTTGATTCCTCGTTCGCTTTCATCCGCCTGGAGTTCTATGAGGACATCGTCAAGGCCAGGTTCTGGGGTATGGCGTACAAGGATGAAAAGGCCATGAGGCTGCTCTCGAACCCTGTCTGGCTTGATAAGGAGAATTGAATGGACATAAAGCATGTGGCCGTTTTCTGCGGCTCGAATATGGGAAACGATCCTGTCTTCCGGGAGAGGATAATAACGCTTGCGGATGCCCTGATGGCGGAAGGCTGGGGCCTGGTATATGGCGGAGGCCACAGGGGGCTGATGGGGGAGATATCCCAGTACATGCTCGCTCATGGCGCTCATACCATCGGCATTTCCCCACGGCGTTTCTACAAGCCCGGCGATGAGGAATTCTCCTCCGAGTTCCATCTTGTGGACGGGATGCACGAGCGCAAGGCAATGATGTATTCACTCTCGGATGCTTTTATAATCTTCCCTGGCGGCATGGGAACACTGGATGAGTATGCTGAGATATCCACATGGCATCAGATCGGTTTCAGCGGGAAACCCGTTGCCGTATATGATGTCGGCGGCTTCTTCGAAGGGCTGAGGCTGCAGGTCGAGAGGATGATCCGGAGCGGATTCATCAAGGAAGAGACACGCGATGAGTATTTCTTCGCCGAAGATGCCGGCGCGATCATCAGCTACCTCAAGGGTTATGAGTATATAAAGGGCAAGTGGGAGGCATGAGGCCTCCTTCACTTGGCCGCTGATTCAGTTATAAAGCCGTCAGAGGCAGTGAATCTGTAGTAGGCGGGATTGAATATGGAGACATCATACTGTGCCGGGCGTCCATCTGCGAGGTACGCCGTGCTCTCCAACAGGATGCCCGCTGCTCCTTTCGGCATTTTCAGAAGATCGGTGATCCGCTTGGGCGGATTGACTGCGGAGAGCGTCGTTATGTTCCTGCCGATCTCCTCTCCGGATATTTTCCTGTAAAGACCGAAGAATGACTCTCTCTCAAGATCGTAGTCATGCATCAGGCGCCCTGTAGCGACGCTGACATATGTGTCCATCACGGCGATAGGTACGCCATCCGCTTTCCTCACACGCATGAAATGCCATGCATTCTTCTCTTCATCGTGGAAAAGCAGCTTCTTCCTCACGGTTTCGTCAGCCGCAATCTCCTCATCAGCATAAAGCTCCGATGTGACCTCAATCCCGAGCTCCCTCATGTATTCGGAGAAGCCGAGCCTTGAGCTGCCGGACTGCAGCTTCACAGGGGAGGCGGAGAATGTCCCCTTGCCCTGAACCCTTCTGGTGAAGCCGGATGCAGAAAGTTCCTCAAGCGCCCTCCGCACCGTGATCCTGCTCACACCGTAAAGCCTGCAGAGCTCGATTTCTCCCGGCATGAGCGATCCGGGAGGCCATACCCCGTTCAGTATCCTGTCCTTTATATCATCAATAACACTCTGGTACTTTGTCATAATCTTCTTCAATTCTACTATGGTTCTGCAGAGAAGAGAATTGGCTTTCATCCGGATGTGTGCATGTTCCGCAGCTCCTTTTCATATCCCGCTGCTTCCTGAGCTGTCAGGTGTTTGTGAGTTCGGCTTGCAATTTGTGGCAGTCCGGGATATTCGTGTCCCTCTGCCGGGTGCGTCTCTGCTTTATGAATGTGAAATTTGCATTAAGAAAAAGGCTGAATCCGGTGAATTCGCCCCCTGATAATATCTGGATGCCAGAATTCAACGACATTATTTTATTCATATAATTACTTGTGGTTTAGAATATTGCTTGAAATAATCAGCAAAAGCATGTCAATATTCTTTCCGCTGTAAAAATCTGACATGTCGATTTCGAAACTGTCAATTTACAAATGCCGGCGACGTGAAAAGATGGATGCAGGAGGAAAAAAGGAGTGTCTCACAGAAAAACAGCTGACCAGCTCGATGTGACTCAGGATCTTCCGCTTTCGAAGAAACTGAAGAAAGACTGGTACAAGAACAAAACCCTATACTGTCTCTTCCTGCCCGTGCTCATCTGGTACCTCGTGTTCCAGTACGGGTCGATGATCGGACTTACTATCGCATTTCAGAATTACAAGCCGTCCCTCGGTTTCTTCGACAGCCCATGGGTCGGACTGAAGAATTTCAAGGATTTCTTCAACGACTACTATTTCCAGAGAGTTCTCGGAAACACGATTGAGATATCGGTGCTGACGCTCATCTGCACATTCCCGATGCCGATCATCCTCGCGCTCCTTATAAACGAGCTCAGGTCCAGAGGCTTCTCACGTTTCGTGCAGACTGTCACATACATTCCGCACTTCGTCTCAATCGTCGTCGTTGTCTCCATCATGATGGATCTCACCGCACGCGACGGAGCCATCACGACGTTCCTCTCGCATTTCGGATTCGAGCCGGTGACGATGCTCAATGACAAGCGCTACTTCGTCCCGCTCTACATCATATCCGCGATGTGGCAGAACACCGGATGGAACTCAATCATCTACCTCTCGGCGCTCGTCGCGATCGACGCGGAGCTCTATGAGGCGGCAAGGATCGACGGAGCCGGAAAGTTCAGGCAGCTCATCTCCGTCACGCTTCCGTGCCTCCTGCCGACAATCATCATCATGCTGATCCTCCAGGTCGGAAAGATGTTCAATGTCGGCTACGAGAAGATCATCCTCATGTACAATCCGCTGACATATGAGGTCGCGGACGTCATCAACACCTATGTCTACAGAAAAGGTCTTCTTGAGATGAACTGGTCGTATTCCGCAGCTGTCGGATTCTTCAACTCGGTCGTCTGCTTCGCCCTTGTCTGGATTACGAACAAGATAAGTAAGAAGCTCAGCGGAAGCAGTCTCTGGTAAGGAGGAGAGGAATGAAGGTAAAGCGTACAATAGGCGAGAACATTTTCAATGTCGTCAACATCATCATCTGCACCCTCCTTGTGCTGGCAGTCCTGCTGCCTGTGCTCAACATCCTCTTCGCATCGCTTTCGGATCCGGTTGAGGTCATGAAGAGGGACTCCCTGTTCCTGCGGCCATACGGATTCACGACGATCGCGTACGGAATCGTTGCTGACAACCCGAACATCGTCTCAGGTTATCTCAATACGATCTTCGTCGTTGTCGTGGGCACGGCTCTCAACATCCTTCTGTCGCTGATCGGAGCGTATGTGCTTTCCAGGAAGGGGGCGATGCTCGTGAAGATCTTCACGATGATGATCGTCTTCACGATGTACTTCCAGGGAGGAACGATCCCGTTCTACCTCGTGGTCCACAACCTCGGGCTCACAGGGTCGAGATGGTCCCTGATCCTCCCCGTCGGCATCAATACATTCAACCTCATCGTCATGAGGACTGCAATGGCAGCCGTTCCGGACAGCCTTCCTGAATCCGCGATGATGGACGGAGCCGGCCATGTGAGGATTCTCTTCCAGATCATGACTCCGCTCACGAAAGCGACAGTTGCGGTCATCACGCTGTACTATGCCGTCTATCACTGGAACTCATGGTTCAATGCCATGATCTTCCTCCGCGACAGGTCGATGTATCCTCTCCAGCTCATTCTCAGGGAGCTCCTGATTCTCGATGAGGCGAGCTTCGCGACAGCCGGAGGAGCGGATGCCCTCGCCCTGGCCAGCGACTCGGTCAAGTACGCGACGATTGTCGTTGCGACGGTGCCGATCCTGATCATCTATCCGTTCCTGCAGAGGTATTTCGTAAAGGGCGTCATGGTTGGCGCTGTAAAGGGCTGATATATGAGAATTCCATACAATGAAATGGTGGACGAGTTCGTCCGCGTTCTGGAGAAATACGGTATAGAAGGCGAGGATGCCAGGCTTTCGGCCAGGCTCTTCGCCGATGCCTCCGCAGATGGCGTGCACACCCATGGCCTGCAGAGATTCCCCAAGTTCATCGCCTCCATAAAGAACGGAGCTGTCGATGTCACAAAGCGCGCCGTTCCCGTCGAGCGCATCGGAATGATCGAACGCTGGGACGGACAGAGGGGGCCGGGCAACCTCAATGCATGGAAGTGCATGGAAAGAGCCATAGCGCTGGCGAAGGAGAACGGAGCCG
This sequence comes from uncultured Spirochaetales bacterium, assembly GCA_949292445.1. The sequence continues at coordinate 1,381 of CASEZU010000136.1, read as the reverse complement.
GCATTGTGGCGCTCCGCAACACGAACCACTGGATGAGGCCGGGTAACTACGGCATTCAGGCCGTCAACAATGGCTGCATCGGAATCCTCTGGACAAACACCGTGCCGAATATGCCGGCATGGGGCGGAAAGGAGGCGAAGCTGGGAAACAATCCCGCTGTCTTCGCCGTTCCGTACAAGGACACGCCGGTGCTTGTCGATGTTGCCATGTCGATGTTCAGCTACGGCAAGCTGGAGAAGTACAAGAGGGAAGGCGTTGAATGCCCCGTCGACGGCGGTATAGACAGGAACGGAAACATCACCCGTGATCCTGCTGCGATCCTGGAGACACACCAGGTCCTGCCGATCGGGTACTGGAAGGGCTCCGGGCTCTCCCTTGTCCTTGATCTCATCGCATCCTGCCTTGCAGGAGGAACATTCACCCGCGGAGTTGGAGAGCTGCCGTATGAGACAGATCTCTCACAGCTTTTCATCGCATTCAGCCTCGAGAGTTTCCCCGACAGGGCCCGCCTCGAGGAGGAGATAGGGAAGACACTCTCAGATCTCGATTCCTCAACACCTGTCAAGGAAGGAGGATCGGTGCATTACCCGGGAGAAGGAATGAAGAAGACGCGCGAGGAGTCGATGAGGCTCGGCGTGTATGCGGACGACTCGCTGTGGGCGAAGGTTAAGGAGCTCTGATGAAACTGATTCCAGGTCTGGTATCCGCGACATTCAAGGATAGGTCGCCCGAGGAAGTGATTGACCTTGCGGTCAGAGCAGGACTCTCCGGCATCGAATGGAGCGAGAACTGGCATATTCCTGCTGATAACCTTCTCGAGTGTGCGCGTATCGGGGCGCTGACAGCGATCAGCGGCCTCAGAACGGTCGAGTACGGCTCCTATTACAAGCTCGGAAAGGGCATGGATTTCCGTCCTCGTATCCTCGCTGCTGCGGCCCTCGGCACGAGGACCATCAGGATCTGGGGCGGTGAGAAGGCTTCTTCAGAGCTTTCCTCCGATGAGCGCAGGGCGCTTGTGGAGGAAGCGAGGCGCGTTGCGGATGAGGCTGCTGATTCAGGCATGACTGTCGCGCTTGAATGGCACAGGAACACTGTAACTGACAGGAACCTCTCCGGACTTAAGTTCATCGATGAGGTCGGGCGTGACAATTTCCGCACGCTCTGGCAGCCGTCCCCCGAGATGAATACGGAGGAAAGGGCTGAAGGTATCCGCATGCTGGGAAAGAGGATCGTGAATCTGCATGTCTACTACTGGGATTCCACCGGCAGAAGGCCGCTTGCGGAAGGAAAGGATGACTGGAAGGCATATTCGGAGGCGCTCGGCGATGATTTCTCAGGCTGTGCGCTTCTGGAATTCGTAAAGGATAATACCACTGAGCAG
>CASEZU010000135.1 GCA_949292445.1 uncultured Spirochaetales bacterium | reverse complement strand
GGATGTGATTTCCTGCTGGACACTCTTATAGAAGATAATCCTGCAGCAGAGGAGCCTGGAGAACCTGCTCCCTCTCCTGACAGCGAGGACGGCAACGCCTATCTTGGTTATCCATCAAGCGTTGATTCCGAGAACACTCAGCTTATAAATCGTGCTGCATACACGCTTCTCTACAGCTATGATGATCTGATTCCCCTCTGGGTCTCGTGGCATCTTGATCAGGAGGAAAGGGGAACAGGCAGAAAGGAAGGCTTTGTCGGAGATTCGGAAATTCCTCCGGAATACAGGGTGTACTCGAACGATTATGAACATTCCGGTTTCTCAAGAGGCCATATGTGTCCGAATGCCGACAGGAACGGCAATACTGAGCTGAGGGACCAGACCTTCTATATGAGCAACATAATTCCGCAGAATCAGGAATGCAATGACGGGGCATGGCAGGCTTTTGAGGAACATCTTCAGAATTTGGCTGATAACGGAAGGGAAGTTTATATTTTAGCAGGACCATATGGAACGGGCGGATATGATGAGGAGAATGCAAGGAAGGAGTTCATTTCCGCCGATATAAACGGTACGGAGAAGCATATAAACGTACCGGAAGCCGTCTGGAAGATAGCGGTAATACTCAATGATGATCAGGATTATGCCGAGAGTGATGGAGACGACATCGGAAGGATAAATGATCTTGAGTGTGATGTCGTTGCCGTATTCATGCCGAACAGCAGTGCCGCTGCCGATAGTTATTGGGAAGAATTCATCTGTTCCGTGAACTATATAGAGGCGAAAACGGGTTTCGACTTCCTCAGAGTTCTGGACTCAGATTCCGAAGCACAGATAGAGAGTGCTGAGTTCTATGATTCTGAGGCTGTCGATTCAATGATAAATGCTGCGTGAGTCCCCCGTTTTCACTATGATTACGGACATTATTTTCCGATAAGAATGGATGCCAGAGGAAGGATGACGCAGCAGACGATGAGAAAGAGCCAGTCCCTCAGATGAACTTTCACCGGAGCGTAGTCGCTTCTTTTCGCAGCTGCGGAGAAACCCTTTGACTCCATAGCCACGGAGAGCTCGTCCGACCATCTGACCGATTTAACGAGAAGCGGAGCAAGCAGCGCGGGAGAGAGCGGGAATACATGTATGCCGCGTGCGCGGAACGCCGCCTTTGTCTTTCTGTACTCCATCGCCATATGCGGGAAAACTCCCCATGCGGCGAGAAGTCCGTATGCGAACACCTGCGGCAGATGGAACTGCCTCTGGAAGGACCGCACCATATGAATCCTGTCCGTGGTCAGCGCGAAAAGATATCCCAGTCCGGCATATGCCAGCACACGGCTTGCCTGCGTCACGCCGTTGAGAAGATGGCTGTCTCCGGAGAGGAATGCATCGGAGCGGACGGGCATAGCGCTCTCGGCAGTGAATCTGTATCCTGTGAAGAACATTCCCAGAGCCGCCAGAGCGACGGGCAGGAGAAGAAGCAGCACAGTTTTCGGTCTCACGCCTGAGGCGAGGATA
>CASEZU010000134.1 GCA_949292445.1 uncultured Spirochaetales bacterium | reverse complement strand
TACATTCCGTATTTGCCGTTGAGGAGATGCAGGGGCTTGTCCTCATAGGGGCCGAAATCCCTGACGACATTCTGCGAAGGAGAATCAGAAGATATCAGCTCCTTCACCCTCTCCTCGCTCATTGATGCAGCCTCAGCCTGTTCCGGTTTAGGAATTGCGATGTTCCTGTCACCCCACTTTATGTAGGCGCCATACCTTCCTTTCAGTATCTGCAGGGCTTTGCCGTCAACCTCGCCGAAATCAGCGAGTGCGGCCTTATCCTTCTGAGCCCCTTTCGCCTCTTCCATCACAGCAGCCGCATCAGGATTGAACGGGTCGGGGATGGAGACATTACGGCCCATGCACTTCGCATAGAAACCATAGGGACCGGCCATCATCTGGATCTCATTCCCGTCATCATCGGTACCGATTGTCTTCGGAAGGGAGGCTATCAGGGAAGCGAGTTCCGGAGTGATTTTATTCCTGAACGGACGCGGAATCATCAGGTTCCTGCCGTCTGCAGTCTTCAGGTACTTGCCGAATCTTCCGTCTGATATCACGACACCGTCAGCTATCGAAACATCCCCTTTGTCCGGAAAGAGTATCATCATCGCATCGCGGTCAGTGAATGTTCCCGGGAAATAACGGCTCTGGTCAATGGAAGCCATCTTCTCCTTTCCAGCCTCCTTGTCAAAGTAATCAGATGCTATATAAGGTCCGAATTTGCTGATCCTTATTGAATAGCTGACAGTCTGGCCGTCGAGATCGAACTTGTATTCCAGGCCGGGAATCTCCAGGCTTGATACATCCGCCTTCCTGACGGTGGTGGACACTTTCTGGATATCCGCATCGAGACCGGGGAAATCCTCAGCCCCTTTCCAGAATGAATCAAGATACTCCGTCTTGCTCTCCTTCCCTTCAGCTATCTTGTCCAGGCCTTCCTCCATTCTGGATGTGAATGCCGTATCGATATAGCTGGGGAACGTCCTCTCAAGGAAGGAGTCCACAAAGAAGCCTGTGAATGTCGGGACAAGCTGTCCCCCCTGACGGACCACATACTTCCTGTCGATCAACGTCGAGATGATCGCCGCATATGTCGACGGCCTGCCGATTCCCTCGCTCTCCAGCTTCTGGACAAGGCTGGCCTCCGTGAACCTTGCAGGCGGCTTCGTCGTATGGTCCTTGGCCTCTGCCTTCTCTATTGCCGCACTCTCTCCGCTGACAAGAAGCGGAAGCACACCTTCCTCTCCTTCCTGCGTCTCCTCATCCGTTGACACCTCATAGAGCTTGAGAAAGCCCGGGAACCTTATCGTAGTGCCTGTCGCAGTGAAAGAATATTCATCAACAGTGAGGATTGCCGTTGTAGTGCTTTTCTCCGCTTCCTTCATCTGTGTCGCCAGCGTACGCTTCCAGATTATCGTGTAGAGTCTGAGAGGATCTCCGGAAAGGCCTGTCTCGGCGGGCTTCCTGAAATGATCTCCGGCCGGCCTGATGGCCTCATGCGCCTCCTGCGCTGTATCGGACGTGGCCTTGTAGTTCCTTGGCTTCGGAGAGAGATATTCATTCCCGTAAAGCTCCTCGACCTGTGCTCTTGCCGCGCTGATGCACTCCGACGAAAGCGTCGGAGAATCGGTACGCATGTAAGTTATGAAGCCCTTCTCGTAAAGCTGCTGGGCAAGTGCCATGACTTCCTTGACGCTCTTACGCATCTTGCGCGCCGCATCCTGCTGCAGCGTGGATGTCGTGAACGGCACCGCAGGCCTCTGGATTTTCTCCTGATTTGTGACACTGAAGACCATTGCATCGCGGCCTTTGACAGCATCAGCGATCTCCTGAGCGCGCTCATGGCTGAGCACGACGGCATTTTTCCTCAGCTCCCCCGTCTCAGGATCGAATGACTGGGATGAGGCTACGGAAAGGTCCCCTATGGACCGGAGCCTTGCACCGAAGCTGACGCCGGCCGCCTTCATCTCTGTCTCGACAGAGGAATAGCCTGATTCCCTGAATGCCCTCCGCTCCTTCTCCTTCTCCACCACGAGCTTCAGCCCCGGCGACTGGACGCGTCCTGCGGAGTAGCGCCCCGCGAGCTTTCTGGAAAGGATCGGAGATATTCCATATCCCTGCAGCCTGTCGACAGCCCTTCTTGCCTCCTGTGCATGTACGAGATTCATATCCAGCTCACGGCATGATGAGAAGGCATTGAGTATCGCGCTTCTGGTTATCTCATGGAAGACCATCCTGTAAACCGGACAGGATGGCTTCAGAACCTTCAGGAGATGCCACGATATCGATTCCCCTTCACGGTCCTCATCAGTTGCGAGCACAAGCTGTTCAGAATCCTTGAGAAGAGACTTCATCTCCTTGATGAGATCCTTCTTCTTCCCGTCGATCACATACTCGAGCTCATAGCCATGATCAACATCGACTCCGTACTTGCCTGTCGTCGGTTCCGGAGCCAGATCCGCTATATGCCCCATCGAGGCAATGACCTTGCATGTGGATGGAAGGAATCTAGAGATAGTCCTCGCCTTTGTAGGCGACTCGACTATTATGAGAGTCTTCTTGCTGGGATCAGCTATCAAACGGGACCTCCTATTCTATCCGCGTAAGAATGAAGGCATCCCCCTCCCCCGGATTCGGATTCTTGAAAAGAACTCCGTTGACCATTCCGCTCCCTTCGGTGTGGAAGGACATCTTCATCGCGCCATCCTCAATGAAAAGCTCGTAACCGGACACCGTCTCGAGGACGAGCCCAAAGGCGCTTGTCTGAATGTAAGCGTAACTTGAATCATAGTCAATCACAACCCTGTCCATCCTCCAGCGCCCCGGCTTGAACGGAGATGTGTTGAATCTCTCAGCGTTGAGACGGTAGGAGACAGCCGCCGGAGAATCAGAGCTGTAATCGACCCAGCCGCCGGAAGAGGGATCGTCGAACTCATAGAGAGGGAATATGCGGATCTGTGATCCGTCATCCTGATACATATATACGGCATGATACTGGCCGACAGCCGGATCCCTCATCGTCTCTATGCGGAGCCTGATGCTCCTCACCTTGCCATGATTGTCCCTGTCAGTCCGGTTCACCCATTCATACACCCCGTCCCAGCTTGTCGTGACTGCGGAGAGAAAAGCAGCATCAAGCGTGCTGTTGTCCTCAGTCCTCGCAGCGACCGAGAAACTGAAAGTTGTCTCAGAAGGAAGGCTTTTCACGGTATAGGAGCGCTCATTCTCCGGCAGACGGACAATGAAATTCTCTCCTGAATATATATCATAGTATGCAGCCCCCTCGACTCCGCTCCACGAAATCTCCACGGACGACGGAAATGGCTCAGCCTCAGCCTCGAGTCCGGATGCGGCAAGCAATCCAGCTGCAAGCAGAAGAAAACTAACAGTTAGGGCCCTTTTTGTCATTTATCTCGCTCCGGAAACCCTTATTATCATGATTGAACGCGATTGTCCATACCGTTGTCTCACCCTTGATAATGCCGTATGCTCAAGCCATGAGAAGAATAATCATCCCCATCATGGTGCTGCTCGCAGCAACCGGATGCCAGGTTACAGAGGATCTCACCGTAAAGGAAGGCGGAGCCGTATCGAGCTCTACGGACATACATGTGGAGCAGTTTTTCATCGATGTTCTGGAGGACTTCGCAGAGTTCCTCCCCGCAGAGGATGAGTCGATGATGGAGAGCGCCATCAGCGGCTATGCCTCCGGACTTGAGAATACGGAAGCAATAACAGCCGCCTCGTGGGAAAGCCTCGGTGACAACAGGTATTCTGTCGCATTCGACTGCTCATCGGTGCAGGAACTCCTGTCACAGATGGGAGCAGAGAACCAGACGCTCTTCGTGCTTGACGACCACTCCATCTCCTTCAGTCTGGATATGGAGAATTATCAGGAGCTGAAAGCGGTCGTGCCGTTCCTAGCTGACCCGAACTTCGAAGTCTACGGCCCTGAGTACAATCAAGGAATGAGCGAAGCCGACTATCTCGACATGATATACTTCCTTCT
>CASEZU010000133.1 GCA_949292445.1 uncultured Spirochaetales bacterium | reverse complement strand
GACATTCCTGGATATATCCACGCCGCGGGCCATCTGCGCGTGCATTATATGCATGTAATCATCGGTTATCTCCGGTATGTAACGGAGCGTGAGGGCCACAGAATAGCTTATGCGGTAGGAGAAATGGAGCCGGTTGAGGCTTGAGGCGAACTCAGAGGGATGAGTGGCGAAGACGAACATCAGCGCCATAGGGAATATGGCAAGATATTTCATCGAGACAGTTATCAGATAGATCACCGTCTCAAGCGTCAGTGAATACTGAAAATCTTCAGGGCCCAGTATCACGGTGCGGTGCCCCATGGAGAGAGGCCCCTGCTGCGGCGAGAAGAGATAGATGAAGATGGCATTGACAGCCATGAATGTGAACATGACAGAAAGAAGCGGCACAAAGCGCCGCAGCGGTATGCCTGATGCCTTCATCACGAGCGCGGATATCACGAGCATAACGAAGAGTATCCGGAGATCAAATGTGAGCAGCGTTATCAGAAGCCACATCACGAAGACAAGGAACTTTGTGACTCCGGAGAGCGCATGGATGGGCGACTTGATATCAATATACGAAAGTCCGAATCCGAAGCGTTTCTCCCCCTTCTCCCTCGCCTTCTTATGTCTCCCCTTCTTATCTGTCTTTTTCACAGGCAGACCGGGAACGGCAGCGGCAGCGCGCTCCGTCTTCTCCTCCCCGCCATCCTCTGCGGCAATGAAGGTGCGTATGAATGATGCGGTTTCTGCCTCATCCAGGCCGATCTTCCGACCCAGCTCATAGAGGCTAGTGGCCCTCAGGCTGGCCCTGTCCAGCAGCGCCTTGTCAGAGAAGACGCGCCCTATCTCATCATCCCTCAGCACCTCCCCGTCCGTCATCACAATAGCCCTGCAGGTATATTCAAGGGCGAGGTGCATGTCATGGGTGACGAAGATGATGGTAAGCCCCAGTTCCTCATTGAGGCGCCTGATGAATCTCATCAGCTGGGTGTAATGGCGCCAGTCCTGTCCCGCTGTCGGCTCATCGAGAATGAGGATCTCCGGCTGCAGCACAAGTATCGAAGCGATCGTGACCCGCTTCTTCTGCCCGTAGCTGAGGGCGCTGACAGGCCATTTCCAGTGCTGCTGCAGGCCGCAGATCTCCAGGGCAGACATCACGCGCTCCTTTATCTCGGCCTCGTCCATTCCGCGGCGGCGGAGGGCAAAGGCAACCTCATCATAGATCATCGGCTGCGAGATCATGTGATTGGGGTTCTGCATCACGAAGCCGACCGTGCGGCTGCGCTCTGCGACCGTATCATCTGCCGCATCGCGCCCGTTTATGATCACACGGCCGGAATCCGGACGGATTATACCCATCAGAAGCGAGGCTATCGTCGACTTGCCTGCACCGTTGCGCCCCAGAAGCGAGACCATCTCCCCCTTTCTGATGGAGAATGAGACACCGCGGAGGACATCCTTCTCGCCGTCATATGAAAACGACACATCCTCAAGGCGCAGGGCTTCTCCGCCTGTACTCTCCACAGCTTTTCTTTCATGTTCCTTCATGAATGAGACAAGGCGGTCCCTGAAGGGGGCAGCATCCAGAGCCTCGATAGGAGAAAGAGGTCCGCTGTATGAGGAGATGTCGCAGCCTGCCGCCTTGAGCGCGCTGATGTAAAGGGGCTCGCGTATGCCGGCTTTCTGCAGTACCCCGCTTCGAAAAAGTGACTCAGTATCGGTATTGAGCGTAACCTCTCCGTTCTCGATGAGAACTATCCTGTCGACAGGGAATGAGAGCACATCCTCGAGCCTGTGCTCGATGATGATGACTGTCTTTCCCGTCTTTTTATGTATCCCGTCGATGAGGCGCATGGCGCTGAGTCCGGCAGCGGGATCGAGGTTCGCGAGGGGCTCATCGAAAAGAAGGACATCGACATCATCAACAAGCACGCCGGCTATCGAGACGCGCTGCTTCTGCCCGCCCGAGAGATCTCCCGGCGCCTGGGATAGGAATGCCTCCATCTCCACCATTGCTGCCGCATCGAGCACGATCTGCCGCATCCGGGGAGCCGGAACCATCTGATTCTCCAGCGAGAATGCAATATCCTCGGCAACGGAGAGCCCGACAAACTGCGAGTCCGTGTCCTGCATGACAGTTCCGACCTTCTGCGAGATCGTGAAGATGTCGCTCTCTGCTGTCTCTGTGCCGGATACTGTCAGCGATCCCTCCGTCTTTCCCTCCATCGAATGAGGCACAAGGCCGTTTATGGCATTGCCCAGTGTCGATTTCCCGGAGCCGGAAGGCCCGATGATGAGGACCTTCTCACCATCTCCTATCTCGAGATTGATATGCCGCAGCGTCGGTTCCGACTGGGATGAATATGTGAAGGAGAAATCGCTGAATCTGATCATCTGCTTATTTTGAGCTGTCGAGCTTGAGATTCTGCTTGCCCTTGTAGTTCTTCGCCACGAGGAGCATAAGCACTGTTCCGATGATTCCGATCATCACTGTGTTCGAAACCGATGTGATGAGCTGCTGGGTTATGACCTTATTCAACGGCTCGCCATAGGCAAAATAATCGATGACGGCAGAGATCATGTAGCCCACGAAGTTCGCGGCAAATGAGAGCACGATGAGTATGGCAGCATCGGATGCGCCGAAAACACCCTTCTGAATCCTCTTTTTCGTGATTGTCGGGAAAAGTCCGATCATGGCACCGACGAGACCGCTGCCGAAGGCCCATGAGACCCAGACGCCCCAGCCTGAGAACATGTCTGTCAGGAGATGCCCGAGAAAAC
>CASEZU010000132.1 GCA_949292445.1 uncultured Spirochaetales bacterium | reverse complement strand
AGCCTCCGGATCGACATCATCATCTACAGGTGCTTCCGCTTCAGGATCATCATATGAGAAATCATCGTCATCGAGTTCTTTCTCATATTCATCAGCTTCCGCCTCCATCTCCTCATCACGCTTTATGATGTCGTTTGTCAGCGCATACTTCTCAGCGAGTTTCTCAATCTCCGAGCTGCGTTCATAATCGGAGTAATCCTCGGGAATCGACTCCTCGAGCTGCTTCTCCTTCTCCTCTATTGCCCGCTCCTTTTCATCGTCATCCTCGCTGTCATACTCATATTCATCGGTTATGCCGTCGGAGAGAATATCATCATCGGTCTTCTCATCATTCTCTATCTCCTCCGGATCGATTATTGAGTCATACTCGGTAGGTTCCGGCATCTCCAGCTGGCCGAAGATCGTGCGGCAGAACTCCTTCTTCAGACTGCGGTCCACTGCGGCGCGGAGGATGAAATAGGCTGAGCAGGAGAAGACCCCATCCGCAATTTCCCTGAGTCCCTCGAAGTCATCGGGTTCAACAATAATGCCCTTGTGCCCCAGACTGGGCTTCCAGTTCCTCTCCTCCGCCCTTCTGTCTATGCGCGACTGGAAGAGTTCAGGAGATGTGAAAGCATTGACTTCCACCAGGGATGAGAGGATAGAGACATCGATCTTGTTGCCGTCGAATGTATATACATCAACCTCGTCGGCATCCCTGAAAAGAAGATGGAGCGCCTCGTTCGTCGCTTCGGTATATCTGAGCGTCAGCCCTGCAGTCTCCTGCAGTATTCTCAGGCTGTATGACTGGATATGCTGGGAGCCATAGGAGAAATACATATCTCCGAAGCGCAGGCACGGATAGACAGTCGCGGGCCACATGCCCTTCATCATCATCTCGTGGATGTCAATGGTGCCCGGAGCAGCAGAAAGCGCCTCATATGTCCGGGAAGGAAGATTGGCGGCGAAATCAGGGCGGAAGAGATCGAAGTCGTCACGCTCACCGGCCAGCCTTGCCACGCGGCTCTCCCAGCCATTCTCCTTGATGATCTCGTGGACAAGATCCTCCTCGGAGACGATTCTCGAAGGATCTGCCGCCCTCTTCTGAGCCATGAGCGTCTCCACTTCGGCTTTATAGACAGAAGCATCCTCGGAGAGCCTGTCTATGCCATCCAGCCCTCTTCTGATCACCTTGTGCATTTCGCTGATGAGGAGTTCCGGAGCAGCCCCGTAGCGTTCCTTCACAACATCTTCTGCAGACTGCATCGCGGCATATGTCATATATGCAAGACGTTCAATGCGCTCCAGGTCCTCCGCAGAAGGGAACACCTCCTCGAAAAGCGCCTCACGGTAAGCAGGACCGGATTCCTCTTTCAGTTTGCCGGACCGTATCACAAGTACCGTATAGCACTCGATGGACCGTATCAGGCGTTTTGTCACATCATCGACCAGTGACTTTATGCGCTGCCAGTCCTTGTCCTTTATGTTTCTGTTGCTAGAGATTCCATGGGAGGCATCATAGGATGTGCTCTGGATTATGGACTGCAGCAGCACCGGCAGGAGTCTGCCTGTTGCCGCCACCAGAGGTTCCCTTGCTCTTGTCCTTGCGATTCTCCTCTCTTCCCATGCAGCCATCTTGAGGACTTCAAGAGGATGATACTGTCCGATGATGGCACCGAGGTTACGGAAATCAAGCCTGAGATAATTCAGTGCTTCCTGTACGTTTTTCTCCGCTTTTTCCCGCGTCATGGATGCGAGGGAAGCGAAATCAGCAAAAAAAGACTCCACAGCAATCTCCTGCTGCCGATTATAACGGGATTCATGCCATTCGGCCACACACATGATATAATCA
>CASEZU010000131.1 GCA_949292445.1 uncultured Spirochaetales bacterium | reverse complement strand
GCGGCCTTCAATGCCGAACTCCCCCATCCATTCATAGCCGGCTGCCTCGAAACGGGCTCTGGCCTCATCCGCACGGGCAAGGCTCCTCACGGCCACCATCATATCCACGATGGGCTTCGCTGCGAGACCTGGAACAGCCGTGCTCCCGATATGATAGACTGCGAGGCAGCTGTCTCCGAGAACAGAGGTTATCAGGGACTTCTCCCTGCTGTACTCCAAGGCCCACGATGACTGATGATCTCTGACAATGACATGCTGCGGCATATTTCAAGTCTAGCAGAAAAATGCCTGAAAGATAAAATAGAGCCAGAGGAGGTATTATGCCGGAACTTCCGGAAGTCGAATCAGTAAGAGGAGTGCTTGATGCCGCTGTCACCGGCTGCCGCATAGAACGGACGGAACTGAGACGTCCTGAGATCATCACGCGCCCGGATGCGGCTGCATTCATAATGTACACTCAGGGCCATGTGATCGAAAGCGTCGCAAGACGGGGAAAATACCTCATTCTCGTACTGGACTCCGGGAGAATTATCATTCATCTAAGAATGACCGGCTGCCTGCTGCCAGCACCTCCGGGCTATCCGGAAGAGAAGCACACCCACCTTGTTTTCCATCTCTCTGACGGCAGCAGCCTAAGATTCTCCGACACAAGGAGATTCGGAAGGATATTCTTCCTTAAGGACGGAGAAGAGTGTGCAGAACTCGAAAAGCTGGGACCGGAACCATCAGACCCGTCTTTCACCGCCTCCTGCCTCGCCGCAAGCCTCAGCCGGAGCAGAAGAGCAATCAAGGAATGCGTCATGGACCAGAGCATCATTGCCGGTATCGGGAATATCTACGCGGATGAGATCCTTTTTGATGCTGGAATCAATCCGGAGAGGATGGCATGCACCGTCACGGAAGAGGAATGCAGGAGGCTTGCAGAGACTATTCCGCGCCTCATTTCATTCTTCACGGAAAAGAATGCGATGACTGCCTCAGAATACCTCGAACTGAAAGGAAAAGACTACAGAAACACACCATATCTCAGGGTCTACGGCCACAGCGGTGAACCATGTCCTATATGCAAAACCATCCTCCGGAAAACCGTGATCGGCGGCAGAAGCAGCACATACTGCCCTGTCTGCCAGAAGGAAATGAGATGCTGAGTGCTGTTGAGCTGTATAAAGCGCTTCTCTCCGCATACGGCACTCCCCGTTGGTGGTCTGATGATCCCTTTACAGTCATGTTCCAGGCAGTGCTTGTGCAGAACACGACATGGAGGAATGTGGAGAAGACATCATCAGGCATCAGGATGGAGGCTGAATACATCGCTTCACTCCCGCAGGAAGAACTCGAGGATCTCATCAGGCCATGCGGGTTCTGCAAGGCGAAAGCAAGGACGGTAGGGAACCTTGCCGGATGGTTCCTCAGCTGTGATGCAGATGCTGAGAAACTGAAGGAAAAAGAGACAGGCTCCATCCGGAAGGAGCTGCTGGCTCTGAAAGGGGTTGGAGAGGAGACTGCCGATGTGATCATCGTATATGCCTTCCACAGACCGTCGTTCATTGTCGACGCCTATACAGGAAGGCTTCTCTCAAGGCTCGGATACAGGCTTGGAAATACTGCTGCCATCAGAGCATTCATCCGGGAGACAATGCCCCCGGATGCTGCTTTGT
>CASEZU010000130.1 GCA_949292445.1 uncultured Spirochaetales bacterium | reverse complement strand
GTCAATAACGTTGATCCGAGCTGAGAAAGTGACTGTATAGAGCGCAGGATCAGATGACAATACCGGCGGAGACTAACTGCTTGCACTTCAGCGATTTCCAATTGACACGGAAGCCGGCTCTGCCGTAAATTATTGCTGCTGTGCTGACACAGCACAAAACTGACACTTGTTTACTGGAGGGTAAAATCTATGGCAAGGTACACAGGTCCTAGATTCAAGCAGTGCAGAAGACTCGGGGTAAATGTATGTGGACACCCCAAGGCAATGGACAGGGCTAACTCCCCTGCTTTCGCAAAGAGGAAGAAGCCTACCGATTACAGCAGGCAGCTTACAGAGAAGCAGAAGCTCAAGGCTTACTACGGCGTTCTCGAGAAGCAGCTCCGCAAGTATTTCGACAAGGCTCTCAAGTCCAGCATGAACACAGGCGATGAGCTCGTCATCTCTCTCGAGAGAAGGCTCGACAATGCTGTATACCGCATCGGTTTCGGCAACTCGATCAGACTTGCACGCCAGCTTGTCACACATGGACACATCCTCGTCAACGGAAAGAAGGTCGACATTCCTTCCTACCAGATCAATGTAGGCGACGTCATCTCCCTCAAGGAGAAGTCAAGGAACAACGAGCACTTCAAGGACTGCTTCCTTGGACACCCCGCGTTCAACCTGCCTTACTTCGAGAAGAACACCGAGGAGTTCTCGGCAAAGTTCACAAGACTCCCTGAGAGGAACGAGATTCCTGTTCAGGTCAACGACCAGCTCGTCGTCGAGTACTACTCGAGGTAATAGTCTTCAATAGACTGCCTTTGCTGTCCACATACAGCAAGGAGAAGGAGATAAGGCCACATTCCATCAATGCCTGTCTCTGGACGCGCACTCTGACGGCTGCCCTCATGAAAAGGGTGCGAGATAAAGGCAATCGGGTCCCGGCACTGCCGGGATTTTCTTTTTCATTGCAGATGTGAAAGAAAAAAGCCGGTACATGGTTTTCCACATACCGGCATTGCTTTATGCAATCAGTTCAGACATTGAAACGGAAGAAGACGATGTCCCCATCCTGCACGATGTAGTCCTTGCCCTCAAGGCGGAGTTTGCCAGCCTCACGGACGTGGGCTTCTGAGCCGTACCTGATCAGATCATCGACACTGTAGACCTCTGCCTTGATGAATCCCTTCTCAAAATCCGTGTGGATGATTCCTGCGCACTGCGGAGCCTTGGAGCCTTCGCGGAACGTCCAGGCCCTGTCCTCATCGGGACCGGCGGTGAAGAACGTACGGAGTCCGAGTGCTGAGTATGCCGCCCTTATGAGCGGATTGAGCCCGCTCTCCGTAAGCCCTGAGGCCTCAAGGAACTCCTGCCTCTCCTCTGCTGAATCAAGGGAAGCTATCTCTGCCTCTATCTTGCCGCAAATGACGACGACAGGAGCATTCTCCTTCGCCGCGATCTCCCTCACTACGGAAACATAGCTGTTATCCTCAGCGATGCTCTCCTCATCGACGTTGCAGACATAGATCACGGGTTTAAGCGTTATGAGATGGAGGTCATATACAAGAGCCATCTCATCCTCGTCAAGGCCGAGCGTGCGGGCCGGAACGCCCTCCTCAAGACATTTGATGAGACGCTCATAGACAGGAAGGACCTTCTCGTTCTCCTTCTGCTGCTCCTTTGAAATGCGCGAGAGCTTGGAGATCTTGTCATAGCGCTTCTGCACAGTCTCAAGATCTGCGAGCGCAAGCTCGATATTGATTGTCTCTATGTCAGATGCGGGATCGATGCGGTTCGCGACATGGACGATATCGGGATCCTCGAAGCACCGCACGACATGCGCGATGACTCCGACTTCCCTGATCGATGCAAGGAACCTGTTTCCCAGGCCCTCTCCCTGGGAGGCACCTTTTACAAGGCCGGCTATATCAACGAACTCGACAGTCGCCGGAGTGATCTTCTTCGACGGAATCAGCCTAGATATCTCATCGAGCCTGTGATCAGGAACCGCGACAATGCCGATATTCGGATCAATTGTGCAGAATGGATAATTCGCAGCCTCGGCAGGAGCCGATGTGACTGCAGAGAATATTGTTGACTTCCCGACATTCGGAAGACCTACTATACCGCAGTTAAGTGCCATTTCTTACCTCTTTGGACGATATGATGATGCCCGTTTATCGTGAGGCGGTCAACATGAGGGAATGCAGCATGATCAGGCGGTCAAATCCGCCGTACATAAGAGAGCGGCGGACCGGCCTGTACCCAAGCATCTCCATCGTATGCCGTGACGCGGCATTGTCAGGATGGACAGTCGCGAGAAGAAGAGATATGCCATCCGCCGCCGCATCTTCTTCTGCCCTCTCCATCATCCGCCGCATCAGGCCATTGCCGCGGAATGATGGCAGCACAGCAGCTATGTCCATATCCGCAGATGGAGCAGCAATACCGCATTCTGCGGCGAGCACCCCAGGATACGCCATCGTCAGCACACCGCAGGGAACACCATCTGAATAAGCCATATAGAGGTATCCATCGCCTTCCCCTAAAGGTTCATCAGGATCGACAGCGAACCATGACTTTTCCTCCAGAGAATGATATGCGCTCCTGATTATTCCCAAAGCCGCGGCATCTGGGCCGAGCGGCTTTCTCTCTATCGTGAACTCAGTCAAGTCTGATGATCCTGTCTGTACCGAGGAGAGGAAGCTCATCCTCGTCGTGTGTGATCAGCACCAGAGTGCGGCCGGCAGCATATTTCATTATCATGAGGGCCACGACGCTCCTCGTCTCAGGATCCAGTCCCCTGAACGGCTCATCGAGAAAAAGGCAGTCAGATTCAAGAAGAAGCACCCGCGCTATGGCGACGCGCCTCCTCATCCCGCCGGAGAGCTCGCTTATGCCGGTGCGTTCCTCCCCTCTGAGGCCAAGCCCAGATAGTGTGCGGAGCGCAGCATCCCTGTCGTTTGTGACAGCCATCAGATTCGATATCACCGAGATATTCTCCGAGAGCCGGTCCTCCTGGAATAGTATCAGAGGCTCCTCCGGCGCATCTTCGACAAAGCCCTTATAATCCCTGTCGAGCCCAGAGAGGATGCGCATCAGTGTTGTCTTGCCGCATCCGGAAGGTCCGAGGACTGCTGTCCTCGATCCTGCGGGAATGCTGAACACCGCATCGCGGAAGATCACCTTGTCACCGAACCGTTTCTCCTCAATGTGCGCGATCATGAGCAGGCCCTCCTCAGAAGGAAGGAAGAGAGCAGGAGGAAGAAACGCTCGAAGAGGAATGCCAGGATTATTATCACGACTGTCCAGGCGAAGAGATCAGGAGTCGAGAGATAGATCTTGGCCTCATACACCCTCTCCCCTATTGAACCGTCAGGCAGTCCTATGACCTCAGCGGCTATTCCGCTCTTCCAGGCAAGGCCGAGGGAAGCGCTTATGGCGCTCTGTATATATGGCTTCAGTGAAGATATGTAGATATAACGGGCCTTCTTCATCAGTTTCATACGGTAGACCGAGGCGGCCTCAAGCAGATTCCTGTCTGTCGAGACAAGCCCCTCGAGAAGATTCGTGTATATGATCGGGAATACCATCAGGAATGAGATTACCACCGAAAGGTTCCGGCTCCTGACCCAGACAAGCACAAGAATGACGATGGATGCGACGGGGGTGGCCCTGACTGTCTTCACAAGAGGATCAGCGAGAACAGAGAAAAGCGGGAATGCATATGAAAGTACTGCGGCGGCAGCGGCAGCGGCTAATGAGAGGATGAACCCAAGCAGTATGCGGCGGAGAGTGAAAAACACTGCCGCCCAGAACCCCGCCTCAGGAACGAGCTCCCAGAGCCGCAGGACGACACGCAGCGGGGACGGCAGGAAAAGCTCCTCCCCGATCAGGAGGGAGGAGATTTCCCAGACTATCAGCCAGAACGCGATTGCTCCGGCCTTCAGCGCCTTACTCTCCCGTATAGTAGAAGTCATCTGCGGGGAGTGCTCCGCCTACGCTCTTCGGGTTCTGGCCGAAAAGTATCGAGAGATAACCGGAAAGGGCTTCCTTCATCTCCTCTCCTGTGATGAGCGTGACCTGGCAGTAAGGAAGTGCAGCTGCAGCGACTTTCTCCGGTACTATTCCATATGAGCCGATCAGAGCCGCAGCACCTGCGATAT
>CASEZU010000129.1 GCA_949292445.1 uncultured Spirochaetales bacterium | reverse complement strand
CGATATCTACAAGAACTGATTCGTCATTTGTCTGTACTACAGTACCGGTTACGATCTGACCGACTTCTAATTCCGGAATTGACATAAGATGCTGCTGCAGATAAGACTGCTTTTCAGTCATCTGAGTTTCATTTTCCACTTCTCTGCTCCTACCAACTGATATACCATCAGAGAGGCTCTCTGATGGTCTTTATCACTTTCTCACAAACTTGATTTATGGTCAATAGAGAGGTGTCTATATACACCGCGTCCTGAGCCACCTTCAGCGCGCCAGAAGCCTTCTCCATATCCCTTTTGTCTCTTTCCTTTATCGCGGCGAGTATCGCGCTGTAATCGGAACCAGGCTGGTCGCCCATCCTCCGCTTTGCTCTCACCTCCGGCGAGGCATCGAAATAGAACTTGTATTCAGCATCTGGGAAGATGACGGTTGTCGTGTCCCTTCCTTCTGTCACGATATCCATGCCGAGGGCGAGTTCTCTTACCGCATCGTTCACCATCTTCCTGATCCTCGGATCCGATGACACCTGGGAGCAGTAGGCATCGACCTGGGGCGTGTGCAGCCTCTCCTCGCTGTCCCTGCCGTCGATGCAGATATCCCCGTTCTCGACAGTGATGGAGACCCGGCCTGCATTCTCAAGGACAGCCTCCTTATCGAGGGGATCGATCCCCCTGTCGAGTGCAGAGAGCGTATAAGCCCTGTAGAACGAGCCTGTGTTGAGGAAATAGAAGCCCAGCTTCTGGGCGATCATGCGGGCTATTGTGCTCTTTCCCGATCCAGCCGGCCCGTCAATCGCGATCACCATTTCCCGCTTCCTTTGCCTTTACGGTCACTCTTCTCCCCGGTCCTTTCCTCGAATTGCCCTTTCCTGAAAGCAGGCCGGACACCTCCTCCCTTGTGAGGTTCCTCCACTCACCGGGCTTGAGGTCATCGAGCTCGACACAGCCGACGCGTATTCTCGTAAGGGATTTGACCTCGTATCCGAGGTAGGAGAATATCTTCCTTATTTCCCTGTTCTTACCCTCTACGAGCGTGACGCGCACGAATTCCTTCGTACGCGGCATCAGATCATAGCGCTTGATCCTGTACGGTTTCGGAAGATCGATATAGATACCGGAAAGAGCTTTGGAGAGGTCATCTATGACGATATCCCTGTCCAGCTTCACGACATATTCCTTCTCAACCTCATAGCGCGGATGCATCATGCGGTTGGCGAAATCACCGTCATTGGTGAAGATTATGAGCCCGTTTGAGTCCTTGTCGAGGCGCCCCACGTTGAAGAGCATCTGGTTATCCCTCACATCAATGAGATCCCTCGCGTACCTGTCTTCATTCGGGTCATAGTTCGTGCAGACATATCCTCGCGGTTTGTTGAGCGCAATATAATACAGCCTGTCGGCAAGCTCGATCGTCTCCATGTCGACCTGAACAATATCATCCTCGCCGACCTTGACGCCCATTTCACGGACGACCGCATTGTTCACCATCACACGCCCTTCCCTGATAAGCTCCTCGCAGGCTCTTCTCGAACCGACTCCGCATTTCGCCATGTATGCCTGCAGCCTCATAGGGAAGCGTGCTATGTCACTCACCCTGTTCCTCATCTCCGCCATCTTTTCCTGTCTCCTCAGCTTCCTCTGTGCTTTCACTGCTGCCTTCCGTGTTCTCCTCTGCGGCAGGTTCAGCCTTTTTCTTCTTCCTTGTCTTTCTTTCCGGAATGTCATCGCCGGAAAGATCGATACTCTCTATGTTGCCGGTCTCTATCTCGTGTCTCGGGCTTACGGGCTCTTCCTCTTCGTCCTCTTCCAGAAGATCACGGCTCTCCTCTTCCTTCTCGAATCTCATCCTGTCCACCTCTGAGAGTTTCGGCAGATCAGCAATCGATGTCAGCTTGAACTCGAAAAGGAACTTGCGCGTGGTGCTGTAAAGACAAGGATGTCCCTGCTGGCTGCTCCTGCCCACGACCTTTATGTAATCCTTCTCCCTGAGGAGCTTGACGATTGAGTCGGAATCAACACCTCTTATATCCTTTATTTCCTTTCTCGTCACCGGCTGCTTGTAGGCAACTATCGCCAGCGTCTCAAGGGCAGCCCTGGAAAGTCTCTTGTCTACCTTCCTGCCGTAATTCTGCTTGAGCTGCGGATAGAGATCGGGGGATGGAGAGAATGAATAGAGATCCTCATCCTCTGTGAGCATGAGGCCGCTGCCCCTGTCGCTGTAATCATCCCTCAGCTCCTGGAGGGCATCCTCCACGAGATCGGGCTTAATGCCTGTAAGCTCCGTGATCCTGTCCAGCGAGAGCGGCTGGTTCTCTATGAACAGCACAACCTCGCAGAGCCGGGCCTCATCGCTGAGCATCATCCTCTGCATCGCCTTCTCCTTCCTCTATCTCATCCTCGAGGAGGTCTATCTCCTCCTCATCTCCGATGAACTCCACCTCTTCCTTCCGGGCCTCAGCCTCCTCCGCCCTCAGCTTCTCCTCCGCTTCCTTTGTAAGGATCGAGAAGTCCGACGGATCCTCAAGGTGCTCCTCGACCATCTCATCGAATTCCTCATCATATTCATCCGCAAGCTCAGGGTTCCAGTCCTGCGGCCTGGCCATGATGTAGATGGTGCCATACTCCTCTTTCTGGTAGAAAACTATGAGCTGGTTCCTCGCCGCTTCCAGAATCGCCATGAACGAGCAGATGATGTGCATCTTGTCATCCAGATGGACAATGAGATCATCAAGGGTGAAGCGCTCCTTTGTCTCTATGAGCTCCAGGAGCAGCGCCTTCTTCTCCTCCAGTGAGACTTCCTCATAGAGGTTGAATATCTTCGATGCCGGAGCGATCTTCGTCATAAGCTCCGCGAATGTCCGCATCAGCGTGTCCAGCGTGACACCGCGGAAGAGATCCTTGCCCTCGAAAGGCACTAGGAAGTAGTTCTCGTTTCTCTCAACGCGGAATGTGTCCGCATTGCGTCCGCTGATCAGCAGCTCTGTGTATTTCTTGTACTTCTGGTATTCGATCAGCCTCTCGACGAGATCCTGCCTCGGATCCTCGAAATCATCATCGTCTCCCTCTGTCTCAATCGGCAGCAGCATCCTGCTCTTTATATAAAGCAGCTCCGCAGCCATTTCATAGAAGTCAGAGAGCTCCGTGAGCTCAGCTCCGTGCTCGTTGAGATACGCGAGAAACTCGCCCGTGATGAGCGAGATATCTATATTGTATATGTTCAGTTCATTCTTCTTGATGAGGAACAGCAGGAGATCCAGGGGGCCGTCAAAACCCTCCACATGATACTCGTGCCTGTTCTCCTCCTCAAGCAGCCGGTCGCGTTCCTCGCTCATCAGTGGCGATTATACCCGCCGGCTGTCAATTGCACAATCCGGGGCCTCTCTCTTCCCCGGCCTCAGCTGGGGCTGCCTCCTTCTTGGGAAACATGATCGCCCTGAGCGCTGTATCGAGCTCTTTCGCGAATTCAGGATTCTGGCTGATGTACTCAAGCGTCTTGTCCCTTCCCTGGCCGATCTTTTCCCCGTTATATGAATACCAGGCGCCTGACTTCTCGATCAGGTTGTATTTCAGCGCGGCATCCAGGAGCGAGCCGTTGTAGGAGATGCCTGTGCCGAACATGAGGTCGAGCTCACACTTGCGGAACGGCGGCGCCACCTTGTTCTTGACAATCTTCACGCGGACGCGGTTTCCTGTGACTTCGTCGGCGTTCTTGCCGATGGACTCGATCCTTCTGACATCCATTCTCACCGAGGCATAGAACTTGAGCGCGTTTCCGCCGGTGGTCGTCTCAGGATTGCCGAACATGACGCCGATCTTCATCCTGATCTGGTTGATGAAGATTATCGTGGTATTGCTCTTTGCAAGTATTCCCGTGAGCTTCCTCAAAGCCTGGCTCATCAGCCTTGCCTGAAGACCCACGTGGCTGTCACCCATATCGCCTTCGATCTCTGCCTGCGGAGTGAGGGCCGCGACGGAATCCACGACGATTATATCCACAGCTCCGGAGCGCACGAGCGATTCGGTTATCTCCAGCGCCTGCTCCCCGTTGTCCGGCTGTGATATCCAGAGCTCATCGATATTGACGCCGAGAGCCCTTGCATAACCAGGATCAAGCGCATGCTCGGCATCGATGAAAGCCGCAATGCCGCCCAGCTTCTGACTCTCAGCGATCGCGTGCAGCGCCAGCGTGGTCTTTCCCGAGGACTCGGGACCATATATCTCAATGATCCTTCCCTTAGGGTAACCGCCGACTCCGAGCGCCTCATCAAGGAGTATCGAGCCGGAGGGGATCACCTCCACATCTAGCGTCTCCTTGTTGTCGCCCAGCTTCATCAGCGATCCTTTGCCGAACTGCTTGTCGATCTGCAGGCGTGCCGCCTCCAGCGCTTCTCTCTTTCCCTTGCTGTTATCCGCTTCTGCTATCTTCGCCATGAATGATCTCCTCCTGCTTTATATTCCCCCGCGCTGTCCGTCTGTGTCAGCTTTTTGCCGGAAATTTTCCTGAATCGAGGACAAAAGTGACCGGCCCGTCATTAATATAGCTGATTTCCATGTGTGCGCCGAAAATTCCCGTCTCTGTCCTGATTCCCTTCTCTCTCAGATAACTTACAGCTTTCATGTAGATGCCTTCCGCTGTCTCAGGCCTCTCCGCGCTGTCAAAGGAAGGCCTATTTCCTCTGTATACATCTGCCGACAGCGTGAACTGGCTGATGAGAAGGACAGCTCCTCCGGTATCCTGGACGGAGAGATTCATCTTCCCATTCTCATCCTCGAAGCATCTCAGCTTCACGATCTTGTCCAGAAAACGGGGAAGAATGCCCTCATCATCACCTTTGTCCACGCCGAAATAGACAAGGAGGCCGTGTTCTATCGCCCCGGTTGTCTTTCCATCGACCTTGCAGGAGGCATTGAGCACTCTCTGGATAACGGCTTTCATCCTGCAGTCTCCCCGAGCTCGCGGAGGAACGCTTCCTTGTCATCCTCTCCGAAGAACGCAGTTCCCATTATCGCGAGATCCATGCCCTTCCTGTAGAGCTCCGCGATATTTCCGCGGCCCACTCCTCCGTCTGCCCCGATGATATAAGAGAATCCACCGTCAGCGCGCCTGGAATCAAGCTCCTCTATCTTCTCCACAGCCTGGGCTATGAAGCGCTGTCCGCCCCAGCCGGGGTTTACGGTCATCACAAGCACGCAGTCGACAATCGGCAGAACCGGCTCGATGAATGAGACAGGCGTCCCCGGATTGATCGCGACCCCTGCTTCCTTCCCCTCTTCCTTTATCATGGAGATGACGCGCCAGAGGTGCCTCGTGGCCTCCGCATGCACAGTAATCATGTCGCTGCCGGCTTTTGCGAACCTCGCGATGTGCCGTTCGGGCGCCTCTATCATCAGATGCACGTCGAAAACGAGATCTGAAAGCGGCCTGAGATCCTCGATGAATTTGGCACCGAAGGTTATCTCAGGGACAAATGAGCCGTCCATGACATCAAAATGTGCATAATCAGCGCCTGATGAGGCTATTGCTTCAAGCTCCTCGCCTGCTCTCGAGAAATCCCCGCCCAGAATCGACGGGGAGAACATTAGGCTTCTCTGTCTCATGCTGTGAGTATAGCACAGAAAGACAGTGCCGCATCCAGCCGGAATAATTTGCCAAATCAATCAAGGTATGGTATATTTCAGATGGTTCCGAGCAGGGATAATGCCTGCCCGGCTTTTATTTTACAGTCTGAAACCCGATTCGGAAGGAGCACAGGAATGATTGACTTCAAGCAATTGCTCAGCGAGGAGAGAAGCCTCGGAAAGAATCCGGCTGCAGCCTACAAGGTGACAGCCTTCGAGAATATAGATAAGGAGCTCATGGCCATTGAGGACGATGAGGCGAGGATAGATCTCAGGGAAGAGGCAAAGAAGGAGCTTGAGAACAACGAGGACTCCATTATCCTCAGCTACATCGCCGGCAGGATCAGCATGCTCCTCAGGCCTCATGAGTACAGCATGAGGCTTAACAACCTGCTGCTGTCTTTCTACGAGGCAGGAAACTGGGACACGGTCAAATACATCGGTTCCCTCATACTCTCTGCGGGAGAGTCCTCGAAAGCCCTCCGCGTGCTCGGCGATGTCGCCGATCTCCAGGGTGAAGAGGATAAGAAGTGGGATTATTACGAGCGCCTTGTCCGTTCTGACAGCTCCGACAGGGAGATCATCATCATTGTCGCCGATCATTTCGAGGAAGCCGGCGACAGGCAGAAGGCGATGAACTATTACCAGAGGGCAATCCTCCGCCTCCAGAAAACAGATGACGCCCTGCGCATCAAGGAGATATTCCAGAAGCTCCTCAGGAACGGCAAGAGTGCCTATCCCTTCTACTCCTCTTTCGTGGAGAAGGAGACGGAGAGGAATCCGCAGCTTGCTCTTGAGCTTTACAGAATGCTCCTCTCCTCTCTTCTCGAGATCAGGGCAGGCTATCCTGAGACCTCGTCAGAGTACAGGGGGAATATCGACAACTCAATTGAGATCTGCCGCCGCATTCTCTCGATAGCCGCCGATGATCAGGAGACAAGGAGGACGCTCGTCGATTCCCTCAAGCTAAAGTACAGGGATTCGCAGAGACTGCAGGAGTGCCTCAAGCACCACAACATCCTCGCACAGGGAAAGGATCCTGTGAGGATCCTCGATGATTTCGAGCGCGATATCGCCTTCTCGGCAAATACCTATGTCCTGCAGAAGGCAACAAGAAGGGTCGGCCTCATCATCGGAGTTGCGAACCGCATCGTCACTGTGCGCTACAGCGCCACTGACACTCAGGAGATAAAGCTGGAGAGCGCCTTCGATGCTCTCACTCCGCTTTCAAAGCAGCACCTCAGAGCGATAAAGAAGGGAGTGCCCGCCCAGAAGATCAAGGCGAAGATCATGGGAGATGGCGGAATCGCCTGGCTTGTGCGCACCCTTCTCTATTCCTCCCAGGACAACAAGGAGACGCTGAAGGAGATGAAGGCGGATGTTGTTCCTTCCATTCTCACTGACAGCGAATGGAAGGATATCGCGGAGAAGGTCAAAAACGAGCTCAGGGAGAACAGCTACATCAGGATCATTCCCGGTGCGACGGACACATACCAGCTCACCGCCTACCCCTCTACCCCCGAGGAGAAGCAGCTCTATGTCTTCCGCAACGAGACATCCTTCTACGGCAAGGTTGAGGCTGTGCTGACAGCGCTCTCCAACCCGCGGATCGAGAAGACTTCGGATGCGTTCATGGAGATGGTCTCCTATTTCCAGGATCAGCTCAGCGCGGAGAAGAATCCCCGCTCAGAGCGCATTGCCTCGGTGCTTCTCCTCGATTACCTCTCGGAGAAGGAAGTTCCGGTATCATTCGATGTCTCCTTCGATTCCCTCTACCATGACCTTGATGAGGGAGAGAGGAAGGATGTCTTCGCTTCCATCGACAGCACTGTCCTCAAGAAGGAATTCGTTGACCACGCAATCGATGCGGACAAGAGCGGTGCGGCTCAGACGCTTGTCGCGATCTTCCCGACCTACATCAGCTCATACATTCCGAACAAGCTGAGGAGACTGAACAATGGCGCTGATTACTACGCGCTGATCAGGCGTTCGGTGGAGTCTTTCAGAGACTCAATCCCATCGTTCATCTTCTTCTCCTGCGAGGCGAGCCTCAGCGATGCGGACATGAAGAAGGCTGGAGTCACTCCGGAGCAGATCTTCCGGACCAAGCTCCTCGCCCTCTCCCACATCACGAAGTCTCAGAGCACTGCAGAGTCAAAGAAGAACGTGAAGACGCTGAGGAAGAACCTCGTCGATGACAGGGCCATTGACCGCTTTATCAGCTCCTCTCAGAGGGAGGACATCGATGAGATGAGGCCTCTGATACTCTACAATGAGGGTCTCGAGACTGAGGAGAAGTCCCGCTACAGGGCCATGATCCTCAAGCGCTTCCCCGATTACGACTTCAACGAGGTGAAGAAAGAGGCTCCGAAGCCTTCCGCGCCGAAGGTTGCCTCCGGCTTCCTCTGTACGCAGAAGAGCTATGACAGAAAGAAGGATGAGCTCAAGGATATCAACACCGTGCAGATGCCTGAGATCCTCAAGGAGATAAACTTCGCACGTGAGCTCGGTGATCTCAGGGAGAACAGCGAGTACCAGTATGCAAAGGAGCACAAGAGGGAGCTGGAGAGAAGAATCGGAGAGCTCAACAATGATCTTGCGACGGTACGCGTCATGACACCGCAGGATGTCCTTCCCGGCCTGATCGGCTTCGGCACGAAGGTCACGCTCCGCGACAGACAGACGGGAAATGATGTCACATACACGTTCATGGGCCGGTGGGAATCAGAGCCTGAGAAGGGAATCATCGATTTCAATGCTCCTCTCGGACAGCACCTTGTAAACCACAAAGCCGGCGAAGAGGTCAGATTCGAGATAAATGAACGGCAGTATGACTTCGAGGTCCTCTCAGTCGATCCCGTAGAGTTCTGAGAAAGATCATCCCCGGTCTTGTTAAGGTGAACCCTCAAAGCCGGGGACTTTTTCTGCCTGGATCAGAGATCAATGACCCTGCACTCTGTTCCTTGACCGCCGAGTATGCGCAGCAGATCTGATGAAGGGAGGAATATCGTCTCGGTGTTCACATTGGGATGGACGCCGATGGTTCCTCCGGAGAAGAATGAGTCGAGCACGAACACTGTCCTGTGCCCGCTGTCATTGAGAAGGCCGAACGGCGTCACCTCCCCTTTCCCGAGGCCCAGTATATTGCCCAGATCCTCCTCGCTTGCAAATGAGAGCGGACGCGATGAAAGGAGGCGCCGGAGTTCCTTGAGATCGGCATTCCTGTCATTTCTCATCGTCACGAGATAGTAGCAGCGCTTCTTGTCATCACGGAGGAAGAGATTCTTCGCTATCCTCTCATGCGAAGGCACTCCCGCCTCCATCATCTCCGGTATGGAGAAGACAGCCCTGTGCCTCACTCCTGTGAACTCAACACCCTCCATTCTCAGTAGCCTGAGGACATCATCCCTGCCTGCCATCCTTCCCCCTGTAGAATCTCTCGAGATACTCCTTCTTGAATTCCCTGAACCTGTCCTCTGCAATTGCCTTCCTGATGCGGATCATCAGATCGTAGAGGTACTGCAGGTTATGTTCCGTTGCCAGCATGCCGCCGAGCATCTCGTTGCACTTGATGAGATGATGCATGTATCCCCTCGAATATTCGCGGCAGCATGTGCACTGGCATCCTTCCTGGATCGGACCATGATCGAACTTGAAGACAGCTTTCTTGAGCGCGATGACACCGTCATCAGTGAAGAGTCCGCCGTTCCTCGCCATGCGTGTCGCAAGCACGCAGTCGAAAAGGTCTATTCCGTTCTCCACTGCCTCAAGGATGTAGTCAGGGCTTCCGATGCCC
Source organism: uncultured Spirochaetales bacterium (assembly GCA_949292445.1). The sequence continues at coordinate 6,025 of CASEZU010000129.1, read as the reverse complement.
ATCACATACCTCGGTTTCTCTTTGGTGACATAGCCGGCAGTGAATGCGAGGAAGTCGCAGAAAGCGCTCTTCTCCTCTCCCACCGAAAGTCCGCCGATGGCCACGCCGGGGAAGTCCATGCCGGAGATTGTCTCAGCTGAATCCTTGCGGAGATCCTCATAGAAATTTCCCTGGACGATGCCGAAGAGATTTCCCGGGAAAGACTCCCCCAGCCTCGCTTTTTCCCTGAGGGCCCTCTCAGCCCAGCTTTCTGTTATCTTCCACGCCTCTGCCGCAGCCCTGTGATCGATGCCGGGAGGCGTGCAGACATCGAGCATCATCGCTATGTCGGAACCGATGACGGACTGGATATCCACGACCTTCTCCGGCGTGAAGACATGCTTCGAGCCGTCGATATGGCTCTGGAATGTCACGCCGTTCTCCCTGATCTTCCTCAGCCCGGAGAGGGAGAAGACCTGGAAGCCGCCTGAATCGGTGAGAATGTTGCGGTCCCAGTGGGAGAAGCTGTGGAGCCCCCCGAAGTCCTTCAGGACCTCAGTGCCGGGGCGGAGATAGAGATGATATGTATTGCCGAGGATTATCTTGTATCCCATGTCACGCACGGTGTCATGGTAGATACCCTTGACCGTTCCGTTCGTGCCCACAGGCATGAATGCAGGAGTCTCCACCTCTCCATGGGGAAGCGAGAGTATTCCCAGCCTCGCTTCCGTATCCCTGTCCTTCTTTATGATTCTTATGATGCTCATATCTTCCTTCCTAACAGCGAGATTACCAGTGACAGCAGTATCGTCAGTATGAACGGAGCCGCCACAGTCATTAAAGGAGTGACCGCCCCCTGATGCCCCATGATCGAGAAGACCATGTCTGCGACATAGTAGATGACTGCTATCGACAGCGACTGGATGACCGAGAACAGCAGAACGTTCTTCTTGAAATTATAGTTCATCGAGACCGAGATGAACATCAGCACGAGTATGGCGAGAGGAGAGGCCACGCGCCTGTAATAATCGGTAGCCATTCCCTGCCATGACGTCCTGTTTGAGTCCCAGAGCCGCTGCAGATACTCCTTCGCAGTCTCCCTGTCCATCGTCTTGATATCCGTATTCTGACTGCGGAACATACGCGGCTCAGGATCAAAGAGAGGCTCCTCATACTCCGTCACCCTTTCAGTGATGACGTCATTCCCGCTTATTGTGTATATCCTGGCATCCTCGAATACCCACCAGCCCTTTTCCTCATCGTAATGTGCCCGTGAGGCCTCAACCCTTTCCTCAATCATGCCTCCGCCGCTTCTGATCAGCACTGGATCATATATCTCCCCGGTCGCTTCGCTGAAGCGCTGCGTGTAGATCAGGAATCCGTCATCATCGGTGAGGACTATATTGCGGCTGTCCCGTGTAGATGAGGCGCCGAAAAGCTCGGTCTCAAGCTCATCATGCCTGTTCGCCGCCGCTATCACCGTGTGTTCCTGGAAAAGCGACCCTAGGACAGTGAGCACGAGTGCCAGCACGATGATCGGAAGGCGGAGCCTGACGGGGCTCACGCCGGCATTGAGTATCGGGATCATCTCGTTGTTGGCGGTGAGCGTCGAGAGAAAGTATGTCACCGAGAATAGAAACGAGATTGAGGCCACCATCATCAGGTACTCAGGCAGCGAGAGGATGATGTACTCTATCAGGCGCGGCACCTCGACGCCCCCGTGCATGATCTGGTCCATCTTCGAGAAAAGCTCGACAGCGGCGAGGATCAGCGCGAAAAGCAGTATCGTCACGAAGGCTGTCCTGATGATCGATGTTATCGTGTAGCGTGTGAGTATCTTCATCTTGCCTTCCTGAACCGCATGATAAGCAGCGCCGCGATCACAAGTATTATGATATCAGGCAGGGCTATCAGGAGATACGGCGAGGAGGAGATATTGAATATCTCCAGCTGCACGCCGAAAAGCATGTACCAGTATGCCACCGCAATCAGCAGCGAGATTGCGAAGCCTGTCAGCTTGCCGTGCTTCACCCTGAACATCGAGAGCGGCAGCGTGATGAGCGTGAGGCAGAAGCATGCTGCAGAGAGCACAAACTTCTTTGTCAGCTCAGCCTTGAAATACTGCGAGTAAAAATTGCGCGGCGGCTTCTCTCCGCGGCGCAGGACCTCGTCAGATGCAGCTGCGGCGGCTGCCGTTATATCCGAAAGCGAGGCATTGCCTCTTCCTGCACTCTTCAGGACGTAGGAGAGCGCAAGGCGCGCATCCTCCCTGTCCTGATGCCACCTCATGATATCCTCTCTCTCCCCGGGATCGCGCTCCCTGATCCCGGCTATGAGATCGCGCGAGGAGAGATTGACAGGGGCTGAGCTCGTCAGCGATGGAATCTGTTCCGAAAAATCGAGGAAGAAGACAGCGGAATCAGCCTCTGAAAGGCCGTAGGACTCTATGTCATCCCTGTCGGAAATCAGGATCTGAGGCTTCTCTAGCTCGAGTGAATAGATGTAGTTCCAGCTGTCTATGAGCTCAAGCGTTCCCCTCTCGGACATGACTGTGCGGCTCTCACCAGATTCCTCATCAGATGAGAGAAGCACGATGTCATGGATGATGTTCCCTTCCGTCTCGCCGTTCGAGAGCACGATGTTCCCTACCGTGTTGACGCTGTTCGACTCTATCTCGAACGTCGGCATTTCCTGCATGAGGAGGGAAAGCCGCTCTTCGTAGACGACGGATGACCACGGCAGCACCACATCAGCGAAGAAGAACGTGACGCCGGACAGGACGATTGAGGCGATGATCAGCGGCCTGTATACGCGCCCCGATGCGATTCCGGAGCTGCGTATCGCGAGAAGCTCATTCGATGACCCGAGGTCTCCGAGAACCATTGAAGATGCTGCAAGCGAGGCAAAGGGGAATGTGTATATCAAGAACTGCGGCATGGAGAGAGAGACCATCTCCAGCATCGTCATTATGTCGATGTTTTTCAGCAGGATCCTCTGCACAAGCAGAAGGATTGAGTTGATGAAGAAGATACAGAAAAAGAATGAGAACGCGACAGCGAAGTTCTGCGCGAATTCCCTCAGTATGAATCTGTAAAGCAGGGAGTATCTTCCCCTTGTGGGCTTGTCAGACACCGGTTGAGCCGAACCCTCCCTCTCCTCTTTCAGTGCCGGAGAGGTCTTCAGCCTCCGCAAATGAGGCACGGCGGACCGCACTTACCACGATCTGAGCAATCCTGTCGCCGTTCCTGACCGTGAAAGGCTGTGATGAGTGGTTGATCAGTATTACCCTGATCTCCCCGCGGTAATCCGAATCTATGGTGCCTGGTGCGTTGAGCACCGTGACACCGCTTCTGAGCGCAAGTCCGGAACGCGGCCGGACCTGCACCTCATAACCCTCCGGTATCTCAAGGCAGAGTCCGGTGGGAATTGCTTTGTATTCTCCGGGGAGCAGAGTAAGCGGCGAGGAGAGAAATGCCGATATATCTGCACCGGCAGCTCCCTCTGTCGCATAGCGGGGCAGCAAGGCCCCCTTCTCCGCCCTGACCCGGATCATCATCAGTTCTTCTTTTCCTTCTTCTCGTCCTTTCCCGCATCCGGCTGTGCGTCGATGTAGGAGAGGTTGAGCCTGCCCATCCTGTCAATCTCGATGAGCTTGACATCGACCTGCTGGCCGACAGAGAGCACATCGGAGACATTCTTCACCCTTGTGCGGGCGAGCTTGGAGATGTGGCAGAGGCCCTCCTTTCCGGGAAGGATCTCGATGAATGCGCCGAAATCGACGATTCTCTTGACAGTGCCGTTATAGATCTTGCCTACCTCAGGCTCCTCGATTATCGAGAGCACGAGCTTCTTAGCCTCCTGAGCGGATGCGTTGTTGCGGCCGTAGATCATGACTGTTCCGTCATCATCGATGTTGATCTCTGCACCGGACTGTGCGGCGATGGATTTGATCGTCTTTCCGCCGGTTCCGATCACTGCGCCGATCTTGTCCTCTGGCACCTTGAGGGTGAGGATCTTCGGTGCGAGCTCTGAAATCTCCGCTCTCGGAGCCGGGAGCGTGTCGAGCATGATCGAGAGGATGTGGAGGCGTCCTTCCTTGGCCTGGTTGAGCGCCTTCCTCATGATCTCCGGCGTGACGCCTGCGATCTTGATGTCCATCTGGAATGCTGTGATTCCATCCTTTGTTCCGGCTACCTTGAAGTCCATATCTCCGAGGTGATCCTCCTCGCCGAGGATATCGGAAAGGATGACATAGCGGGAGTAATCAGCGCCCTCGGTGATGAGGCCCATTGCGATGCCTGCGACAGGCTTCCTGATGGGTACTCCGGCATCCATGAGTGAAAGACATCCGCCGCAGACTGAGGCCATCGAAGAGGAGCCGTTGGACTCCATGATCTCCGATACGACGCGGATTGTGTACGGGAATGTATCCTTCTTGGGGATGACAGCCTCGAGAGCCCTCTGGGCAAGGTGTCCGTGGCCGATCTCCCTTCTTCCTGTCGTGAGCCTTCCGACCTCACCTACCGAGTACGGCGGGAAGTTGTAGTGGAGCATGAAGTTCGAGTATGTCTTCTCTCCGTCGATCGTGTCGAAAAGCTGCTCATCCTGGACTGTTCCGAGCGTTGTGACAGCAAGGGACTGCGTCTCTCCGCGTGTGAAGAGCGCTGAGCCGTGTGTGCAGGGAAGAAGACCTACCTCGCATGTGATCGGGCGGATCTCCGTGACCTTCCTGCCGTCAGTCCTCACACCGTCATTGAGGATCGAGGCGCGGAGGATGTTGTACTCCATGTCCTCGAACATCTTGTCTATCTCTCCGCTTCTCTTCTCATCTTCAGCGATGAGCGCAGCGAACTTCTCCCTGACATCTGCATGGACCTTCTCGAGGGCTGCATAGCGGTTCATCTTGCCCTTGACGAAGGAAGCCTCCTTCTCCAGAGGATATGCATACTCCTTGACGGGCTCGAGCCAGGAGAGATCCTTCTCCTCGATCTCCATCAGGGGGAGCTTCTCCTTGCCGCAGATGCGGCGGAGCTCATCCTGAGCCTCGCAGATTCTAGCGATCACAGGCTGCGCGGCAGCGATAGCGCCGAGCATGTCATCCTCGGAGACTTCCTTTGCACCGCCTTCGACCATTGTGATTCCGTCATGCGTTCCCGCCACGACAATATCAAGCGAAGCGGTAGGTATCTGCTGGAATGTCGGATTGATGACATACTCATCTCCGATCTTGGCAACGCGTACAGCAGCGATCGGGCCATAGAACGGGATGTCGGAAATCGTCACAGCACAGGAGGCGGCGTTGATAGCCACGATGTCCGGAGTATGCGACATGTCGGATGAGACGACCGTGGGAACGATCTGGATCTCACGTCCGAATGCCTTGTCGAAGAGCGGCCTCATAGGGCGGTCGATAAGACGGGAAACGAGAATCTCCTTGTCCTTCGGCCTGGACTCTCTTTTAAGGAATCCTCCGGGAATTTTTCCGGCTGCGTAGTATTTCTCGTTGTATTCGACCGATACAGGAACGTAGTCGATCGGTTCTGATGGTGCGTCGCCGCAGCAGACTGTGGCGATTACAGCGCTTCCAGCGTAGTGTGCATAGACAGCTCCGTTGGCCTGCTTGGCGATTTTGCCGGTCTCGAAAACGAGGTCGATATCCCCGATCCTGACCGATACTGAATGTACTTCTGCCATAAATGATCCTTCTTGTTCTTTCTTTGTTCTTTATGTTCTTTACACAAGAGAAAGCCAGGCAAAGCTGGCTTTCCACTTGTCTTATTTCCTCAGTCCGAGGTCTGCGATGAGCTGGCGGTACTCGTTGATGTCGCGGTTCTTGATGTACTTGAGAATGCGCCTTCTCTGTCCGACGAGCTTCAGAAGTCCACGCCTTGAGGCATGGTCCTTCGGATTGACCTTGAAATGATTCTGCAGGTCATTGATCCTCGCTGTAAGAAGTGCGACCTGCACCTTCTCGTCACCTGTGTTCCTGGCATCATTGCCATACTTGACCACGATTTCCTTCTTCTGTTCCTTTGTGATCATCTTC
>CASEZU010000128.1 GCA_949292445.1 uncultured Spirochaetales bacterium | reverse complement strand
GCGAAGGTGAAGATTCCGCTGCGCTCGCGTTCCTTGCGCTTTGTCCTTCTTATTGCCTCGACTTCCTTTATCTCGCGCTCCAGAGATCTTATTCTCTGATCAATGAGCCTCCGCTCAAGCTCTATCTTCCTTTCTCCTTCTCCCTTGGCTCCGCGGACACCGCCGCGCTGCTGCGAGAGACTGGCTTCTCTGTTCTGCAGCCTGGGCCTCAGATACTCTGCTTCCGCTTTCTCGATCTGCAGCCGCGCCTCCCTGGAGTGGGCATTCTGGAAGAAAATGGAGAGGATGACAGCCTCGCGGTCGGAGATCGGCATCCCAAGCATGTTCTCGAGGTTTTTCTCCTGCCTCGGAGAGATGAACGCATTTATGACAACCTCATCTGCGTCAAAAGCTCTGGCATATTCCAGCGCGTTCTCAGCCTGTCCTGGCCCTATATAAGTCGAGACATTTACCTCGCGAAGTGTGTATGTGACTGAAGCAGCGACTTCAAGGGAAAGGGTCCTGAGGAGGCTTTCCGTCTCTTCCTGACGCAGCAGAGACAGGCGTTCATCCTCTCCCTGCCTGCGGATGTTGATAAGAAGCACTCCCATTGTCAGATTGCCTCGAAGATGCCTTTCTCCTTGTTCTTCCTTACAGCATCCGCTCTGTATATCCTGCCGCCCATCGTGACATACACACCCGGGGGCAGAAGCTGTACAGCGGTTATTGCACAGCCGAGGTTGAATACTGCATCGCTCTCTTCAAGAGCATAGGGGATCATAGCTCCTGTGAAGACATAGACATGGCTGTCACCCTCCGGTATCTCTGCTTCCAGGAGTTTCGCAGTCTTCACCATCGTGTCCGTGCCGTGGATGATCACGACAAGTTCCTCGACTGAGGCGATCGCGTTCTCCGCCACCTTCTGCCTCTGTTCCTCTGTCATCACGAGGCTGTCGACTGCGAAGAGCGCATCCAGGTGGATGGGGAGCGTCACCCTCGACTGGTTGAGGATCCTCGGGAGATGGCTCTCCCTGAACGTGAGCTCGCCTTTCACGGCGTCATAGTGCTTGTCGAATGTTCCGCCTGTTGTGATTATCCTGATTGTCCTGTCGTCCATGCTACCGATGATAGCATCTGTGCGATGGAATTAACATGCTTTCCCTTGTTACTCCGCTTTGTATTCTGAAATAATAGAGAGTGGAATTTCATCCTGAGGGAGGATTGATCATGAAAAGAAGGTTGGCTGCCATTCTTGTGCTGTCTGTATTTGCCATCACAGGTGTCTGGGCCTTTGATATAAACGACAATTGGACGATAAACGGGACAATAGACCAGCATCCGGAGATCCTGATCGGCTTCATTCCAACATATGGAGAGGTCACTGCAGGGTATACAGGCCTCAATCTCATGCCCGGAAACCGCACGGAGATACAGCTTACTGTCGGAAGCGGTTACATCGAGAGGCGTTTCTGGGTCGATCCGTCTGATGGGATTGAGAAGCCCCAGATGGCTGATCCGCTGACTTTTGATGTGATTCAGACAACCTGGGGACTCAGATTCAATCAGGGGTTCCTGGACTCTCCTGTTGGCGACAAGGATCTCATCACGCTCTCCGTGGGCTATGAGGGGCGCTATGAGGCCGCCCGCGATGCAATGGCTGCGGCAAAGCAGGCATGGGGTGACGTGACGCCTGTCCAGACGATCGATGATTTCTTCTCATCTCACCGCCCTGATGGAAGTGATTTCCCATCACGTCTCTATCCTGACCTGAGAGGCAGCCATCAGTATCTTGGTACGAATCTGTTCTTCAATTTCTTCCTCGATGCGATCGAAGATACACTTTCGACGAATGATGGATTCTCTCTTGAGTTCAATGCTGACTGGTCTCCATATGCCCTGAATGCCGCCCTCGACGGAAAAGCCGATTTCTATCAGTTCACGCTCGAAGGGGTAGGGGCGAAGACGCTTTATCTCTACAGGACTGAAAAGATGAACTGGTTCTCCGTCGTCCTCATTGACCGCGTGAGGATGAACTGGCTTTCCGGTGAGCTTGTGCCGACATATGTGCAGAAGCTGGGATCACTCGGCCGTCAGGTGAGGGGCTACAGCAACTATACATATGGAACTGAGTTCTATGTCGTCAACAACCTTGATCTCCGTCTTACCGGTCCGGACATGGGCGTTGACGGGCTTTCTCCGAGGATCAACCTCTTCTTTGACATCGGCTACGGATGCGGAAGGTATTTCAATACCGAGAGGACAGGCTCCAACTTCCTCGCTTCGACAGGAGCACAGTTCACCGTATCGATTTTCGACATCATCGATCTCGGCTATCAGCTGGCCTATCTCATTCCCGGTGATACGAACAATTTTGCGAAAGGCGATACAAGGCTTGTGGGTTCCTTCACATTCTTCCTTGATTTCTGATCCGGGCGGTCCTAGTTCTTTGTTTGTTATATTCTCATGATAAGCGGAACTTCTACTTCCGTTTATCATGATATACGGAACCGGCACTTCCGTTTGTCATCATAAAATGAAGCAAAGACAGTGTTGTTTTATGTCAGTATTAATGATTTTATGTTGATTAAAATTCCCCGTTGAATGAATGTACGGGGAACCATTATCTTGCAGTCGTAATATTTGAGTTATTTATTACCCCTTTTGGGTAACTATTCTGTCATATTAACATTAAGGTCAATAGAATAATCTTCCGTGTTATCAACGTATTTTATTGCAAGACCGGACATGTCAAAGCCAAAGCTATTGTAGAATATAGCAACATTAAAAGAGCTAATATCCTCAGTAATATTGATAACTGCGTCTGTTTCCGGGTAAAGCTCTTTTGCTTTCTCTAGAATATCGTTATAGCCGATACCACCCCAGCCAATTATTCCAAGAACATTGTGATGTTTTCCTGAAACTGATACTGGACCAAGGATTTCATAATCCTTTTCAATCACATTTCCAACGAGTCCTGCCTCATGGTATGGCATCCTTGTGCTGCAGGATGAAATAACCAGCAATAAAACAGTTGCTAAAAATATGGATTTTAACAATTTTCCCATATACCCCTCCATGTACATGATTATGATAGCCTGAAAAACAAGTGAATAGAACGAAAATTAACTCTTACAAAGTATAACGATGGCCGAAAGAAAAGGTATGCTGCAGGAAAGACTGAACCTGTCTGATAAGGGTATGCAAAATGGTAAACCAGAAGTCACATTCAAATGAATGAAGATTGGTGATATGAATCAGGTGTACGGATTCGGCTCCGGAACAGGATCTGACGGCTCTATTCCTGAGAGCGTGATGAGATTCTCCGCATCGCTGAGCTGATAGGCCATGACGTGCCTTACAAAGAGGCGTACGCCACCATCCTCAATCTCTATATATGGCCTGAGCCCGTTTGCGAGAAGCCTGCTGTAGCTGAGTGCGAGCGCATCTGTGTCCTGATAGACTCCGAGGTCGAAGGAGTACCAGCCGGTGTTTGTCTCTTCCTCATTCTTTATCGTGCCTTTCCTGATGACCGATACTTTTATATCGGAGACTCCTGTGTCTAGCATGCTCAGCTCCGCGCATGCAGCCTCTGTCAGTGCAAGTGTCCTGTCCTCTGGAAGCTCTGGAAGCGTGTCGATTACGGTTGTTATAGTGCTGATCCCTGTGGCGGGGTTGGAGAGCTCGATGACACTGCCAAGGGGGAGTGTGTCGCTGGCGGCTCCTTTCTGTGTGTCGTTGAAGAGAGCACCGCTTTCCGTGAAGTATCCCGGCTCAGTCGCTGTATACCACGAAGCCATTTCTGCCGAAAGCGGCGTTGCCAGAATTGATACTGCGGCAAGCAGCACAAATATTCTCCTCATGCCTCCATTATAGCTGTCTCCTCCGGTGAAAGTCCATTGCGGCGCGTGTTGCAAATCCACAGCTCTTCCGTGCATAATTCTTTCCATGAACGAGATACAGAATCAGAGCACTCACTGGGCGGACATAACCGCTGACAAGATAATCCGTGAGAAGGGGGACAAGGAGCTTTATACATGTGCTTCCGGTATCACCCCGTCAGGCACAGTACATATCGGAAATTTCCGTGAGATCATCACCGTCGAGCTTGTGGCGAGGGCACTCCGCGAGAAGGGAAAGAACGTGCGCTTCATCTACAGCTGGGATGATTACGATGTATTCAGGAAAGTCCCGAAGAACATGCCTGAACCGGAGAAGCTCGAGAAGTATCTCCGCTTCCCGATAACGCTCGTCCCAGATACGACCGGGCGTGCCGAGAATTATGCCAGGGGAAACGAGAAGGCTGTCGAGGACATTCTGCCGGCAGTAGGCGTGCACCCTGAGTATCTTTACCAGGCTGCTCGCTACAGGTCTGGGTACTATGCTGAGGATATAAAGCATGCGCTTGAGCATCGCGGCGAGATAAGGGCGATCCTCAATGAATACAGGACAGAGCCTCTGCCGGAGGACTGGTGGCCTGTCGCCGTATTCTCCTCATTCACGAACAAGGATACGACTACTGTCCTCGGATGGGACGGCGAGTACGGCCTCACATACCGCGATGATGAGCTCGGCAGGACGGAGACAATCGATATCAGGACAACGCCTAATACGAAGCTGCCATGGCGTGTCGACTGGCCGATGAGATGGGTCAGGGAGAGCGTGGATTTCGAGCCGGGCGGAAAGGATCATCTCACAGAGGGCGGTTCATATGACACGGCGAAGAATGTCGTCAGGATTTTCGGCGGCGAGGCTCCTGTCACGATGCGCTATGATTTCGTGCAGATAAAGGGCCATGGCGGCAAGATCTCATCATCAAGCGGCGATGTGGTCGACCTCTATGACGTGCTTGAGGTCTATCCGCCTGAGATAGTCCGTTATCTCTTTGTCGGAACAAGGCCTTCTGCGGAGTTCGCCATCTCATTCGATCTCGATGTGCTGAAGATCTATGAGGATTATGACAGCACCGAGCGCATTTATTTCGGTCTTGTGAAGGTTAACGAGAAGAAGGCCGAGAAGGAGAAGAGGATTTACGAGCTGTCGCAGGTCGACGGTTCCCGCATCCCGGCAGAGCCCGGCTACCAGATACCGTTCCGCCATCTCTGCAACTATCTCCAGATTTATTCCGGGGATGCGGAGAAAGTCCTGGAAAGGCTTTCAGATGCCACAGAGAGCCAGAAGGAGAGGCTCCGCGTGAGGATGCGCTGTGCCTGGGCATGGCTCCAGAAATATGCCCCGGAGGAGTTCCGCTTCTCATTGAGGGAAGAGGGGGATCTCTACGAGGCAACCGAGTCTGAGAAAGCTGCCATCAGGGAGCTCGCAGGCTTTGCTTCAGAGTATCTCGACACGCTTACGGAGAAGGAGTTCTCGGAATATATTTATCAGACGGCTAAGGATAATGGCATGGAGAATGCGGATTTCTTCCGTCTTATCTACCAGGCCCTGATCGGCAAGGACAAGGGACCTAAGCTCGCATCCTTCCTGAAGGCATGCGGAAGTGCCAAGGTCACGGAAATACTTGGGAGGTATTGATGCGCGTAATTCTCATAAACGGTTCTCCTAGAAAGGAGATGTGCACATTCACGGCGCTCAAGGAGGTAGCCTCCTCACTTGAGAAGAACGGTATAGAGACTGAGATCATCCATGCCAGCTTCGACCGCTTTGAGATCGAGGCGGCTGCGGAGAAGATTGCTGAGGCTGACGGACTTGTCGTGGGCTCTCCTGTATATTACGCCTCCCCGTCAGGGCTTGCTGTCTACTTCCTCGATGAGATTTTCAACAGGATCTCCGGGAAGATGAGGATGAAGGTGGGAGCCGCTGTGGTTTCCTGCCGCCGCGGAGGTGCTTCGGCCTCGTTCGATGTCCTCAACAAGTACTTCACCATCTCCCAGATGCTGGTTGTTTCCTCGAACTACTGGAATATGGTCCATGGCAACACTCCGGAGGAGGTTGCAGAGGACAAGGAAGGCATGCAGACGATGCGTCTCCTCGGAGATAACATGGCATATGTCATAAAGGCTCTTGCAGCGGCAGCTCTTCCTCTTCCTGAGATGGAGAAACCTGTCAAGACGAATTTCATCCGCTGAGAGTCATGGGATTCTTCACATTCCTCAGAGGATACCGGAAGGAAGCTGTCCTTGCGCCGCTCTTCAAGCTGCTGGAGGCGGTCTTTGAACTTTGTGTCCCTCTGGCTGTTGCATCGCTCATTGATGACGGCATAGCCAGGGGTGACATGCATCATGTGCTGATGATGGCTCTGCTGATGGTCGCACTGGGTGTCATCGGGCTTATATCCTCTGCCACTGCACAGTATTTTGCCGCCAAAGCCGCTACAGGCTTCGCTGTCAGGATGAAGAGTGCGCTTTACCGTCATATCACGGAGCTCTCTGAGAGCGACAGGGACGCAATCGGCAATCCTACGCTCATCACGAGGCTCACGAGCGACTCGAATCTTGTCCAGAACGGCATCAACATGTTCCTGCGTCTCTTCATGCGCTCGCCGTTTGTCGTTTTCGGCGCAGCCATCATGGCATTCACCGTTGACAGCTCGCTGGCGCTGATCTTTGCCGCGGTGATTCCTGTCCTGGGGCTTATTGTCTATCTCATAATGCACAGGACAGTCCCCATGTACCGCAGCGTGCAGGGAGCGCTGGACAGGCTGCTCTCGCGCGTGAGGGAGAACCTTTCCGGAATAAGGGTCCTGAGGGCATTCGGCAAGGAGGAGAGCGAGAAGGAGGCCTTCTCATCCGATCTTTCATCGCTTCTTTCCCTCCAGCTCTCATCGGGAAAGATATCGGCACTCCTCAATCCGCTGACATATGCTGTGATAAACCTCGCGATTGCACTCATCATCGCCGCAGGACGCGAGCGCTTCAGCCTTGGACTGATAGAGCTCGGAGGAATTGTCGCCCTCGTCAATTACATGAGCCAGATCCTCACAGAGCTGATAAAGCTCGCCAATCTGATAATAACGATATCCCGCGCTGTTGCATCGTGGAGGAGGATAGAGGGTGTCTTCGCCGTATCTCCATCCATGAGCGATCCGGAGAATCCGGTGACCACGGCTGCGGAGACAGATGATGCTGTTGTCTTCAGCGGGGTTTCGATGTCATATCACAAAGGCGGAGAGCCGGCACTTTCCGGTGCCTCTTTCTCTGTGAAAAGGGGAGAACGGATCGGAATAATCGGAGGAACCGGATCAGGAAAGACCACGCTTGTCTCCCTTATCCCGAGGCTCTATGATGTTTCCTCAGGTTCCGTGTCAGTGCTTGGGCACGATGTGCGTGAGTGGAGCCGTGAGGCGTTGAGAAGCCATATCGGGTATGTACAGCAGAAGGCTCTGCTTTTCAGAGGAACAATCCGCGACTGTATCGCATGGGGCCGTCAGGACGCCAGTGATGATGATATCGCGGAAGCTCTGAAAGCCGCGGAGGCCTATGACTTCGTGATGGAAAGGAAGGGCGGGCTGCTCTCTGCAGTTGAGGAGGGTGGCAAGAACCTCTCCGGCGGGCAGCGCCAGAGGCTCTCGATCGCGAGGGCTCTCGTGCGGAAGCCCGATATACTTATCCTCGATGACTCTTCATCCGCGCTCGATTATGCGACCGAAGCAAGGCTGAGGCAGAATCTCTCGCGGCTGGGGAAAATGACGGTCTTCACTGTTTCCCAGCGTACCGGTTCGCTCATGTCGATGGACAGGATCATTGTCCTGGACCGCGGCATGATCGTCGATATCGGGACACACGATGAGCTTCTCTCGCGATGCTCCGTCTACAGGGAGATATATGACTCCCAGTTCGGAGGTGCGGAATGAAAAAGGAGAGCATTTCAGTCCTGAGGAAGGTCATCGGCTATATAAGGCCGTACAGGGGACGCCTCGTGCTTTCCCTTGTGTTCGCTTCTCTCTCCGTTGCCTTCACGATCGTGTTCCCGCTCCTTACAGGGAAGGCTGTGGATGCGATAGCATCTGGTGATGGGGTTCTCTTTTCCTCGATGCTCATTGCGATGGCCGCTTCTTCCGTCGCGGTATCTGCGGCACAGTACCTGATGAACCGCGTCAACAACAGTATGGCCTATGGTATCTCCCGTGATATAAGGAAGGATGCCTTCACCCATCTCCAGCACCTTCCTCTCTCCTATGTGGACAACCATCCGCACGGGGATATCGTGTCCCGGATGATAACAGATGCCGATCAGGTCTCCGATGGACTTCTGATGGGATTCACGCAGCTTTTCACCGGTGTCATAACAATTGCAGGAACGCTTGTCTCGATGTTCATCGTCAACTGGATCGTGGCTCTGGTAGTGCTTTTCGTTACACCTGTATCGCTGTTCGCCGCATCGTTCATAGCGAGGAAGACATTCACGCTCTTCTACCGGCAGAGCGAGGCGAGAGGTGCCCAGACAGCATTCATCGATGAGATGATCACCGGTGCCTCCGTCGTTTCGGCTTATGGACGGGAGAAGGCCAATCAGGAGGAATTCGACAGGATCAATGACAAGTGGGCGGAATGCTCGCTTCTCGCGACATTCTATTCCTCCCTGACCAATCCTGTGACACGGTTCGTCAACAGCCTCGTTTACATGGGTGTCGCCCTCTCCGGCGGCATCTCGGCGCTCTGCGGCCTGATGAGCATAGGCGGCCTCACGTCCATACTCAGCTACGCTTCCCAGTATACGAAGCCTTTCAATGAGATATCCGGAGTCGTGACTGAACTGCAGAATGCGCTTGCCTCCGCTGCGAGGATTTTCGCTTTCCTGGAGGAGGCGGAGGAGAGCTCTGATGAAGGCAAGCCGTCCCTTTCAGTGACAGCGGGGCAGGTCGTGGCCGAGCATGTGCGCTTCTCATATACACCGGAGAAGGAGCTGATAAAGGATTTCTCCCTTACTGTACGTCCTGGAATGAAGGTCGCGATTGTCGGCCCGACGGGATCGGGAAAAACCACTCTGATAAATCTCCTGATGCGCTTCTATGATCCTCAGGGCGGGAGCATCTCCATCGACGGCACGGATATCGTATCGGTAAGCAGGACATCGCTCAGGCGCAGCTTCGGAATGGTGCTGCAGGATACCTGGCTGAAGCACGGTACCATCAGGGATAACATTGCTCTCGGAAAGCCGGATGCAGCTCCGGATGAGGTGAGAAAAGCTGCGGAGCTTTCACACATTGACACATTCATCGCATCTCTTCCCGGAGGCTATGATGAGGTTGTTTCAGATGACAGCGATGGTATATCGGCCGGTCAGAAGCAGCTGATCTCAATCTCCAGGATCATGCTTGCAGATCCTGATATGCTCATACTCGATGAGGCCACCTCATCAATAGACACAAGGACGGAGATGATGATCCAGGAGGCCTTCATGCGCCTCATGGAGGGACGCACATCTTTCATAGTCGCCCACAGGCTGTCAACCATCAGGAGCGCTGACCTGATCCTCGTTGTCAAGGATGGTGATGTGATAGAGTCAGGCACCCATGACGGTCTTATGGAAAAAGATGGATTCTACGCTGCGATGTACAGGAGCCAGTTCAGTTCCTGAAAATCCTGTCCAGAGTCTTTCCGTTCCTGCGCCATCCCGGCTGCGCCTTGACTCTCAGGTCGAGTGTCAGGCCGGAGCCGGGGAATATCCTCCTGATCTCCTTGAATGATTCCTTGCGGATACGTTTTATGTTCTCTCCGCCCCTGCCCACGATGATGCCTTTCTGCCCCTCGCGCTCAGTGTTTATCGCGGCGCGTATCCAGACGTGGCCCTTGCTGCTGTCATACTCGAGATCCTCTATCTCGACGAAGATCACGTGGGGCATCTCATCGGAAAGGTTCTCAATTGTCTTCTCTCTGATTATTTCAGATATCCTGAATTCAAGGTCCTGATCCGTATAGGTACTCTCATCGTAGAGAAGCTCCCCCTCAGGGGCGATCCTGAAGAGCTCTATCAGTATTTCGTCGACTCCTTCGTCATCCTTTCCCGATGCGGCGAGGACTGGTGATGAGGGAAAACGTGAGCGTAGGAACGTGAGCCCTTCCTCTTTCTCCTTTTCCGAGAGTATGTCAGTCTTGTTGAGCACGGCGACAACGGGAACTCCCGCTTCCTGCACAAGCTCCGCGATGGTCTCCTCCTCCTTCCCCGGAGAGCGCTTGCCGTCCAGGAGGTAGAGTATTATGTCCGAATCCTTGAGCGACGATACGGTTACGTCCTGCATCCTCCTGTTGATCTCCTTCTCGGAGAGATGGAAGCCCGGCGTGTCCGTGAAAACAAGCTGCCCCCTCTGATCTGTATAGATTCCCCTGATCTTGTTCCTTGTCGTCTGGGGAGCCGGGGAGGTTATCGATACCTTCATTCCCGTGATCGTGTTCACAAGTGTCGATTTTCCTGCCGATGGCCTGCCTATTACGGATACTGTCGCTGCTTTCATGTACCCCATTATACAGAGAGGGGCGACTAGACCCAACCATTGCTTGCAGTTATTATCTATGGCATGGCAAATGACAAGAATGAATATAAGCCGGATCCGAGCCTCAGCGACAGGCTCCTCAAGACCCGCACCATCATGATTTCCGGTGAGATAAACAAGGACAGGGCCGATGATTTTGCCCGCCAGATCCTGGTACTCGACAGCGAGTCATCAGACCCGATCTATGTCTATATAAACAGCCCCGGAGGTGATGTGGACTCAGGTTTCGCAATCTATGACATGATACGTTTCGTCTCATCTCCGGTCACAGTCATCGGCATGGGGCTTGTCGCATCGGCTGCGGCGCTTATCTTCCTCTCAGTACCTGCCGAGAGGCGCGTCGGACTTCCTGATTCGACATATCTCATCCACCAGCCGCTTTCACAGCTCAAGGGAGTTGCCATCGACGTGGCGATCTATGCTGACAAGATCGAGGCCCTCCGCCATAAGCTGGACAAGGTCATAGCGGATGCGACGGGAAAGGATGTTGCTGAAGTTGAGAAGGATACGGAGCGTGACTGCTGGATGACAGCTGAGGAGGCTCTCTCCTACGGACTTCTCTCAAGAATAGTCAGGGAGAAGAAGGATCTCTGATCAGGAATACTGACATTTCAGGGGACACGGTGCGTATATGAGGCATGAAGCCGGTACTCGTGTCCCTTGCTGTTTTTCTGCTGTTCTCCTGCTCGCCTTATGAGCGAGGAGCAGTTTTCGAGATAACCACATATAACGCATATGCCTTCTTCGACGGCGTTGAGAGCGGCAGTGAGTATGAAGGTTTCGGCCACAGTGACGGTTATGACGGGGAGGCTTATAAGGAGAGGGTGAGGGAGCTCGCGATACTTCTCGGCCGCCGTTTTGACTCCTCCGATGTCATAATACTTCAGGAGATAGAGAGCGCTGCTGTGCTTTCAGACCTCCTGGATGCCGGACTTTCCGCAAAAGGCTTCCTGTACTATGGCCTTGCTGCATCTGAGGACTCTCTCTCCGTGGCATTCATATCGAAAATGAAGCCTGACCATACGGCAATTCATTCCTTCCCCGGCTGCCGCCCGATACTGGAACTTGTCTTCAGTCCCTGCGGGGAGAGCGTTCATATCTTCGGCGTGCATTTCAGAAGCCGCCTCAATGGAGGAGAGGAGGAACGGTATGGGCAGTCGCAGCATCTTGCCTCCCTTATGGAGGGATCCCAGTCCATCGCGGTTGCCGCCGGAGACTTCAACACAGATCCGCGTTACGGCGATGGCAGTTTCTCAGTTTATCCTGACATGTACAGTGGGGCCAATGCGTTCCATGTCACAGGAGATCCTTCCAGAGCAGGGCAGCGGATATATTTCTCACCTCTTCTGGACCCGGATGCAGTACTGGAAGAGAAGGGGACATATTTCTATGACGGGGTATGGTATATCTACGATAGCATACTTCTCTCTGCCGAGGCATGGGATGGCCGGGGCTGGGAGTTCTGCGATGTCTCTATAAGGACCGGACGCGAGATGAAGGATTTGACCGGACTGCCTTTCCCGTATGATCCGTCCCTCGGGTACGGGTATTCAGATCATTTTCCTGTGACAGTCAGGCTCATTATGGGGCAATAGCTATTCCCTCGTGGAGGAGTCTTCTTCATAACGGAAAAGGTCAGGAAAAAGAAAGAGGCTATGCTCTCATGCTCGGAAGCATAGCCCGAGGGAATAGCGGACTCCTGCCGGAAAAAAAGAAGGGGGGATCGGAACCGGCAGGGCCTTTGTCCGCAATGCTCAGCATATGCGGATCAGTCATTGTTCTCCCGTTTGACAAGCATACTCTAACCTTAATGGGGAATGAATATAATGCAAAAAAACGATTTGCCTTATGCAGAAAACAGAGGAAAACATCTGTTTTATGATGTATCCTGTCCGGGAAGGGGTATGAAAAGTGGCGGCATTGTACAGGCGGATAAGGGGATTCAGACTCATGGCGTTCGCTGTGCTCTCCTTTTTCATGACTTCCTGCACAACAGCGGCAGAGGCTCCGGCACCGCAGCCGACAGTTATCGAGACGGCTGTCCCCTCAGTCCGGGAAGAGAGTCATCCAGGGCTTTCCTCAGAGCTTCCGCCTCCTCCTGACGTCAGTGTGCCGTCTGTCAGCGTGGTATCTGAAGAGGCTGCAGAACCTGCTGTTTTCCCCGGCAGCGGACTTCTTGGCACAGTACCTTATTCTGTCCCCGAAGAAGGCCCACTTGAGCTCAGCATATCGCTATGGGAGAGCGGTATCAACAAGGAGAGGATCAGCGAGGCGCTTGATCTGTATGAAGAGCTCAATCCCGGTGTGGAGATAAGTGCTGAATTCATAGATTACCCGGGATACTGGGGAAATGTCTCCGCAGATGCGGGAAGCGGCAAGCTCTCCGATATCATCGAGATGGATCTCTCCCATATCTCACAGTTCGCCATACGCGGCCTTGTCCGTGATTTCTCGGCATTTGCAGGAGGAGTCTCCGGTTACGGTATCCCGACTGGTCTTGTATCCCGTGTCATGCTCTACGACGAGGAGCTTCTCTCCTCGCTTGGAATAGCCTTTCCTCCCATCTTCTCCATGGAGAGCCTGAAAGAGACTGGAAGTGAGGTGTTCGGGGAGTGCGGAATCAAGACGGACACGTCACTCGGCATCGGTATCCTCGAAGCTGTGGCGGCCTATCGCGGCAATGACATATATGAGGAGATCCGGGAAGGTGAGGACCTGTCAGCAAGGATATACTTCTCCCTTGTGGAGGATGTCTCATCCCTGCCTTATTTCTCCTTTTCCGGTACGGATGAGTGCTGGAACAGTTTTTCCGATACGACGGGGATAGCTCCCAGCTATGGTGCTGTATCTGTATCATTCTCCGGTCTGGAGCCATATGCGATGCTCTCGGTTTCTTCCTCCTCGGATCATCCGGACGCGGCTGCGGCTCTGATAGAATGGCTTGTGGCCTCTCCTGAGGCCGGACGCATAATGCGTCTCAGCTTCGGTGTGCCTGCTTTCCGCCATGCTCCGTCTGACCTTTCGGAGGCCGAGCGCATGCAGCTTGAGTTCATCTCATCCCTGCCGGAACACTCAGCCGCTTCTGTTCCTCCCATCGGCAACCCTGAGATCGGAAGGCTCCTGAGGTCGTATTCCTCTCTTGTGCGGGATGGAAGCCTCACACCCGATGAGGCTGCCTCATCGTTTGTCAGTGAATCCCGGTCAATTCTGGAGAAGGCAGAGGGAGGACTGGGAATAAGATGAAGCTGCCGCTCACCATGGAAAGGAAGCTGACTCTGATACTGCTCTCGCTCTTTTTCGCGATGCTTCTTGTGATGGTGGTGCTCCTTGCGGGACTGAGGAAGCAGTATGACAGCCGCGTCTATCTGATCAACAGCGAGAATACCAGGAACATACTCTCCCGCGCGGATTCCGTCTTTTCCGGTGCACTGCTGCTGGGAGATCTTCTGGTGACCGATGAGTTCTTCCAGAATTCGCTTTCCCAGCTGAAGGACAGTTCTGACGAGAGCTTTGAGGCGGGTGTCTCAGGCGATGTGACTGCACGCCTCAGCACGCTCATAGACACTTCCCTCTACATCGTCGACATAGCACTTTCCACAAGTGACGGTCTTCTGCACTATGGGAGCGGCATAGGCCTTTCATCGGATTCAATGGCTCTGGCCGAGGAGATAGCGAGAGCTGAGAACGGTGCTGCCGCCTGGGTTGGAAGCGATGAGGGA
This sequence comes from uncultured Spirochaetales bacterium, assembly GCA_949292445.1. The sequence continues at coordinate 39,618 of CASEZU010000128.1, read as the reverse complement.
GATATCTTTCTCGTGAGAACCATCAGACGGCTCGAGTTCCTCTCGCTTGATGAGCTTGCCGTCCTCTTCATCCGCATTGATGCCGACGCGCTTGCCGCAGCGATCAGAAGCGAGATGTCGAATGCCGGGATATGCCTTGTCCTCACGTATGGCGACAGGCTGCTCTTTTCAGAGTTCCCTGCCGGTGCTGACATTCCCGGGCCTGACGAGACGGAGGCTGTTGTGAACTCCATCCCATGCTTCATATACCGCGGGACGCTTCCCGGAAGTGGATTCAGCTATCTCGATGCCGTGCCCAAGGAGCCTCTCTATGGGGACATGGCCCAGATGGTGGCCGCATCATTTGTGCTTTTCCTCCTGATCCTTGTCGTTTTCCTGCTGGTGCTGCATCACATCGCGAAGCGCATGATGGTGAGGATAAACGCGCTCAGGGAGAAGATGGATGTCTTCGGCCGTGGAGGAAACCTTGAGGATATCCGGGCGCTGCCCGGCAGCGATGAGATAGCTGAGCTCAATGAGAGGTTCGACATGATGGCACGAGACTACAGGGCTGTCGTCGAGGATAATTACCGCCGCCAGCTGATGCTGAAGGACAGTGAGATAAGAATGCTCACACAGCAGATAAATCCACACTTCCTGTATAATGTGCTCGATTCTATTTACTGGCTCAGCCAGAAGTATGATGCTGATGACATAGCGTCCATGAGCTATGATCTTGCCTCCCTTTTCAGGGCTGCGGTATCATCAGAGGATCTTGTTCCGGTCAGGAAGGAGCTGGAGCTCCTTGAGAGCTTTTTAGGCATACAGAGAAGCCGTTTCTCTTCTTCCATCTCGTACGAGGTCCATGCGGAGGATCAGGTTCTAGACGTTATGATACCGAAGTTCTCCCTGCAGCCGCTTGTGGAGAATGCGGTGAAGCATTCTGTCGAGGAGAAGGGCTGCAGCACTGCGATAACTGTCAGCTGCCGCAGGGAAGGGGACGGGGTGCTGCTGGAGGTCGCGAATACCGGTTCCGCCTTTCCCCGGGATATCGGGGAGAAGCTGAAGGACGGCAGGGTGTCATCCTCCTCGGAGAGGATAGGACTGCAGAATATAGATGAGAGGCTTCATCTCCTCTTCGGAGAGGGGCATGGCCTTGTGTTCAGGAACGAGGACGGCAGGGCTGTAGTCTCATTCATCGTTCCGGGGAGGTAGGATGCTCACTGCGATTCTCGCTGATGATGAGGCGATCGTGCGCAGCTCCATGGCAAAGTGGATCCCATGGAAAGAGCTTGGGATAAAGCTCACGGGTATGGCCGCCGATGGGGAGGAGGCCTATGAGATGATAGTCCGCCTTCATCCCGACATCGTGATAACAGATATCAGGATGCCGCGGCTTGACGGCCTGGGGCTCATCGAGCGTGTCTCAGCTCATCTCAAGGATACGGAGTTCATAATCCTCTCCGGGTTCAGCGAGTTCGAATATGCACAGACGGCGATGCGCTACGGAGTCAGGCATTACATGCTCAAGCCTGCGCTCAAGGAAGATCTGAAGGCCTGCCTCCTGGAAGTGAAGGAGGAGATAAAGAAGCGGCAGAAAACCAGGCTCGGATCATATTTCGGGACCAGTGAGAAGTACGGATTCTATATGCAGCTGGCGATGCTGATGGAGGTTCTCTCAGACCCGTCTTCAATCGGCACCATCATAGACCGCAGCCGCAGGCTCGTTCCTTTTGATCCGGAAGAGGTCCTCACTCAGTTCGCAGTGCAGGTCCTCGAGCCTGACAGGTTCATATCCCTGATTCTCCCGGCAGTGAGGGAGATGGGTGTCAGGATACCGGTATATCCTGTATCATCGGACGGAAAGGTATTCCTCACCTTCGACATTTCCTCCATTTCTGATCTGGAGGCTGTGAAGAATGAGATAGCGCTGCGCCGTGGTGTCATTCTTGATGTCAGGCGCGGAACACCCTCCGAGCTTGTCTCCTGGTTCGTGAAGCGGGCAGGGGAATTCAAGGAGGCTGCCATTTATGATGACGATGGCCATAAAGAGTCTGTCAGGCTGCTTCCGCGCTATATGGAGAGGGAGGATGAGCTTGTCAGGCGGTACCGTGATGTCCTCTCCGGAGGTTCTGATCCGCTGCTGATGGATGAAGTGGAACAGGTGTTCAGGCAGAAGGAGCTGGATGAGGCTGAGGCCCTTTTTGTGCGCATGGCGCTCCGCAGCACCGATTACGAGCTGCTTTTCAAGGAACTGGGGAATGTCAGGACGGCTGATGACCTGGTTGCGCTTGCCCGTTCTTTCACGGACCACAAGGTGCCGAGGGACCGAGATCCTTTCCCCGTCGAGTCCGTCATACGCTACATCAAGGAGAACTTCTCCAATCCGGAGATATCATTGAAGTGGATTTCCGAGAATGTCGTATACATGAACCCTGAGTATCTGTCGCGTCTTTTCCAGCGCGAGGTGGGGCAGCGCTTCACGGATTATCTGAACACCACACGCGTTGATGAGGCAAGGAAGCTCATGACCGTCTATCATAAGAGCACTGTCGGGGAGATAGCTGAGAAGGTCGGGTACAGCAACCCGGGATACTTCTTCCATATATTCCGCCGCTATACGGGGATGACTCCGGGCGAATATATGGATAAAGTCAGGAAGAGTTCTTCGGAGGAATCAAATGGATGAGAATCTCAGGGAAACGCTGATGGGCGGGCAGTCGTTCAGCTGGCGCGAAGAGGAGGATGGTAGCTATTCTGCCGTTCTGAATGAGAAGGTCTACAGGATAAGAAGCCTGGAGGATGCGGCCTCCGATCCGTTCCTGTACAGCTATTTTGATCTTGGTTATGACTATGAAGCGGCGAAGAAGGCAATAGCCGCCAAAGATTACATACTCCGTGAAGCGGTTGAGAGCACCGGCACGATAAGGCTCCTGAAGCAGGATCACTGGATCGCAGCAATCTCCTTCATCCTCTCCCAGAACAACAACATCAAGAGGATTACAGGCCTTTACAACAGGCTTTCGGCAAAGTATGGCCATGAGGTCGAGCCGGGGCGTTTTTCGTTTCCCACCCCTGAAGAGCTCTCAGCTGCGACAGAGGAGGAGCTGAGGGCGCTTGGAACGGGTTTCCGTGCTCCTTTCATACTCGATGCTGTCAGCAAGGCTTCCCTTCTGGATGAGATAGATGATCTCTCTTTCGATGAGGCCATGGCGGCTCTGCAGACTATCAAGGGAATAGGGCCGAAGGTGGCCTCCTGCATCCTCATATTCTCCTACCAGAGGAGGGAGGGCTTCCCTCTCGACGTCTGGATGAAGAAAGTGATGAAAGAATACTACCCGGACAAGGATCCTTCGTACTTCCATCCATATGAGGCTCTCTCGCAGCAGTATCTCTTTTCCTGGATCAGGTCGAAGGGCTGAGCCTGTTTTTCTGTTTCTTTGCCGCCGATAATCCCTTAGAATACATTCAGGGAGGAAAGCTGAAATGAAGCAGACTCTGAGGAATGTCTTAATCTTGACGGGGGGTATTAATCCTTCTGATACTCTTCGCCTGCACCCCTGACAGCGCAAACGCACAATTTATAGTTACGTTCGATGCGAACGGCGGCACGCTGAGAAGCCCTGAATCCGTACTGGTCGCCAGGGGAGATACAGTCCAGAAACCGGCAGCCAGTCCGGTAAGAAGCGGGTACAGCTTCACCGGATGGTACATGGATGGCAAGCCTTATGACTTCTCATCTCCTGTCAACGGGGATATAACTCTCGCAGCGCACTGGCGGCGGAGAGCGGCGGAAACCTATGAGGTTGAATTCATGCTCGGCGATCAGCTGGTGCATGCTGAATCTGTGAGTTCCGGCACAAGTCTTGATGAACCGGAGAATATCGAAGGGGCTGAAGGTAAAGTCATTTCCTGGTACACGGCATCTGATTTCTCCGGAGAGAAGGTGTCATTTCCTTACACCGTTACAGGTGATGTGATTTTCTATGGGCGCTATGCGGAAGCACTGGATGTTCCTCCTGCCGATGTGAAGGTGAATGTTACAGCAGCTCTTGAGGAGTATCTTTCCCGGAAGGTATCTCTTGTATATTCCGATGGAACTTCAGTGGAAAAGCCCCTTTCTGAATTCTTCGCTTCTGAGCCTGATATAACCGCAGCGGGTATAAAATCCGTTCCTTTTTCCGGCGAATGACTTGCAGGAGAGGCGGAGATATTCGTCTATGATGAGCTCCTGAGCGCTGTATATGAAGATGCTGTAAAGGAGGCTCAGGCTGGTAATTTGGGAGGAACCAGCAGCCTCAGCGATACCTTTGATAAATTTCTTCTTGTAACGGAAGAGGCTTTCAGCCGCGGTTTCTTCTCCACTCATTTCGTCAATGGGTCTGCGAAATCCGAAGGGTTCAGAGGCAGCTGGCTCCGGGGGAGCGCGGATGGAGGAAGCGTTCATCCGACTACAGCTGCTCCATGGTCATATGCGATGTGCCTGACAGAGGTGGGACTAACGATAGACAAGCTCAATCTTGAGATTTCCTCATATTCGAAACCTGATAATGCGTTGTCATTGGGAGCCATTGCATATGATCCGAATCAGAGTTTATATAACCAGATGTCCTGGTTTTTTGATGACTATGAGTATGCGGTTGCAATCATAGGAAGCACAATCAAAGCGACAGCGGAAAAGCCTTCCAGCGATACCATTGGAATCAGTATTTATAATTACAATGAGACTGTTGACTACAAACCTGTGATCATATCCGACACGGAGATTACCGGATTCGATCATGCAATTCATATGGATTCTCCGGAGTTCACGATGAGCGGTGTCAGAGCGGATTCAGATATCTTTGTCTTCGTTCACAGCGATACGGATTACAGCAAGCTGAATATAGAAGGCTGTACCGCTCTTGCAGATGGTGCCGAGATTGTTCTCTGTGCCCGCGGTGAAGGGGTTAATTATGACTCTGATGAAATAATGGCTTGGAAAGAGCGTACGGGAAAAGCCAATCCTGAATTTCCTGTAAGTGTCAGTGTCCTGCAGGAGGCATCCATTTCTGCGGTGATAGACGGCAGCTGGAATACAGACCTTACAGTTGGAGTATGAAGGAGAGAATGCAGGCCTATTGGCCTGCACTCATCATTTCACGCCATCAGGAAACTGCAGCTGGTAGAATATCTGTTCAAGCTCAAGCGCAATGTTGATGTTGTGTATCACTACAGGGAGTTCTCCGGCTGCGGCGGGGTGCGGCTTGAGTGTGATGGGGGAGAAGTTGAGTATGCCTCTGACTCCCGCCTCCTGAAGCCTTTCAGCTGTGTCTGCCGCTGCGGATTCCGGCACTGTGATGATTGCCACATTGACACCAAGCGCCTCCACCATTTCCTCCAGCCTCGACATCGGGTAAACCGGAACCGGGTGGGATGCATCCGAGTAGACAATAGGATCGGAGTCGAATCCGGCAACAACCCTGATGCCGTCCGGTTCGAATCCCGAGTAGTGCATCAGCGCTTTCCCGATTCTTCCGCAGCCCACCACGATGACATTCTGGGCCTCTCCCTTGCCGAGTATCCGCGATATCCTCTCTATCAGGTCTGTGATCTCATAACCGCCTCTTTTCTGGCCATGAATCTCGAGAATCGAGAAGTCCTTTCTCACAACGGCGGCGGAAACTCCTGCCGCATCGGCGAGGTTGTGTGCGAAGACTTTCTCTAAACCGATGGCTCTCAGCCTATTAAGAGCCCTGTAGTAGCGTGTAATCCTGACGAGCATATCGCTGTTCATTGCTGTTTCTTCCTTTTATGTGAATGAAAGTATATTAACATTGGATATATGTCAATAAATGCTCTGAGATGTTCCCGCTGTGTTCTTTCTGTGGCTTTTCCAGAAGTTTTATTGCAAAAGCGAGTTCCATTAAGCTAGAATCATCTAGGTGACTTAAATAAAGGAGGAGTTATGGCTCAGAGCATATTCTCTGATGAGCTTAACGCTTATATTTCCGAGTGGAAGGATAAGCCGGGCAATCTCATCATGATTCTCCACAGAGTGCAGGAGGAGTTCGGATATGTCTCCAGGGAGGCTGCCGAAGGTGTCTCCAACGAGACCGGCGTACCGCTTGCCACAATCTGGGGAGTCCTTACTTTCTATCATTTCTTCAAGCTGAACAAGCCCGGAAAGTACAACATCCAGGTATGTCTGGGAACGGCATGCTATCTCAAGGGCGGCGACATGATCGTCGAGGAGCTCGGAAAGGAGCTCGGACTGGAGGTTGGCGGGCTCACAGACGACGGAAGGTTCTCGCTTGAGGCTGTCCGCTGCGTCGGATGCTGTGGGCTGGCACCTGTCATGACGATATCTGGCGAGGTGTTCGGAAAGGTTTCGAAGAACCAGATATCTGGAATCCTGGATAAGTTCGCCTGATGCATGATGCGGCTGATCTGCTTCTGGAGGCTGTGATCAACAGCGCAGAGGCCGGAGCCGGATGTATTTCGGCACAGGTTTCAGCAGAAGGCGGAACGGTCGTGATAAGGGTCGAGGATGACGGGGCTTTCAACCCGCCTGCAGACCCGTTTCAGGATGGAAGCACTACCAAGGGCGAAGGGCGTGGCCGCGGACTTCATATCATAAGAGAGAGAAGCGAAGGCAGATGCCGCTTAACACGAGGAGACGGGATGACGGTGCTGGAGTTCACCGTTGAGGATGACGGGAGTTTCTGCAATCTGTGCGATGCGCTCCTGCCTGTTCTCGGGATGGACGAAGGCATAACGGTGACAATAAGGAAGGACGGACGGGAGATGACGGTATCCCGGCGGCTTCTTGAGGAGAGGGACGCGGTCCCTGACAGGGCTGAGGGTATAAGGAGATTCAGGAAGCTCCTTGACAGCCTTGAGAAAGGAGAAATCTATGGCTAAACTTTCGCTTTCCGATCTTCACGCCATACGCGAACGTGAGGAGAAGAATCTGAAAAAGCGCGACATCCACGGCCGCTCGGTGCATGTGGTAGTCGCGATGGGCACCTCCGGTATAGATGCAGGTGCCAAGCTCACGCTCAATACAATCGCCGATGATGTTGAGCGCCTTGGGCTGGATAATGTGATCATAACGCAGACAGGGAGCGCTGCTCCCAATCCGGAACCGGTTGTCGAGGTGTTCTCTCCCGAGACCGGGCTTGTCGTATATGGCTCGGTAGACAAGGAGGCCGCACACCGCATTGTCGAGGAGCATCTCAAGGGCGGACGCATCCTCTCCGATCTGAGGATCGAGCTGAAGGACAAGGAGCAGTAATATGGGTTTCAAGAACTATATTCTCGTCTGCGGAGGCACAGGATGTGAATCATCCCGCTCCGACCAGATTTATCATGCTTTGATTGATGAGGCCGCATCACAGGGCGTTGCCGATCAGGTTCAGGTCATCAAGACAGGCTGTTTCGGTTTCTGTGAGCAGGGCCCGATCGTGAAGATCCTTCCGGAGGATTCATTCTATGTCCAGGTAAAGCCGGAGGATGCCAAGGAACTCATTGCGGAGCATGTCATCAAGGGCCGCGAGGTCACGAGGCTCCTTTACAACAAGGCCCCGCACAAGGCATATGAGGAAGTCGAGGACATCCAGTTCTATCAGAAGCAGATGAGGATCGTCCTCCGCAACTGCGGTTCCATAGATCCGGAGAACATCGATGAGTACATCGCCGCAGGCGGTTACAAGGCTCTTGAGAAGGTTCTTTTCGAGATGACACCGGATGATGTCATCAGCGAGCTCAAGACAGCAGGACTCCGCGGCCGCGGCGGTGCCGGATTCCCGACATGGATGAAGTGGAACTTCACCAAGCAGGAGAATGACCCTGTCAAATATGTTGTCTGCAACGCTGACGAGGGAGATCCAGGCGCATACATGGACCGCTCCACTCTTGAGGGCGATCCCCACTCAGTGCTTGAGGCCATGACGATCTGCGGCCGCACGGTAGGCGCCCATCAGGGCTTCATCTACATCCGTGCTGAGTATCCTCTTGCAATCCACCGCCTCGAGGTTGCCATGAAGCAGGCGAGGGAGTATGGCCTTCTCGGAAAGGACATTCTCGGCTCAGGCTTCGATTACGATATCGAGATCAGGCTCGGTGCAGGTGCATTCGTCTGCGGTGAGGAGACTGCGCTCCTCCAGTCCATCGAGGGACACCGGGGCATGCCGAAGCCGAGACCGCCATTCCCCGCATCCAAGGGCCTCTGGGGCAAGCCGACCGTCATCAACAATGTCGAGACATGGGCCAATGTCGCCCAGATCATCAACAACGGCGGCGAGTGGTTCGCGTCAATCGGTACTCCTGACAGCCATGGAACAAAGGTTTTCGCCCTCACGGGAAAGATCTGCAACTCCGGCCTTGTCGAGGTCCCGATGGGAACGACGCTCCGTGAGATCGTCTATGATATCGGCGGCGGAATCGCCCATGGCAAGAAGTTCAAGGCAGTGCAGACAGGCGGACCTTCAGGAGGAGTCATCACCGAGGAGAATCTCGATACTCCTATAGATTTCGGCGGCCTGCAGAGAATCGGATCGATGATGGGTTCCGGCGGAATGATCGTCATGGACGAGGATGACTGCATCGTCGATGTCGCGAAGTTCTACCTTAACTTCACCGTTGATGAATCATGCGGCAAGTGTGCTCCGTGCCGTATCGGCGGAAAGAGCCTCTACAACATCCTGGAGAAGATCACTCAGGGCAAGGGCGAGGAGAAGGACATAAAGCAGATCGAGCAGATTGCACATGCAATGCGCATCGGATCGCTCTGTGCCCTCGGCCAGACTGCTCCGAACCCCGTTCTTTCCACGCTCCATTACTTCCCGGAGGAATACAAGGCCCACATTGTGGACAAGAAGTGCCCTTCAGGAAAGTGCAAGAAGCTCATAAGCTACGAGATCAACACGTCCAAGTGCATCGGATGCACGGCGTGTGCGAGGAAGTGCCCTGTCGGAGCCATCTCCGGAGAGGTGAAGAAGCCTCACAAGATCAACGGAAGCGTATGTATCAAGTGCGGTGTCTGTAAGGATACCTGCAAGTTCTCGGCCATCGAGATTCATTAATGGAGGTTGACGATGATTCATCTTACTATACAGGGAATCGAGGTTGAGGTGGCTGAGGGGACAACAGTCCTTGAGGCGGCCAGGAAGGCGGGCATAAGGATCCCGACCTTGTGCTATCATCCTGATCTCAAGCCATTCGGCTCATGCGGTCTCTGCGTATGCAAGCAGGAGGGATCGGCAAAGATCATCCGTGCCTGCTCGACTCCGGCAGCCGAAGGAATGAAGATCATTACCCATGATCAGGATCTTTATGAAGTGCGCCGCACGATCCTCGAGCTCACGATGTCCACGCATCCGTCCTCATGTCTCATGTGCACCCGCAACAACAAGTGTGAGCTGCAGCGCCTTGCCATCGAGTATGGTGTCAGGGAGCAGCCGTTTGAGGTGAGGCTTGCAGAGGACAGGAAGGACCGCTCCACGGGCGCGATCGTCCTTGATCCCGAGAAATGCATCAAGTGCGGACGCTGTGTCCAGGTCTGTCAGGGACTGCAGGGTGTGTATGCCCTTGAGTTCATCGGCAGAGGCGATCATACGACGATGAGCCCCGCAGCGAAGCTCCCTCTCAACGAGAGCCCGTGCATCAAGTGCGGCCAGTGCATCACGCACTGCCCCGTAGGTGCCATCTACGAGCAGGATCATACCGATTCCTTCATGAAGGCCATCGCTGATCCGGAGAAGGTCGTTGCAGTGCAGATGGCTCCTGCTGTCCGGGTCGCGATCGGAGAGGAGTTCGGCCTCAAGCCGGGCGAGGTTTCTACCAAGAAGCTCTATACGGCGCTGCGCCGCCTCGGAGCCGATTACGTCTTCGATACGAATTTCGGCGCTGACCTCACGATCATGGAGGAGGGCTATGAGCTGATTGACAGGATCAGCAACAAGGGCGTTCTTCCGCAGCTCACATCGTGCTGCCCCGGATGGGTCGCATATGTTGAGGAGTATTATCCTGATCTTTTGGAGAACCTCTCATCCGCCAAGAGCCCGATGATGATGCAGGGAGCTGTCACAAAGACATACTGGGCGGAGAAGGCAGGAATAGACAGGAAGAACATCTACTCCGTCGCTATCATGCCATGTACTGCGAAAAAGGCTGAGATAAGAAGGGATGGCGAGCATGCCGCATCCAGCGGGGAGTGGGATGTGGATCTTGTCCTCACAACCCGTGAGCTTGCGCGTCTTATCCTGTCCCGCGGCCTCGATTTCGGCAATCTTCCCGATTCTGAGGCTGACAGCCCGATCGGCGAGTATACAGGTGCCGGTACGATCTTCGGTGTGACCGGCGGCGTCATGGAAGCTGCTATCAGGACTGCCTATTACGGTATTACAGGCAAGGAGCTTGCCGATCCCGAGGTCAGACTGGTCCGCGGCCTCGATGATGTGAAGCGCGGAGAGGTAGATGTCGACGGCAAGAAGGTAAGAGTCGCAGTCGTGCATGGAATGGCCAGCGCGAAGCCGCTTCTTGACAAGATCAGGGAAGACAAGAAGGCGGGACGCCCGTCGGATCTCGATTTTGTCGAGATAATGGCCTGCCGCGGCGGCTGTATCGCAGGCGGCGGACAGCCTTATGGAACTGATGACGAGGTACGCAGCGAAAGGATCAGCGGCCTTTATGAGGATGATGAGAAGTCTGTGAAGCGCTGCTCACATCAGAATCCGTCGATCCAGAAGCTCTACTCCGAGTATCTTGGAAAGCCGCTTTCGGAGAAGTCACATCATCTTCTCCATACTGAATACAAGGAAACGCCGCTCTACAAGAGCTGACGGTTCCTTACTGGCAAAGCCCTCTCCTCGCTCTGAAGAGAGGGCTTTCAGCTCATCTCGTCGCTCTCATCACTACGAGCGCATCCGCATTGTTTTCATTGTATGCGATGATATTCGAGCCGCTTTCAGAGAGTGCGATGGAATTGACTCCGTCTATTGAAAGGGCAGTTCTGCCTATCTCCTCGACGGATCTTCCGTTGGAGGCTATTTTGAGAGTGACAATCTCATCGGCATCGATGTCCACATAGTATGCGTAGCTTCTGTCCTTTGTCGTGACAAGCGAGCTCGCATCATGGTCCATTATTTCGGCGCTGTGCAACTTCCAGCCTCCGATTGCTCCGCTGAAATCCTGGTCATATTCGCAGATCGCCATGTAGTCTCCCAGCACAAGCACGGTGGCAGTGTCGAGCAGCGTGCCTGCTGTCACTCCGCTGAACTTCTCCTCGTCATCCGGGAAGCTGTAGAACGGGCGGAAGTATGCCATCAAGGAGAACGTGTTGACGCTGTTCTCCGTTTTCTGTATCAGGAGCCCCTGGCCGTCATCCATGACCTGGAAGAAGCTGTCAGAGGTTACTGCGGGTCTTCCTGCCGGATCCGGATGCATGCCGCTCTGGGACATGAACATTCCCTGCCAGAAATAGTTGCTGTCGCCTGTCTCGGCTCCCAGCGAGACATATGTATACTGCCATATGTCGTATTGCGGGTTGTGGACGTTGACAATTCCTATCGGGCAGCCGTCCACTGTGATGCCGTCGGCGATTGCCACTGCGCCTATTCCAGTAATCTCCTGCTCATCAGGATTGCCGAGTGCCATCGGGACACCTTCTGAGAATCTGGTGAGAGAGGCAGTCGACGGATTGTAGTTGTAGACAGAAACGAGGTACGGGTTGTCCTGCGACATGAGGACCTTTGACAGCCCTGCGGATATCTCCACGCTGTCGAAATCTACCACATCACCTGTGATTCCGAGTTCTGTGAATGTGTATGAGCGGATGACATCGAGGCTGCTGCGTATCGGAGATGCTATCTGCACACGCTGTTCGGCATTGGAGAGTATCATGGCATTGCCGTCAGGCAGGAAGCGCACCACTGTCTTTCCTGACAGATCTATTCCCTCTCCGTCTTCTATCACATTTCCATGGGACGGGACGCCTGGTGCGGAGGCAGATACCGCCTCGAAATTGACAGAGGCCGATCCTGATGTTCCAAGTCTGGATGTTGAGGCTACGACATCGAGCCTGTGAGTGCCGACCAGCGGCGTGAACTCCACCTCCGGTCCCTCTCCGATCTGGTTTCCGTCCAGATACCAGACTATGGCGTAGCTGGAGACATCATCTGTCTCAGAAGTGATGCTCACCCTGACCGGCATGTCGGCATCGACTGTGTCAGTTATTCCTTTGATCATGCAGGACACCGGTATGCCGGTGTTGTCCACGAGCTCAAGCGTTCCCGGTTCCACAGGGTATTTGTCCAGATCAAAGGCGATTTCCCCTTCTGATACCTGGTCTCCTGCTATCCGTACAGCTTCCGTGAAGCCTGCGACCTGCACGCTGCCGTCGAAAAGCCTTGCGGCAAGGACGTATGAGCCCGAGGGATAATCTGTGCCAGTGTAGGTCGCACGGCCTCCATCCCCGTCCATCGATGTGAGTTCCAGCCTTCTCGTCTCCTTGTCTCCGTACTGCGGAGTGAGCTCGAGTTCTATAGAGGCTTCCCCCGATATCCTCTCCGGATCCCAGGTCAGCACAACCTCCAGCGAGCCCATGCCGGTAAGATCCTCAAGGACTATGGTGCAGCTTCCGTTTGTCGCGGAAAGCCGGTGCGTCGTGCTCCCTGTGACAAGAACATCGTCATTCTCGTTGAGTCCTTCCGCAAGGAGCGACCATTCTCCTATCACCAGGCCCTCGAGTGATACCGTTTCCTTGTTTGTTTCGATGCTGAATGATTCCGATCCCGGTCCGTCACCGGTGATACGGTATGATTTGATCTCCAGCGGATAATCTGCTGGAACGATGGAACGGTCCTTCCTCAGATTCACGCGCATTGTGGCGTGGCTGCTCCTTTCCTCGCATGAGGCGAAGAGGGCGGACAGCAGAACAAGTACCGCAAGCAGGGCATATTTTACTTTCATCCTGTTTCTCCTTATGTCCCTGATACGCCGTCACAGGCACTTCCGGACAAATTCTCCTCTGAAAAAGCATCTTCCAGCATCTTCCCCGATCGTATAGACTCAGGCCATGAATGGAAGAGTTCTCTTTTCTGTGCTCGGTGATCTTCGGTCTGCAACATGGCAGGATGCAATTTCCGAGCTCGTTTATGCTGCAGCTGTGGAGGATAAGGAGGCGGCCCTCGCCGCCGTGCTTGCCAGAGAGGCGGAGGGGAGCACCGCTATCGGAGACGGGGTCGCGGTTCCTCATGCCAGAATCAGCGGCATAGATGATATCGTGGCTGTGGCAGGCCGCTCGGCTGAGGGAGTCGCGATGGGTGACGGCATCGTTCATATCTTCGTGCTGATACTCCTTTCGCTTCATGCGCTTTCGAGCCATGTGGATTTTCTCTCGCAGACTGTGCGTACGCTCTCGTCGCCTGTGAACAGGGCGCGCATAATGGCCGCTGCTGATGCTGATGAGATAATGGAGGTGCTGGGATGAAACGGCTGGTCCTTCTTCTGCTGCTTGCTGTTTTCGGCGTGTTCGTCTACTACGCTGCTTTCCGCTCCATGGTGATCTGGCCGCTGATCTTCCCCATGCTCATCCTTGTCGGCATATACTATGTGATAACCGCGGTAGTCACCCGCAAAATGGTTGAGAAGGCACGAGGAGACGGAGATTTTTTCTTCCAGCGTTGCTCCATGATAGTCAAGGATGGCACTGAACTTCTCGGAGGCGCGCTTGCTGTGACCGGTACAGAAGTCGTCTTTTATGCACGGAAGTCTGAGAAGGGCGGAGTGCGCCCTGTCTGGTCATGCTTCACTCCCGCACTGGAGGGGTATACAATGAAGAAAGTCGATGATCATCATCCGGGCCTCTCCCTTTCTGTCTCCGGGGAGGACAAGGAGATTCTCTTCACATCGCGTTCATTCCAGAAGAATGAGAAGGCTTTCCGCTCAGCCCTCGGCTGGCCTGAGGAGTGAGACTGGCCGCATCCGCCCCTGCACATATGCACTGAAGCTGTCTAGCCTGTTGGCATGAGACAGCTTTTTCTTTCCGTCCTGATCTTCATTTCCCTGCAGCCCCTCACTGCCGCCTGGCAGGTCGGAGCTGATCTGAGGTGTATTGATTCCGCATTCATGAATGCTGTGCGCGTGGATGCCGAAGTCGCATACAGCTGGGATGGAATACGGATAGCTGTCCCGCTGAGGGTGTCCAGTTCGCTCTCGTATGAGCTGGGTTTTGCTGAGACAGGTCTTCTGGTCTCGGTATATCCATTCGACGGCCTCGGTCTTTTTATCGGGGCCTCAATGGTCAGGGCAGGAATTTTCTGGGGGCTTGAGGCTCCTGAGGAACGCTTCATGCTCTTTTCCGAGATAGTGGCCGGCTGGACGTTCTCGTTTCCCTGGTTCTACATCGAGCCGCGGGTATCAGTGCTGGATGCTTTTTCTGCTGAAGAGGGGAGGATCGGAATGCTGCGTGAGGCAGTTCCGCAGTATTCGCCGGTCCGTATATCCCTCATTGCCGGGATAGAGATTCAATAGGAGAAATGATATGAAGAGAGCAAAGACTTATCTTGAAAGAGGCACAGCAGTGCTTCTCATTGCATCGATGCTGGCGGTGTCATGTACTCTGCCTCAGTCCGGTCCCGGAGAGATTTCTGCTTCCGCGCTTATATCGGCATCCGGGCGCGCGATCGACATCTACCTCGATGATATCAGAGAGTTCGTCGAGGCTGATCTCGAAGTCCGCGGCATACTGGATGGTGCTGACGGCTATGAGGTCGCCACCCGCACGCTGGAGGAGGAGAACGGCAGGGAGTATCTGGAGTTCACGCTTGAGACTTCAAGATACCAGAGTGCCGATGAGGTCTTCGAGGCTGCGGCTGAACTTGTTCCGGAGACGGAGCTGGAGGAGATAAAGCAGAAAGTCGAGGAGGCTGAGGAGCGCCTCATGAGCTCTGTGGAGGAGCAGGCGAGACTTCTTTCGCCGGCACAGCAGGAGGAGTTCTACAATGATCTTACGGTTCTTGTCATAAAGAGCGCTGTGCTCCTTACGGCTGCTGTTGTCTATTCTCTTGTGCCTACTACCGTGCTCTGGGGAAAGGTCACGGCCGCATCTGCCGTTGCCATCGCATCCGGAGTGCTTGCCGCGACGATCATGGCGATAGTCGAGTATTACAGGACTGATGTCGGTCTTGAGGAGTCATTCGGCGAATGGCTGGAGTCGGTATCGAAGGAGCCGGCGGTTTACTGGGGCCTCGCATCTTCAGTGATCAGCATCAGCCAGGCACTCAACCGCGGTCCTGTGGTCACAGCTGTCATCCTCGGCATCTTCACGCTCTTTGGTATCACGGATGACGCCAAGACGATGCTCGAGAAATACAATTTCGATGCATGAATTAGGTCAGGCAGGCTGTTATTTCACAATAATGGCAAATGTGGGATAATTGCGCTATGTACTGTTTTGAAGGTCTCAGGGAGCGTTTCCTGGACTATGTTTCATACGATACGATGAGCGATGCCTCGAAGTGCGGTGAATGCCGGCCTACGACAGAAGGGCAGGAAAGGCTCATGCTTCATCTCCGCTCTTCGCTGGAGGCTATGGGGCTTGAGACTTATTTCGGCCCCGAAAAGGTCCTGATGGGTACTTTAAGAGGCATCCCGGAATTGCCTCCGGTGGCGTTCATGGCTCATGTTGATACGGCTGATGATGTCCCGGGAAACGGTGTACGCCCCGTGATTCATGAGAATTATGACGGAGGGGATATCGTTCTCGGGGATCTCGTGATAAAAGCCTCTGACAATCCTGATCTGCAGAAGTACAGAGGCGGAACGGTGATCACCTCAGACGGCACTACGCTTCTCGGTGCTGATGACAAGGCCGGAGCCGCCGCGATAATGGAGGCTCTGAGCTGCCTCGTCTCCCATCCTGAGATCAGGCATCCCGATATCGAGGTGTTCTTCACTCCCGATGAGGAGACAGGGCACGGAATGGATTCATTTCCATATGGGAGGATGCGGAGCCGCATATGCTATACCCTTGACGGAGGCAGAGAGGGAGAGATAGAGACAGAGTGCTTCAACGGTGCGGAAGCCCGGATCTGCATCACAGGCGAGATGGTCCATTTCGGCGATGCGCGGGGAAGGCTCAGAAACGCCGTGCTGGCAGCTGCCGCCATCGCTTCGGCCCTGCCTGGATCGGAAAGCCCGGAAGCCACCGACGGAAGATATGGCTATTACTGCGTGGAGCGGATTGAGGGAACGGCTGCAGCAGCGCATATGGATATCCTGATCCGTGATTTCTCTGCAGAGGGTTTCGGCCACCGTATCAGGGCCCTCAAGGCGGTTACGGATTCCATAGCTGCGCTTTATGGCGTAACGATTGTCAATGACACGGAGATCACATACCGCAACATGAGGGATGCCAATGCACTGCATCCGGAGGCGCTTTCTGTCCTGTACAGTGCAGCGGGGAGGCTCGGGCAGGAGCTCCATGAAACAATAATCCGCGGCGGTACTGACGGTGCGAAACTGGCGGAGCATGGCGTGGCCTCTCCTAATATCTATACGGGGGGGCATAATTTCCACTCGCTCTATGAGTGGGTGCCGCTGAAGGCGATGGAGAATGCTGCGGCACTGGTCGTGGCGATAGCGGAGGAAATGGCGAAGTGAGAAGGCTGATACTTTTACTCATTGTCCTTTCCGTGGTCCTGCCTCTGCAGGCGTCCCATATCGTTTCGGACGGGACTTTGCCCGATGATGTCCTTGCTGCGCTTGCCGGAGCTGTGGGTAAGGAGACATATGGCCGCGGCGATCTCTCGATCACTGCATCATCTTATGCTGAGGAGGAGCTTGATGACGGGGCCATTCATGCCTCCATCCTTCTTTCCTATGAGGAGAAGGAGGTCCTTCTGGAGTTCTTCGGGACGGGAAGGAGTGAGCTTCTCTCATCGCTCGGAGATGAGGTTCATAACCTCCTTTTCTATGAGAAGGCGCTTTACAGCAGTTCTCCATTGATTCTTGATTATGTCCTGGACGGCTCCTATTCATTCCTCTCAGAGGACAGGCTGCGCCATGGAACGCGGCTTAAGGCTGTTGACAGCCTGGGAAATGTCCGCGGCCTTTTCGAGGTAGGGGAGTCATTCTCAGAAGCTGATGTCCTCGATCCTGTCTATATTGATGACCCATATCCGGGCATGGCCCTCAGCGATGCCGGAGAGTGGAAGGTTGTATCGACGCTCTCGACGGGCTTCGATTTCTCCTCTCCGGAGATGGCGGCCATAGTCTCCGCAGGAAGGACTGACCTGATCTATCCGTTTGTTCCCATCGTCTCCCTTGCTGCGAGGTACGGAGAAGGGGGTGTGAATCTCTATGCGGGCATTGGCATCGAGGCCTATATGAATTTCTCCCGCATATTCCCGTCCGTGGACTTCACGCTGATCCAGGAGGGAAGGATAGGAGGGAGCGCGTCCGTTCTCCTCGGAGGCGGAAGCAATGGTTTCGACTGGTGCTCGGTATTCTCCGTTTTCTATGAACACAGGGCGACGCCGTCATTCTTCTGGCGCTTCGGGTATCAGAATCTGCAGGGTGAGCACATGCTTGTCCTTGGCCTCGGAGGTGACTTTTGAGGAAACTGATTCCGCTTCTGGCAGCGCTGGCATTTCTTTTCTCATGTACGACGTTCACATCGACCGAGGGGCCTGAGTGGACAAGGGAGACTCCGCATCCGGCAGGAATGGTGGTTTTTGTCGGTACCGGGACAGGAGCAGATGAGAGCACCGCACGCGCTGCCGCTTATCTCGACATTCTCAGCAGGATGGATTCGGATCTGGGCTACGACGTCGTCACCCTCTATTACAGGGAGCTTCTCTCGACCAATGCCATTGCATCCCTGGATGCGAGGATTACAAGCACATACACAGCCCCTGCGAATGAGGGAGCTGCATATTTTGCCATGATCGAGATCCCGGAGGAGACATATTACAGCAGCCGCAGCGAGGAGTACGCGGCGGCGCTGGAACGTACGGATAAGATCAATGCCCTCATGGATGAGGCACTGGAAAGCTATAAGGCCAATCAGGACACCAAGGCGCTTGATTCAGTTCTCAGTGCTCTCGACCTGTCGCTCTCAGGGACTGTGACAGGGAGCCAGTATACCCCTGAAAGACTCCTTGAGCAGGCGATGGGCTATCTGGAGAATATCGGGATCACCATAAGTCCCGATGCCTCAGGGACGGATGTCTCTGTAAGAATGCAGAGGATGCGCGGGATCTTCCATCCCGACGTCGTGGACGGCCTTGTCGATGTGCGCTATGCGATGATCACGGGGGAGGGGGATACAATTGAATCTTCCGTCATCCTCAAGACCGGCAGCAACGGATCTGCCCGTTTCTTCCGCACAAATCCTTATATGCTGTGGAATGGTACGCTGCGTTTCTCCGTCGCAGTCTCCTCCTCCGTCCTTTCATCGATAGAGGCTAAAGCTCCTGCAGGTTTTCTTGATCCTCTCCATGCTCTCCTTGATGCCTCCAGCGTCACATACAGCTATGAGGAGCGCGGCAGGTATGCTGCCGCAAGTACTGTGATCGCTGTCTCGGAGTATGGTGAGGATGGGCTGCAGCTTGAGATGACTCCGGCCTGCACCGCTTTCTCCAGCTACCTCAACGCGGCGGAAACGGGAGGGTATACAGCCGTTCCCGTCGAGGGCGATGAGGAGGCTGATGTACTGGAAAACCTCCGCGCGATGTTCCCGGGAATGGATAATTACATTGTCCTCCGCGTGGGAATCGCTGATTCAGAGAGCGGAGGAGGACGGGAATATGTCAGGACTGAGGCAAGGCTGTCATTCTACGATGCAGAGTCAGCCAAGCCTCATACTGTGCGCGATCTCTTTGCCATCGGCGTCGGAGTATTTGAATCTGAGGCGGGTGAGGCCTCTCTCGCGCGCTGCGGAGAGGCAGCTGCGGCGATGTTCCTCTCAGAGCTCTGATGCCCTGAGAAGCTCCTTTACCTCGTCCGGCCATCTCTCCTCGTCAGGAGTCTCGAGTATCAGGGGAATGTTCTCTGTCGCTTTGTGCCGCACTATCTCGCAGAACGCCTCTTTTCCTATGAGGCCGAGCCCTATGCTCTCATGCCTGTCCTTGTGCGATGAGAGCGGGACCTTCGAGTCATTGAGATGCATGCCAAGGAGCTTTCCCTCTCCGAATCTTGATACGAAGCTGTCGAGTATACTGACCGCCTCTGTCTTCACGTCATAGCCGGCTCCGTAGAGATGTGCCGTGTCCAGCGTGAATCCGATCCTTTCCTTCTCCTTTGCCGCGGAAAGTATCGCATCCAGCTCCTCGAATGTCGATCCGAGCACTGTGCCGGCTCCCGCGGTATTCTCGATGGCTATCATGATGCCGGGCACTGCTGAGAGAACCTCGTCCAGCATGGCGGCAGCGCGTCTGATTCCGTCCTCCTTCTCACCCTCCTTCCAGGCTCCCGGATGGATGTTGATCATTCTGAGTCCCAGTGCCGCAGTGCGTTCTGCCTCATCAATGAAGAGCTCAAGTGATTTCTTCCTCAGCTCCTCATCAGGAGTCGCCGGATTGATCAGATAGCCGGCATGCGGGAGCACAGCTTTTATGTCGTAGCCGTATTCCGCCATCTTTTCCCGGAAAAGGGCGGCATCTTCCGCTTTCAGTGCCGGTGCCTTCCAGATTCGCTGGTTTTTGGTGAAGATGGCGAAGCCGGTGGCTCCTGTCTCATGGGCTCTTCCGACTGCGAGAGCGATGTTTTCCTTTATTGATACGTGTGGACCGATGAAACGCATACTGAGAGGGTAGGGATTAGCCGGAGCGGTGTCAACGAGAGGTTGAGAATCTCCCTTCTCTCGTTTATCTTCATTCCATGCACGATTTCACAGAAGGAAGCCTCATCTCGGGCTTTATCGTCAGGAAAATTTCCGATCTCCCCGATTACAGGGCGAAGGGAGTGTTCCTTGAACACGTCAGGACCGGGTTCCCTGTCTATTATGTCGATACGGATGACAAGGAGAAGTTCTTCTCATATACAGCCTATACACCGCCGTCGGACAGCATGGGCATTCCCCATATCATCGAGCACACAGTGCTTTCAGGAAGCAGGAAGTATCCTGTCAAGGATCCGTTCATGCTGCTTGTCCGCAACAGCTGCAATACGTTCCTCAATGCGCTGACAGGTGTTGACCGCACTTATTTTCCCGCAGCTTCCACAGTGGAGAAGGATATCGGAAATCTCTTCTCCGTCTATACGGATGCGGTTTTCGCGCCTCTCCTGAGGGAGGAGACCTTCATGCAGGAGGGAATCAGGATCGCATCAGACGGAGGCCTTCATTTCGAAGGAGTTGTATTCTCCGAGATGCTGGGAGAGATGGCGGAGCACGAGTATGTCCTCTCCTCAGCTTCGACGAAACCTCTTTTCGGGGATTCCCCATACAGGTATGAGTCCGGGGGTGATGCGAGGGAGATATGCCGCCTTACATATGAGCGCTACCTCGAGGAGTACAGGCGCTTCTACGCCCCGGCGAATCTCTCCCTGTTCCTTTATGGCGACATGGATGTCGAGGCAAGGCTGGGACTTCTCGACAGTGAGTATCTCGCCCTTATGGATAAAGGCAGTAAGATTCCCCGCATCGGGCGTGCTCAAAGATGGAAGGAACCGCGGCGCTTCGATACGGTATCGTCTGCGGAAGAGGGCGACGGAGGCGCTTCTGTCATGGTGTCCTGGCTCCTTGGAGACAATGCAGAGCCTGGAGAGAGCACCCTCCTCTCGCTTATTGTGGACATTCTTCTCGGATCTCCCGGCTGCCCGCTTTACAAGGCGATCGCAGAGTCCGGCCTGGGAAGCGATCTCTCCACTGAGAGCGGTATGAGCTCGAGCTACAGGGATCTTGTTTTCAGCGCTGGTTTCTCCGGATCGGATCCTGATGATGCGGAGAAAATAGAGTCATTCATACTTTCAGTGCTGTCAGACCTTGCAGCAGATGGTCTGGACAGAAAGGCGACGGAGGCCGCCATCAGGAGGATGGAGTTCTCACTCAAGGAGATCCCCGGAGGCATTCCCCAGGGCATGCGGCTCTTTTTTCAGGCAGAGAAAGGCCTCACATTCGGCCGCGATCCCTCTCTCTTCCTCTCCCCGTCGGATGTGATCGGGTCGATCAGGAGGAAATGGAAGGATAATCCGCGCTTTTTCGAGGACTGGATCAGGGAGAATCTTGTGGAGAACCCGCACAGGCTTCTCACCGTTGTCAGAAAAGACAGCAGCCATGGAAGGGAAATAGAGAATGAGATCGCCTCCGTGCTGGAAGAGCGGAAGGGGGAGTATTCCGCTGAGAAGGAGGAGCACTTCAGGCTTTTCCAGTCAGCTCCGGACTCACCGGAGGCCATTGCATCGATTCCCAGGCTTTCGCGCTCCGATCTTCCCCATGCCTTCGACAGGATATCCCATACATCCAGATGCTCTGTCATAGCAGCTCCGATGGCCTCAGGAGGCATTGTATACACGGATCTCGTTTTCGACATCTCGGACTTCAGCTATGAGGAGATGGATGCTGCCAATGTGCTCGCGCGCCTTTATTCAATGTGCGATGCCGCAGATATGTCCTATTCGGAGGTCTCCACGGCGCTGCGGTTTGTCTCAGGCGGCTATGCTT
This sequence comes from uncultured Spirochaetales bacterium, assembly GCA_949292445.1. The sequence continues at coordinate 17,993 of CASEZU010000128.1, read as the reverse complement.
TCTATGTGGAATCAGGTTCTTCTTCCGATGGAGAGGAGAAGGTCTTCTTCATCTGCCGGCTGAAATCGCTTCCTGATCTGCAGTGGGAGGGACTCGATCTCTTCATGAAGGTGCTTTTCGAGGGGAAGATAAGGGACAGCGCCAGGATAAAGGCCGCTCTCACCGATATCTGTACGGATTTCTCCAGCTCCGTCGTGCAGAATGGCCATACATATGCCGCATCCCTTGCAGCATCCGCATTGTCGCCATCGCTCTATATAGGGGAGAGGCTCTCAGGAGTCACATGCTGGTATGGCATGAAGGAAATGCTCTCCTCCGATCTTGACAGCCTCGGCATGCGGCTTGAGGCGGTGAGGGACAGGATTCTCCGACGTGAGAGGATGATGATCCATGTGACGACGGATATGGATCTCATGGACAGCGCGGTTGAGAATGCAGCGTCATTCCTGCGGAGGATACCTGAGGGCGGGGCTCTCAGCCATGCGGTGCATGAGGTTCCTCAGATGCCGCGCTTCATTGCAAGGACGCTTTCATCCTCTGTCTCGTTCATGGGGCTTTCAGGAAGGGCTCCGGGCATCGATGATCCGCTCTCATCCTCGGAGAGGATATTCCTCTCCATACTCTCGCAGACGACGCTCTGGACGGCGATAAGGGAAAAGGGCGGAGCATATGGTGCCGGTGCCTATCTCGATCATATAGAGAGGATCTTCACGTTCTACTCTTACCGCGATCCGCGGCTTGACGGGACGATCAGGGACTTCCTTTCCTCCCCGGAGAGCGTGCCTGTCGATGATGAAAGGCTTGAGGATGCCGTCATCGGTGTGCTGTCGCGCGACCTCAAGCCTGTTGCCCCAGCTGTCAGATCGCTTGTCGATATAAGGAGGATGATCTACAGGATCAGTGACAGCGACCGTGAGCGCAAGCAGAACGAGGTGCTCTCGCTCTCTGTCAGCGATGTCCGCGAAGCAGGGAAGAGGCTCAGCACCGCTCTTGACGGCGGCGATTACCGCATTGCCGTCATTGGAGACAGGAAGGCGCTTGAAGGCTCTCAGTACAGCTGGAGTGCCGAGAGCCTGCCGCAGTGATGTGATATACTCGTACTATGCGGTATGTTGGATCGATAGACCAGGGTACTACAAGCACCCGTTTCATGATATTCAGCGAGGAGGGCTCGATAGTCTCCTCCTCGCAGCTTGAGCACAGGCAGATCTTCCCCCGTCCGGGCTGGGTTGAGCATGATGCCGAGGAGATATGGCGGAATACGGCTGCCGTGATCACTGATGCGCTGGAGAAGGCCGGGCTCGAAGGCTCCGACCTTTCCGCGATAGGCATCACGAATCAGCGGGAGACCATCGTCCCGTTTTCAAGGACGACGGGGCGTCCTGTATACAATGCCATCGTCTGGCAGGATCTGAGGGGCGAGGATTATATCAGGAGCCTTTCCTCCCGCTTCAGCGAGGACTGGCTGAGGAAGAAGACAGGACTTCTGTATTCCCCTTATTTCTCGGCAAGCAAGATACGCTGGCTTCTGGATAATGTCCCCAGAGTACGCAAGGCCGCTGACACAGGGGATGTTGTCTTCGGGACGATCGATTCCTATCTTACGGCAAGGCTCACTGGATGCCGGGCAATAGTGACGGATGTGACGAATGCATCCCGCTATATGCTGATGGACATCACGAAGGGGGAGTGGGACAGCGAGATGCTTTCCATCACCGGAATAGACCGTTCGTCGCTTCCTTCCATCGTGTCGTCCTCCGGCGTTATTTACGGCTATACGGATCCGGACGGCCCTGTCGGTGCGTCCGTTCCGGTGGCAGGAATACTTGGAGATCAGCAGGCTGCGCTTTTCGGACAGGCCTGTTTCTCCAAAGGTGAGTCGAAGTGCACCTACGGTACTGGCTGCTTCATGCTCGCCAATACCGGAGATGAGCCATGCTTCTCAAGCCATGGCCTTCTCACGACAGCTGCCTACAGGATAGAGGGGGAGCGGATGAACTATGCGCTCGAGGGCTCGGTGGCTGTCGCAGGTTCCCTGGTGCAGTGGACGAGGGACCAGCTTGGCCTCGTATCCTCCCCGAAGGAGCTCGATGCCCTCGCAGCCTCCGTTCCTGACAACGGCGGCGTGTACATAGTTCCCGCATTCTCCGGGCTTTTCGCCCCCTACTGGCGCAGCGATGCCCGCGGTGTCATCGCTGGCCTCACAGGATATGCGACAAGAGCACATATATGCAGGGCGGTGCTGGAAGCCACGGCTTTCCAGGCCAATGACATCTTCCGTGTGATGGAGGCTGACGGCGGAATAAGCATACCGAGCCTGAAGGTTGACGGCGGTATGACGAACTCCATTCCGCTCATGGCTTTCCAGGCCGACATACTCCGCGTGCCTGTCATCAGGCCCCAGATAGTGGAGACAACCTCTCTCGGAGCGGCATATGCTGCAGGGCTGACCATCGGGGTCTGGAAAAGCACCGATGAGCTCCGCCGCTACTGGAAGGAGCAGATGCGCTGGCTGCCAGTGATGGATGACAAGGAGAGGGAAAACAAGGTAGGATTCTGGAAGAAGGCTGTCGGATGCACGCTTGGCTGGATGCCATCTGATAAGGAGAGTTGAGTGTTTCAGGTCTTTGCTGGATTAGACATTGCGGAGTATCTGAGGATGCTGGTGGAGACGGTAGTCCTCACATTCATCATATACAGATTCTATCTCGCCATCTCAGATACGAAGGCCACCGAGGTCCTCGGCATGCTTTTCGCGCTCATTGTCGTCTATCTCCTCTGTACTGTGCTGCACCTCGATGTGCTCACATCGATAATGCACACGATGGTTGTCCCATTCCTGATGCTGCTCTGCGTCTTCTATCATCCTGAGCTGCGAAGGGCTTTCTCCTCATCATTTTCCAGGAAATCGAGGCTTTTCCGCGGTCAGCAGACAACGGGCGATCAGATTGACTCGATACTCAACGCCTGCAATATCCTCGTCGAGAAGAAGAGGGGTGCGCTGATAGTATTCCCGAGGCATACGGACATACAGTCGATCCTCGATTCAGGTACAAAGCTCAACGCCGACCTCTCATCCACGCTGATCCTCACCATCTTCGACCATGACACGCCTCTCCACGATGGCGCATGCGTGGTTCAGGGCGGAAGGATCACATACGCGGCATGTTATCTTCCGCTCTCCGAGCAGAGGAACATAAAGGCGACGTTCGGTACAAGGCACAGGGCATCGCTGGGCCTGGCGGAGGAGTCGGATGCCGTCATCCTCGTCGTTTCAGAGGAGACGGGTGCCATCTCGCTGGCATACAACGCGAACATCTACTATGACCTTTCCTCCGAGACCATCAAGAAGACGCTGCTGAAGCTCCTGAGCTACCGGGATGTGCTTCCCGATGAGCCCCAGCAGCAGAAGCAGGAAGGTGCAGAGGGGGAGGGCGTATGAAGAACAAGATACTCTCATCGGTGCTGCAGAACTGGATACCCAAGATCTTCTCATTCCTCATCGCGCTCTTCATTGTGCTTGCCGTCCGCTTCATGAATGTGAATGACAGGGTTGTCACGCTCCCTCTGGAGGTGATACTTCCCGAGAACTATGCGGCCGCCTCGCTTGTCCCCGATACTGTCGAGGCTGTGATAACGGGTCCTGACAGCATCATCTATCTCGTCGATCCCTCTGCGATAACGGCGAGCGCCGATTTCTCTGCTGTGGACGGGCCCGGCATCGTCCGCGTGCCTGTCAGTCTCGAGTACAGGGATGATGTCTATACGCGCGACGGGCTCGTTGTCAGTGCACGCCCGTCCAGCGTCAGGATCCTTTTCGAGGAGATGTGATGATAAAAGGCATCGGCATCGACATCTCAGCGCCTGAACGCTTTCTGGAAATGGGTGAGAAGATGCTTTCCCGCCTCTTCACTGAGCACGAGATAGCAGCGGCCCCGATGCGTTCTGCAGAGTATTTTGCCTCCCGGTTTGCCGCGAAGGAGGCATTCTCAAAAGCTATGGGAACGGGCATACAGGGCTTTTCCCTGACGGAGATAGAGGTCGATGAGGATGATAGGGGAAAGCCGTTTTTCCGTCTCTCAGGCAGGGCTGCAGCGCTTGCTGCAGGCTTGACTCTTCATCTCTCCATCAGCCATGAGAGGGAAGCGGCTGTCGCAATGGTGGTCGCGGAAGAATGAGAAGCGACTGGAGACGGCCATCTGAATACAGCCTTCCTGGTGAGGGCGAGCGCAGGATCATGCTGCGCGTTGCGTATGACGGCTCAGCCTTCCATGGCTGGCAGGCGCAGGGGAATGCCGTGTCAGTTCAGGGCACGATATCATCAATGCTGACGGAAATACTGGGATGTGAGACGCAGGTCTACGGTTCCGGCCGCACAGATGCCGGCGTCCATGCGCTCTCGCAGGCCTGCCATTTTGACACGGCATCTGGAATAGATCCCCGCCTCTATTCTGTGATACTCAACACGAAGCTGCCCCGCAGCATCAGGATCCTCTCCTCTGAGGAGGCCCCGGAGGGCTTTCATGCACGGTTCTCGACGATGTCCCGGGAATACTGGTATCTGGTGAAGGAGACGAAAGCGATGCTGCCCTGGGATGCCGGACATGTCTCACCGTTTTCGAGGCTCCCCGGAAGAGAGATCCTCAACAGCTATGCTTCCATCCTGCAGGGCACTCATGACTTCACGACGTTTGCTTCGGCGAAGGATCCCTCAGAGTCCCGTTTCCGCGACATCTATGTCTCTGAGTGGGATGAGATACGCGACAGTTTCGGTGCTCCCGTCCTCAGATACCGCACGGCGGGGAATGCGTTTCTCTATCATCAGGTGCGGAGCATGGTAGGGACGATGATCCAGGCGGCGCTTTCATCGGAGAGCGCGGAGGAGTTTGCAAGGCGCCTGGATAGCAGGGACAGGAGAATGGCATTGAAGACAGCTCCGTCCGACGGTCTCTACCTTGCTGATGTCAGCTATGATCCTGAAAAATACCAGTGGTTCGAGGAGGAGTATGGGCGATAAGTTCACTGAAGGCTGCTTCATGTCCCTCATCGACGATGCGCTGAGGATAATCTCCTCCGATACCACCGGCGATGAGATCCCGTTTGTCTCATACTCGCTCCGGGAAAAGGATGCACAGCCGGCAAAGCGGGAAGAGACGGCCCTCGATGCTCTTTACAGGGAGGCTTCATCCTGCCATGCATGCAGCGGCTATCTTTCCAGAAGCATTTTCGCGGAGAGCGTTGCTAGAAAGGGCGCAAAGGTGCTTTTCATCGCGCCTTATCCTGAAGGCCCCGTGATATTCTCTTCTGCCAGCCTTCCCGTCTTCCGGGCATGGTGGAGGAATTCCCTGCTCCTCGAAGAGCGGGAATGGGCTCTGACCACGCTGATAAAATGTCCCGTCGGTTCGTTTTCGAAGGAAGCCGCCGATGCCTGCAGGGGCATACTGCGCACTGAGATGGCAGAGATCGCTCCAGAGGCGATGGTCATTTTCGGACAGGATACCGCAGCCTACATGCTCCGTTCGGACAGCCCCATGGAAAAGCTCCGCGGAAAGCGGTTTGTCGTGAATCATATACCTGTGTTCGTTACATACAGCCCCATGGATTACATCCTCAACCCCTCGCTCAAGAAGACGATCTGGAGCGATCTGCTCTTCATCAGACGCAGCATCGGCACGGAAGGGAGGAATGCTTGAAGTACGCCCTTGTGCTCCTTGATCTGCCGTATGAGGCTAGTTACAGCTATCTGGTGCCGTCCGGCATGGAGGAGAAGGCTGTATTCGGGACAAGGGCTGTGGTGCCGTTCGGACGCAGGAAGATGACAGGCTTCATCATCGGTGTGTCAGGAGAGAAGCCGGAGGGCGATTACGAGCTCAGGGAAATTGAGCGCGTGATAGACAGCAGCCCTGTATTCAATGAGTCGCTTCTCGATCTTGCCGGATGGATGAGCCGGATGTATTTCTCCCCGCGCGGCCTGAATCTCTCAATGATGATCCCTTCAGGGCGGAGGGAGAGTGAGATGAGCCCGTTCTTCGAGCCCTCATCCTTCAAGGCGATAGAACATCTCTCGCCGGGGCAGGAGCATGCGCTCGAGGTGCTGAGGAAAAGTCCTGACAGGGTCTTCTATCTCTTCGGTGTGACTGGTTCCGGGAAAAGCGAGGTCTATCTCCGCCGGGCCGAGGATATGATCAGGGAAGGGCGGCAGGTGCTTTACATGGTGCCGGAGATAACTCTCTCCGAACAGCTTTCAGATGAGGTCTATTCGCGGTTTGCAGGCCGCGTCGCGATCCTTCACTCAGCCCTTACCCCCTCGCAGAGGCTGAAGGCCTGGCACGGGATCATGTCGGGGGAGATAGATATCGTGATCGGGGCACGGAGCAGCGTCTTCGCTCCTTTCCGCAGCCTTGGGCTCATCATCCTCGATGAGGAGCATGAGACTTCATACAAGTCCGGAAGTGCACCGCGCTATCATGCGCGTCAGGTGGCTGAATACAGGGCGAGAAAGGAGAATGCGGTCCTTGTCATGGGATCAGCGACTCCTTCGCTTGAGGCCTGGAACATGATGGCAGAGAGGCGGATCCGCAGGATAGACATGCCTGAGAGAATAGGGGAGGGACGCTATCCTGAAGTGATGGTCGTAAACAGCCTGAAAGAGAAGAGGAACATAACGAAGGAACTCGAGGAGGCGATCAGGCGCGCTCTTGCGGAAAAACGCGGTGTCATCCTTTTCCTCAACAGGAGGGGGTATGCATACAACTATGTCTGCGCTAGCTGCGGCCATACGATAACATGTCCGAACTGCTCCGTATCACTTACGTACCACAAGAGGGAGAAACGCCTTGTATGCCATACCTGCGGTTTCTCCGAGCCCCTTGTGACAGTCTGTCCTGAATGCCTTTCCCGGGACCTTTCCCCGCGCGGGTATGGAACAGAGAACATTGAGGAAGAGGCCCGTTCGCTCTTTCCCTATGCCAGGATCGCGAGACTCGATACGGACGTCGCGGAGAAAGGCAGGGGGCGTACGCAGGAGATACTCCAGGGTTTCAGGGAGGGCAGGATAGACATACTTCTCGGGACGCAGATGATAGCGAAGGGGCTGAATTTCCCCCTTGTCTCGCTTGTCGGGGTGCTCAATGCCGATTCATCGCTTTCGATCCCTGATTTCCGCGCCGCGGAGCGCACCTTCGATCTTCTGCATCAGGTCGCGGGCAGGGCCGGACGGTACAGGGATGACGGGTTTGTGATCATACAGACAGCGCAGCCGTTTTCGCCGGCCATCACGGCAGTGGAGGAAAATGATCTGGAGATGTTCTACCGCAAGGAACTTCAGGAACGCAAGGCGACGGGTTTCCCGCCGTATTCAAGGCTGCTGAACATAACTTTCCGTGGCAGGAATGAGGAGAAGGTCCGCATGGCGTCCGAGGCGCTGGGAGAGGCTGCCTCCGCTCTCGAGGAGAGGGAGGAGTATGGGGATATCGAGGTATTCTCACCATCCCCGTGCCTGATTGAGCGCAAGGCCCAGTACTACCGCTATCATCTTCTGCTGCGCTCTGTCAGCGCATCGCTCCTGCTCCGTTTTGCCCATGAGCTTGTCGGTGCTTTCAAGGTGCCTTCATCGGTCCATATGGAAATAGACATGGATCCTGTATCGCTGATGTGAGTTGACGAACATGGTGCTCTCTGCGATGATCGGGGCATGGAGATCCTCGTCATAGACGGGCAGGGAGGCGGGCTCGGTAAGGCCGTTGTGGCAGCACTGAGGGCACATTTCCCCGATGCCGTCATCAATGCCGTCGGCACGAACAGCATAGCGACCCAGCAGATGTTAAGGGCCGGCGCCACACATGGGGCCACGGGGGAGAATCCTGTCATCGTGCTTTCCCGCAGCGCCGGCATCATCGTCGGACCGATCGGAATCTGCATCGCTGACAGCATGTACGGCGAGGTCACTCCCCGTATGGCAGAAGCCGTCGGGGCTGCTGCTGCGAAGCGGATACTCATTCCTGTCAATATCTGCGGAAACATAGTGGTGGGTGTACCTGATACCTCCCTTTCTGCTATGATCGACGGAGTTATCAAGGCGGCAGAAGCCGTACTTGGATGCCAGAAGGCCTGAATAAGAAACAATCGAGAGCCGCATCCAGAAGGATGCCGGAGCGGAAATGCCGGAGATCACGGCGGAAAACGTATCATTCTCATATGGTGAGAGGGATGTCCTCTCCTTAGTATCATTCAGCATAAAGGGGCCATGCCGCGTTGCGGTCCTGGGGGCCAACGGCTCAGGGAAGTCCACGCTGCTGAAGCTGATGGATGGTCTTCTCCCTCTCAGGCGCGGTGATATCCTCATTGACGGCATCTCCGTCAGGGATGAGGCATCCCTGCACAGCCTCCGCCGCCGTATCGGCATTGTATTTCAGGATCCCGACAGCCAGTTTGTCTCCCCGGTTCTTGAGGAGGATACAGCATTCGGACCGGAGAACTATGGCTTCACGCGCGCGGAGACAGAAGCCTGTGTCGCCTCGGCACTTTCCGTCACAGGCCTTTCCGGGAAACGGAGGCGCTCTCCTCAGACGCTGTCAGGAGGGGAGAAGGAACGTGCCCAGATTGCGGGGATCACCGCGCTCTCTCCCGATATAGTGTTTCTTGATGAGGCCTTCTCGATGCTTGACAGGGAAGGACGGGATGATATGAGGGGCCTTGCCTGGAAGCTGACGGGAAACGGTATCCTGATTGCTGTTACGCACAGCCCGGATGAAGCCCTGCTGTATGACAGGATACTTCTTCTTTCCGGGGGGCATCTCGCTGCAGACGGAACGCCGCGTGAGATACTCACTGATACATCCCTTCTCAGGGCAGCAGGTGTCAGGCCCCCGTTTGCAGTACGCGTGAAGGAGTGCCTTGCTGCGCGCGGCATCGATATAGGAAATGTGCTGACAGCTGATGATGTCAGGGAGGCTGTATGGAGATATCTTTAGAGAACGCTTCCATGGCTTTCAGCGGTTTCAGCATCACTGGCCTCTCCCTTTCATTCGGGCCGGGGCTTACCGCACTGACAGGCCGTTCCGGCAGCGGAAAGACAACAATTCTGGTGATGCTCAGCGGCCTGCGGAAGCTGGATGGCGGCTGCCTTCTTCTCGGCGGGGCTGTACAGAACGGGCATCCGCATTCTGTCAGCATGGTTTTCCAGTATCCGGAGCGCCAGCTCTTCGCTGAAACCGTATTTGCCGATGTCTCCTTCGCGCTCAGGAGAAGCGGACTCGGCCGTCAGGAGAAGGATGAGAGGACAGCCTCCATCCTCAGGATGATGGAAATCCCTGAAAAGCTCTGGGCAGCGCCGCCGTTTTCCCTGTCAGGAGGGGAGAGGCGCCGCGTAGCGATTGCTTCATCCGTTGTAACGGATCCTGATGTCATTCTCATGGATGAACCGACAGTCGGGCTGGATGCCGCTTCCTATGAGATAGTCATGGGCTTGCTCCATCGCTTCTGTACAGAAGGGAAGACTGTCGTGATGGCGACACATGATGACGAGGCGGCATCATGGGCGGACAGGGTGATTGCTATAGAGAATGGCCGTGTCGTGAAGGATGGCAGTCCTGATGATATCCTGGACACAGCCTGCACGTCGCTTTCTGTCAGTCTCGGCCTGGAGCGTACCTGCAGTATCTCTTATCTTGCAGATGGCATTGCAGGGCTTATCGGGGGGCGGAAATGAATCTCCTCGGCGCATATGTTCCCGGCTCATCACTCCTGCACAGGCTTGATCCCGCTGTCCGCATCGTTGCATTCATTCTGATCTTCTCGGCCCTGATCGCTGCATCCGGGTCTGCTGCGGGATATGTCCTGGGATGTCTTGTCCTGATCCTTCTCTACAGAGCCGGAGGAATACCGGTCCGGCCTGTCATCCGTGCCATGATCCGTTTCCGTGCATTCTTCATAACGGTATTTCTGATGAATGCGTTTTTTCAGCCTTCGCCCGAGCCGATCTTCTCATGTTGGATCGTGACGTTCTCCGTCCACGGCATTAAGGCGGGACTGAGAATGGTGCTGAGCGTGGTGCTTCTCTCCGCACTTGCTTCTCTGCTGACGGCTGTGGCCACACCTGTCGGGATAACAGATGGCCTGAGGACTGTGCTTCATCCGTTATCACTGCTGAGGATCCCGGTGGATGAGGCGTCCTTCATCATTTCCGTCGCCATCGGCCTTATTCCTGTCCTGGCAGTGGAGAGTGAGGCGATACTTCTCTCAGGGGAGGCCCGCGGGGCCATCCCGGGAGGAAGGAGGCTCCGTGACAGGGCCCTTTCGGTTGTTCCTCTCGCGCTGCCTGTTTTTCTGGCGGCATTCCGCAGAGCTGATGAGCTTGCGCTCGCGATGGAGGCGCGCGGCTATGCGGGTGAGAAGGGCCGGCGCAGGAATACAAGGATTCATTTCGGAAGGGATGAGGCTGCGGCGCTTATCGTTTCCGTACTGATAGCAGCAGGCGCAGCAGCGCTTGAAGGAGTAAAAGCAATATGACAATGATACGAAAATCGCTCACGGCAGCTGTATGCATCGCGCTCTGCGTGGTGCTTCCGATGGCTTTCCATGCCATTCCCAATGGCGGAGTGCTGTTCTCACCGATGCACCTTCCGGTGCTTCTCTGCGGCATTCTGACATCATGGCCGTTCGGCCTTCTCTGCGGTATCGCCGGGCCTCTCCTCTCCTCGCTCTTCACCGGCATGCCCGGTGCTCCCATGCTCCCGCAGATGATGACGGAGCTGGGATCCTATGGTTTCATGGCCGGTCTTATGATGGGGCTGACCGGGAGGAAAAAAGGCACCGGCAGAGTTGTCATCAGCCTGGTTGCGGCGATGCTCTTCGGCCGTATCGTGGCAGGAGCTGCCAGGGCGCTTATCTTCGCCAGGGGCTCATATTCGCTGCCGATGTGGATTTCCAGCTACTTCGTCTCCTGCCTCCCCGCGATAGTCATGCAGCTTGTGCTGATACCGCTCATATATGCCGCGCTTGTGAAGACAGGCTTCATCGGAAGGAAGATGGGATGACGGCTGAGGAGATCATGAGCATTGCTGGGGAGCGGAGCCGCGTGATAGCCATCGATGGCAGGTCAGCTGCGGGGAAGACGACGCTCGCATCTTCCATCGCGTCCCTTACCGGAGGAAGTGTCATACATATGGATGATTTCTTCCTGCCTCCGGAGCTCCGCAGCGCTGAGCGCTACAGTGAGCCGGGAGGAAATATCCACAGGGAGAGGTTCATGGCAGAGGTCATTCCCCAGCTTCAGAGCGGCGGTATCGTGAGATACAGGAGATTCGACTGCGCGGCGATGGATTACGCGGCGGAGATTGCTGCCATCGATGCCTCCCGCCTTGTGATCGTCGAGGGGGCTTACAGCCTCCATCCGTTTTTCGGCAGATACTATGATTTTTCCGTTTTCATGGATATAGATCCCTCTGAGCAGATGAGACGGATAGAGAAGCGGAACGGGAAGGAGAAAGCTGAGATCTTCCGTTCACGCTGGATCCCTCTGGAGGAGGAATATATTGCGGCCTGCGGGATCATGGAGAAGGCTGACATCTGTTGCCAAGAAAAGGGCGTGAGTATACCATCTTGAGCTATGTTGGATATATGCACACTGGGAGAAGAGGTCCTCAGGGAGGAATGCTCTGATATAACGGAATTCGATGATGCGCTGAAGATGCTTTCCGATGCGATGATCGAAACGCTCGATGAAGCCGATGGCGTCGGACTTGCCGGCCCCCAGATCGGAGTGCCCAAGAAGATTTTCGTGGTGCATGTCAGGGGAGAGGCCCCCATGGTGTTCATCAATCCCTCGATAACAGGCACCAGCATCGAGACAGGTGTCTATGAGGAGGGCTGTCTCTCCATTCCCGGAGTATACCACGATGTGGTAAGGCCGCTGAAGGTTACGATCCAGGCTCAGGACATAAAGGGAAAACCGTTCACTATCGAGGCAGACGGTCTCCTTGCACGCGTGATACAGCACGAGAATGATCATCTGCACGGCAAGCTGTATATCGATCATCTCGATGAGCGTGAGAAGGAGAAGGTCGTGCGCGCCTATGAGAAGAAGAACAGGATCAGGCGCCGCCAGAAGTCGAGGGTCTGATGAAGATAGTCTTCGCTGCTACAGGCAGCATTGCGCTTCCGCTCCTTGATGCACTTGCGGAGAAGGGGATGATAGCGCTTGTCATCACTGCGCCGGATGCCCCGGGAAAGAGGGGAAAGACACTTGTCCCGTCGCCTGTTAAGAGCAGGGCCCTGGAGCTGGGGCTTGAGGTTTACCAGCCTGAGACGATCCGCACAGAGGCGAGGGAGCACATCGCATCCTATGGTGCGGACACGCTTCTCTCATTCTGCTACGGGAAGATTTTCGGTCCCCGGTTCCTCGCGCTTTTCAATGAGACGTTCAATGTCCATCCGTCCCTGCTTCCTCTTCACAGGGGGCCATCGCCGATTTACCAGGCCATACGTTCCGGAGACAGGATGACGGGGATATCGCTGCAGCGGATCGGAAAGGGTGTTGATGAAGGGGATGTCTTCGGAATCCTTCCCATAGAACTCGATGGAACGGAGACGGAGGGCAGCCTTTCTGAGAAAGTCTCCCTTCTGGTTCCTTCCTTTGTGCTTCCCATTCTGCTTGATCCCTGCCGCAGGGCTGAGGCGCAGGAAGGAGAGCCTACATTCACGTCGTTTGTCGGCAAGGATGAGGGGCGGATTGATTTCTCATCGCCTGCTGCAGCTGTCCATGCCCAGATAAGGGCCTGCAGCCCGTGGCCCAAGGCATATGGCATGCTGGATGGATCTCGGCTCTATCTTACCGGCGTATACGGCAGCGGATTCTCGCTGGAGAAATGCGAAGTTGCGGAGAAATGCGGTACAATAGTATCGCTGGACAAGGGAAAGGGCCTTCGCATTGCCCTCAGCGATGGCTATATCCATGTAACGAGGGTCCTGCCGCCGATGAAGAAGGAGATGGATGCCGCATCATTTGTGAACGGGCGGCGTGACATCGTAGGCAAAGTACTTGAGTAGGAGGATCTATGAAGAGGCGGATGCTGGCATTGGCAGTACTGTTGTTTGTCGTTCTGTGCGCTCTTCCCGCCTCGATATTCCGTCCGAAGTTCGCACTTGTCCTCTCCGGAGGAGGTGCGAAGGGTATCGCCCACATTCCGGTACTGGAGGAGCTCGACAGGAGGGGAATCGTTCCTGACATGGTCATCGGCACAAGTATGGGGGCCGTCGTCGGCAGTTTCTATGCTGCCGGCTACTCCGGAGCGGAACTTGAGGAGATAGTATCTGGCACGGACCTGATGAGCTATTTCCTACACCTCTATGCAGTCCGCGGAGCCGATACCATCATGAGCCCGTTCACCGACTATGACACCAATCTCCTGACGGTGGAGTACGGTGCATCCGGGTTCGGTGCTTCCAATGGCCTCATTGATGATCAGTACATAAACGGCTTCCTGCGGCGGCATCTTTCAAAGGTGCTCTCCGTCAAGGATTTCGATGATCTCTCAATACCTTTCAGGGCTGTCGGGACAGATATAACGAACAACAGGAAGGTCGTATTCTCCACGGGATCCCTGTTCGATGCCGTACGCTCTTCGATGGCGATACCCGTCGTCTTCGCCCCTGTGAGGCTCGAGGACGGCAGCTATATAATAGACGGCGGGCTTGAGGATAATCTTCCCGCTGACATAGCGAGGGATCTAGGTGCGGATATCGTGCTGGCTGTCGACGTCAATGATGCCAGGCACATCTACGGTGACCACAAGAACGACATGTCGACGCTTTCCGGCTCATTCAGCCAGTTCTCGGATTATCTTACGGAGCCCAATTCCGTAGAGAACTACGATGAGGCTGACTGGGTGATCGTCCCCGATACCACCGGTTTCGCCGCGCTCAGCTTCGGTTCCACTGAGCCGATCCTTGAAGCAGGAAGAAAGGCTGTCGAGGAGAATCAGGATGTGTTCGATGAGTTGGAAAGCCGGCTTGAGAGATGGCTCCCGATAGAGAGAAAGAGCTACAGTTCGCTTCCGTCTCCGTCGATTGAGCGCGTCGTCGCTGATGATGTGATCCCTCTTGCATCCATTTCCGAGCTCCGCCGATTCGAGGGGCTGTCGATGGATTATGACACGATAACGGCATTCGAGGCCCTGCTCGATGATGTCAGGAGGCATGAGGGCCTGAAGGCGGTCACATATGAGATACAGGATGGTGTCATATACGTCAGGGGTGAACGCTATCCCTCGCTCTCAGGCAGTGTCTATCTCGGCCTTACAGGAGGCATCGGCATAAGGTATGATGGCTCCGACGGTTCCGATCCGTTCTTTGCATATACTCCCGACTTCACCATTTCCGGACGCATGGCCCTGCTTCCGCGCCTGGATCTGACATATGGGATCGTCGTCGATGAGGGAATCACGGTCGATGCAGGAGTGTCCTATCCGTTCCTTTCATCTGCGTTCCTCTACGGCACGCTCGGTGTCAAATACGGGCAGCAGTCCTATACCTCGATACCGGGAACGGCGGGATACAGCTTCAGCGGGGACATCGGTTTCTTCCTGAAAGCAGGCATCGGATATTTCCCCATCCGCGATCTCCGCATCGATGCGATACTCGGCTTTGATTACACATATCTGGGAGCGAACACTCCCGGTGGAAACCATTTCGCCTATCCGTATCTCGGACTTGGTTTCGTCTACGACGGTTATGATGGCTCCGATGCCGCTGATAACGGTTTCGAGGTCGAGGCCACGCTGGAGTTCGGCGGTGACTTCCCATCAACGGAACTCGCTTACTCATTCTCTGCCGAGATGTTCGGCAGTTTCGGTCCCACTGATATCTTCAAGTTCATCATCGAGGCCGATACTTCCACGATAAGGAGGCCGCCCGATCTGGCGAGGGCATACACCTCGACTGAGATGGGGAAGGCTGTGTCCGATAATATCTACGTGATGGGCGGCATAAGGTTGCCTCTGCCTTACTCGATCTTCGTCGATGCCGGCGTCTTCTTCGAGGTGTCAGGAAAGGAGCGCGATGAGATCATGGCTTCGGCTTCGCGCAGTCTGATTCCTTATTCGGAGCTTTCATTCTCCGAGGGCTCGATGGATATAGGAGGGTATGTGGGGCTAGGCGTCGCCACATCTTTCGGGCAGGTGAAGGCTTCCCTGCATATTTCAGCGACGCCGCGCATCTCCTTCATGGTCGGTATCGAGTGATGTATTCACGCTGGAACACCTATTCATCATATCTGAAGAAGAAGTATGGGGCGCCTGTCTACAGAATAGGTGTGGACGGCGGATTCTCCTGCCCCAACCGTGATGCCTCAAGGCATGGAGGATGTGCTTTCTGCGACGGAACAGGCTCGATTGCCGTGTATCAGAGGGCTTCTGAATCAGGTTTCAGGCGTACATCAGATTACGACAGGAAGACAGCTGATACGATTCTGCCGCGGCTTCTCTCCATCAGGGAGCAGATAGAGCGGGGAAAGGCCTTCCTTGAGCGCCGCTACAAGGCCGGCCTCTTCAGCCTCTCATTCCAGTCGTGGACGAACACATACGACAGCCCGGAGAACCTCAGGAAGATTTATGATGAGGGACTGTCGGTGATGCCGTTCAGGGAACTCCTGATCTCGACGCGGCCCGATACAGTTCCTGAGAGTGTCCTTTCCCTGCTTGAGTCGTACATCACTCCCGAGCGCGATGTCTGGGTGGAATTCGGCCTGCAGAGCGCATCCGATGCGACGCTTGCCGCGATAAACCGCGGCCATGGCTTGAAGGAGTACATGGATGCAGCAGCACGGGCACACCGCCACCGCCTCAAGGTCGCAGCCCATGTCATTCTAGGGCTTCCGGGAGAGGGCAGGGAGGACTTTCTGAGAACTGCCCGGGCGGTGAATGAGTCGGGGGCAGAGGCTGTCAAGATTCATAATCTCCATATAACAGGAGGGACGGCGCTCGCGGATGACTATATGGCAGGGAACATAACCGTGATGTCGGAGGAGCGGACTCTTGAGAGCACGGAGCTCTTCCTGCGGCATCTGAGAGAGGAGATAGTGATAGAGAGACTTATATCCGAGACGCCTTACCACAGGCTGCTTGCCCCGAGGGTTTTCCCGGACAAGTCCAGATTCCTGATGAGGCTGGAGGAAAGGATGGAAAGGAATGGAACGAGACAGGGCGATTCTCTGTAAGGCCGCGGAGCGTATCAGGGACAGCCTGATAGAAGCGGCCCGCATACTGCCTCCTGAGGTGGAGGCGCTTATTGAAGGAACTGATACTGAAGGAGGAAAATCCTCCGCTGTTATGGAGGCGGTGAGGAAGAATCTCCGCATTGCCCGCAGCACGGGGCTTCCGATGTGCCAGGATACAGGTGTTTTCTGGTGCCTTGCATCAGTCGGACGGGATTCACGCGTTCCCCTTGCGGATATCGAGCGAGCCGTGAATGAAGGTGCCGCCATGGCCGCTTCTGACGGGTTTTATCGCAGGAGCGTAGTGGAGGATCCCATATACAGCAGGCACAACACCGGCACCAATCTTCCTGTTTTCATTTTTTACGAGCTTGCTGACGGATGTGACGTTGAGGTCTCGTTCCTGCTGAAAGGATTCGGTTCTGAGAACTGCTCTTCTGTGAGGATGCTCAATCCGACAGCAGGGGAGGACGGCGTGGCGGAGGCTGTTGTCGACATGATGAAGGCAGCCGGCGGAAAGCCATGTCCTCCCGTGTTCCTCGGCGTCGGAGTCGGCGGGACGATGGACAGGGCCGCTTTCCTCTCAAAGAAGGCTTTCTTCCGTCCTTCTGAGTATCCTGAACTTGCCCGGAGGATACTCAGAGCTGTCAATGAGCTGGGAATCGGTCCCGGCGGGCTTGGCGGAAATCCTACGGCTCTCGGTGTGTCGATACTTTCTGAGCCGACGCATATAGCAGGGCTTCCAGTGGCGCTCACTGTGAACTGCTGGGCAGAAAGGCGTGCGACTGTCATTTTCAGGGAGGGAGAACTATGAGAAGACATCTGAGCCTTCCGTTCAGCGAGGAGGAGCTTTCCGCGGTTCAGGCCGGGGATGATGTGGTGCTTTCAGGCATCTTCTATGTAGGGCGTGATCAGGTGCACAAACGGCTCTGCGAGACGCTTCAGAGAGGGGAGGAACCTCCCTTCAGCTTCCCGGGCAATGCCATCTACTACATGGGGCCGAGTCCCGCGCCTGATGGTTTCCCTATCGGGGCAGCAGGGCCTACTACCAGCGCCCGGATGGATCCTTTCTCTCCTTCGCTTATCGCTGCCGGACTGCGTGTCATGGTTGGAAAGGGGCCGAGAAAAGAGGAGGTGAGGAAAGCTGTTGAGGCGTTCAGAGGCCTCTATCTCCAGGCTTTCGGAGGATGCGGGGCACTCTATGCCTCGTGCATCAGACGCTCGGAGATCGTGGCTTATCCGGAGCTGGGGCCAGAGGCGCTGCTGAAGCTGGAAATTGAGGATTTTCCGGCTGTCTGCGTCATAGATTCCCAGGGCATTCTCTACCGTGGGTAGGCTGCTGCTGTTCCTGCTGCCTCAGTCGCTCTCGCTTCTCGGGTCATCTGCGGCGCAGTTCGGCATCATCTGGACGCTTACAATCCGCTACTCATCAGGCAGTGTCCTCTTTCTTTCGTCGCTTGCCGGTTTTGTTCCGCAGATTCTGCTGATGCTGCTCTCGGGTTCGCTCTCTGACAGCCGGGGAAGAAGGCGCGTGATAGTCCTTTCCGATGCTGCCGCTGCCTTTCTCGCCCTCGTTCTTGCCGCAGCTCTGGGATACGGTCTTGACAGACTTCCTGTCTATCTTCTGATACTCGTTGGCAGATCGGCATGTTCTGGGCTGCAGTCTCCTGCGGTGGAATCTGCAGTGCCGCTCATCGCCGGGAATGAAATGCTTCAGCGGGCAAACGGGATGAGGGGATTCCTGTCCGCTTCCGTCGCTCTGCTTTCGCCTGCTGCCGCCGGA
>CASEZU010000127.1 GCA_949292445.1 uncultured Spirochaetales bacterium | reverse complement strand
CAGTTTGCGGAACTGAGGGTCGGAGGTTCGAATCCTCTTAGTCTCGTACCAATGGAGAGATGTCCGAGTGGTCGAAGGAGCCGGACTCGAAATCCGGTGTAGTGCTCTGCATTACCGAGGGTTCGAATCCCTCTCTCTCCGGAGAGATTGAACATCTCGAAATTGCCTCTGGAGAGGTGTCCGAGTGGTCGAAGGTGCACGATTGGAAGTCGTGTATGGTCAAAAGCCATCGGGGGTTCGAATCCCCCCCTCTCCGTTTTCAGCAGCAGATACCTGGCTATGTACGCCGCCCAACCCCGTCAGGGCAGGGATGCAGCAGCGGTAAGCGGAATGTGCATGAGACCGGGACCATTTGCTGCTGTTTTTGTCAGATGGCATCCGCCTGTACCATCACCTGTCCTACCCATCAGAAGAGCATTCATGCTATAATCTCCCAACCGGAGGAAGAATGGCAGCAGCCTATGAAGTAACGGCAACAAGGAAGAGACCTCAGGACTTCGACCGTCTTGTAGGACAGGACTTCGTCGTCTCGACGCTTGAGAATGCTATCAAGGAAGGAAGGATCGCCCATGCATATCTCTTCTCCGGGCCGAGAGGCGTCGGAAAGACGAGTTCCGCGAGGCTGCTTGCAAAGGCCCTGAACTGCGAGAGCGGACCTACCCCCCACCCTTGCGGAAAGTGTGACTCCTGCCAGGCGATAGCACAGGGGAAATCGGTGGATGTGATCGAAATAGACGGTGCATCAAACACCAGCGTCAATGATATAAGGGCGATAAAAGAGGAGGTCATGTATCCTCCGCAGTCGTCCAGATACAAGATATACATCATTGATGAGGTCCACATGCTCTCCACTTCGGCATTCAATGCTCTCCTGAAGACAATCGAGGAGCCGCCGGAGTACATAATCTTCATCTTCGCAACCACCGAACTGCAGAAGGTTCCAGCCACGATAAGATCAAGGTGCCAGCAGTTCCGCTTCCATCTCATCAGCCAGGACCTGATCATGAAATGCCTCAGAAGCGCGGCAGAGGACATCGGCATAGAAGCCGATGATGATGCCCTCTTCTGGATAGCGCGTGAGTCAACCGGCTCAATGAGGGATGCATACACACTCTTTGATCAAGTCGCATCTTTTTCAGGCAGCCATATAACACTGGAGAAGATCAGGGAGAAACTCTCGGTAGCCGGCTTCGGCGCTATCACGGAGATAGTGAGGAAAGCTCTGGCAAAGGATACGGAAGGAGCTGTAAATGCCGTATCCGAACTGTTCAGTTCCGGAGTATCAGCTGACCAGATCATCAAGGATTCTGCTGATTTCTTCCGCACGATCATGCTGTACAAAGCGGGAGTCAGGCGCACGGACATCCTGGGATCCGCACTCTCGGATATTCCGGAGGATATCGCAGCAATGCTCAGTGAGGAGCAGGCAGAAGCAGCGCTGAAAGCATTTCTCAATCTCTACAGGGATGTGCGCTATTCACTCTCCCCGCGCTTCGAGATAGAGCTCATGATACTCCGCCTGAGCTCATTGCCGTCGCTCGTATCACCGCAGGAACTTGTCGGGAAACTCGAGGACATGAAGAAAGGCATAGCAGAAGGGAGCATCGTGGTCACAGCTCCGAGAGAGCGCATACGCATCGAGGCTCCCGCACAGAGTGAGAAACCCGTTCCTGCCAAGAATGAGATTACCTCTTCCAGGGCAGAAGCAGCAGCCCCTCCGGTACAGGTACACTCCGCCACGGAGGAGCCGGAGCCGCAGCAGGAAGAAGAGAAACATGCCATTACGCCGGATGACCTCGGATCCATAGCGGAAGCACTGAGGAAGATGGGAAGGGCAACAGCCGCGAGGTATGTATCAAGCATCGAGGAGATAGAGGAGCACGACGGCGTGATCACGCTCACAGTCTCAAAGCCCCTCGCCTACAACAGCCTCAAGAATGATGAGAAGAACATCGGCAAGGCGGTTGCCTCTGCGCTGGGAGATAACCCGGTGATAAAGCTCCGGCTGAAGGAGAAGGAAGCGGAGGATGCCTCTTTCTCTCCCCAGATGAAGGAGCTGAAATCATTTTTCGGCGGCAATCTGATAAAAACAGCGGTACAGGAAAACAAGGAGAAAGAGGAAAGCAATGTTCCCAAACATGAACCCGTTCGAACTGATGAAGACAATGGGCTCGATCCAGAGCCAGATGAAGACGATTAAGGAAGAACTTTCGCGGATAACCGCTACAGGATCGGCTGGAGCCGGGCTTGTGGAGGCCACCGTCAACGGAGAGTTCCTTGTACAGAAAATAACGATATCCGACAGCGCGATGGCAATGAATGACAAAGGCGCGCTTGAGGTTCTCATCGCCTCCGCAGTCAATGATGCCACGGCAAAAGTCAAGGAAGCTACAGAGGCCAGATCGAGGGATATCCTGCAGAATCTGGAAAGGAAAGCCTGATGGAAGCCATCGAAGAGCTGCAGTCACTGATAAAAAAGCTGCCGGGCATGGGGGAGAAATCTGCCCTGCGCCTTTCGTATCATCTGATAAAGACAGATGAGAGCTTCAACAGGGCACTGGGAGATGCGATAGCGACCATAAAGGACAAGATCCATCCCTGCCCCATCTGCGGCTGCTACACGGAGCATGATATCTGCTCATACTGTTCCGATCCGGCAAGGGACAGATCCCTCCTCTGCATTGTGGAAGAGCCGCAGGACGTGCTGTCCATCGCCTCCTCCGGGGCATACAATGGCCTCTTCCATGTTCTGGGAGGAGCCATCAACCCGCTCGGCGGTGTCGGCCCGGACAATCTCTCATTCCCGGAACTGATGAAACGCGTGGATGAGGGAGGATTCAAGGAGATAATAATAGCAACGAATCCGACGGAGGAAGGTGACACCACAGCATTATATATCAGGCACATGATGAAGGACAGGGAGCTTACGCTCACACGTCTTGCTTCAGGCCTTCCCATCGGAGGAGATCTCGGATACGCCGACAAGCTCACGCTCATGAGATCCCTCAGAGGACGTATCAAATTCTGAGAATGAGAGCGCCAGAAGCTCAAGAGCTATCCCGAGAAGAAGGAGTGCAAGCGCCGGGAATACGACCATCCACGGCGCTGTGAGCATGACAGGCCTGGCCTCTGCAAGTATCGACCCAAGGGAAGGAAGGGGTACGGGAACGCCGCAGCCCAGATATGAAAGCGTTGATTCGGCGATTACTGCGGAAAGGAAGATGGAAACTCCCTGAAATGCCAGATACGGCATCATATGAGGCAGCATCATACGCCATATCCTCAGGCTCCCGGCTCCTATGCATCGTTCAGCTTCGATGAATTCCTCCTTCATCAGAGCAGCCGTCCTTGAATATGCTGTACGGGAAATATCAGACATATGGGACAGCGATATGGCAGCTGACAGTTTCAGCAGCCCCGGCCCTGATACCGATGCGAGAAAGAGGGCGAGGACTATTGATGGCACGGCCTTCATTGAATCCGCAGCAGAGAGGACTATCTCCCGCGGGAAATGCGGCAGGGTATACAGATAGGACATCAGCAGCCCGAACACAAGAGACATTGCAGTAGCAATGGAGGCTGCAGCAGCTGATACAGCGATCCCGCCTGCTGTCCTCTCAAGAAGGCTGCGACCCAGGGTATCAGTACCAAAAGGATCCGATGCAGAAGGAGGAAGCAGTCTTGAAGCGGTGTCAACGATACCTTCCCCGCCGAAGACAAGGGAGAAAAGCAGCAGAAAAACCAGCATCATGATCCCCGTTATCCTGTATTTTCTCATCCGCTCCTCCTGTTTCTCGGATCGAGGAAATGGGAGACTGTCTCAGCGGCAAGAGAGGAAACAGACACAAAAAGCGCCACGAGCAGTATCAGTATTCCGGCAAGACGCGCATCCCTTCCGAGCGCGGCGGATACAAGAAGCGAGCCCAGCCCGGGGAGGGCAAACACCGTCTCGACAGCAGCCGACCCCCCGAGGAAAGCTGCAGCGGACTCCCCTGCCAGCGTGATGAGAAGCGGCAGCGCAGGTTTTGTGGCTGAGCATGCGGCAATACGCATGTAGCTCATCCCCCGGGCTTCTGCGGCCACGGCATATGGCTTTCTCATGTTCTCCCTCAGCGCCCTGCGGAACATCAGTATGAAAAGAGAGGAATGAAGGAAAGCCAGCGAGAGGGATGGAAGGAAGAGGGAGCCGAACCAGGGCCCTATGCCGGCGGAAATGGGAACATAGCCGGCCACAGGGAACAGGCCGAGGTAAGCTGCAAGAGACAGCACGAGGAATATGGCTGTGAGAAATACAGGGGACGCGGAAACCGCAGCCGACCAGGCTGTAGCAAGCGCGCTCCTCACTGTCCCTTCGCGCAGCGTAAAATACGAGACCGGGACCGCTATCATGAGGGACATAAGCAGAGCCAGGAAGGATATCATCAGCGTGACTGGAAGGCGCGCTGCTATGATACCGGTTATATCAGCACCGCCGGCCGACATCCCCCAGTCGAGAGTGGCAAATGCTATGAGAAAGTCCAGATAACGCTCTCCGAATGGCCTCGTCAGGCCTGCAGCCTCCCTGTATGCGGCGACATCCTCAGCAGCGGCATCCTCAGAAAGGATATATGCTGAGCTGTCACCAGAGGAAAACGAGATGCAGGTGAACACAAGGAAAGAGACGATGAGCATCGTCAGAGGTACGGTCAAAATCCTTTTCCAAATCCATTCCACTGAGTGAGTATTATATTACTGCCCACCAGGCTGTACTAGGTGTGCACTGCGGAAATGATAACCGTCTGAAAAGTCTATCCCATCAAGTGACGCAGACGATGCATAGATTGTCGAATAATGCCCGGGGATTATCACGGGGACGTATTCCCAGAGGCTCAGCTGGGCATCCTTCCAGATATCACGGGCTTCTTCCAGAGAACTCGCCTCCATCAGCGCAGATACTTTGCTGCCTGCCTCAGGATCATCAAAACCTCCGGGCCCTGCCGCATTGAGATATCCTTTCTCGACAGGCAGAAGCACCCTTGATGCAGCCGAGACATAGATATCCCAGGCCGAGGGATCCTTCCTCCTCTCCATGAAGGCAGCCCAGTCCAGGACAGTGAGCTCAGTCCTAATCCCCGCCTTTTCAAGCTCAGATGAAAGGGTTATGGCTATCTTGTCGAGATCGGAGAGGTTCGAGACGAGGATTCTCACAGGCTCTCCGTCATAGGATGACTCAGACAGAAGCTCAGCCCCTCTCTCATCATCCTCCAAGCCATATGGATCAAGAGAGGAATCGACGCTCCAGATACCGCTGTCCATATAATCAGAGTGAACGGAGTATCCATAATCGCCATAACAGGCCTTCATGATGGCATCGCGGTCCGTCAGCAGGGAAACAGCCCTGCGGAAAGAGATATCACAGGCTATTCCTTCCCTCTTGTTCAGCATTATGACTATCGACCCCGTCTCTCCGCCCTGGAGAAGCCTGATCCCGTCATGTTCTGACAATGCCGGAATATCATCTGAGATAACCATATCAATGAAATCATACTGTCCGCTCTCAAGCCCCAGCCTTCTCGTCACAGGATCCGGCACAAAACTGTATCTGATACGATCAATCTCAGGCGGTTCTCCCCAGTAACCATCAAAGGCATCAAGCATTATATGGGAGCCCTGCGCCCACTCCGAAAGCGTATACGGACCTGTTCCCGGCGCACCGGAGAGTATTTCCCCATCGCCCAGGCCGGCAAGAGACTCGGAGGGTACGATCACCGCAGCCTGCGGAGATGAGGCCAGCATCAATGGCAGGAGTGCTATCGGTGATTCGGATTTTATGACGGCACGCCCGTCTTCCTCATGAAAACGTGAGCTGCCGACCATTGCCCTGGCATTGGCATATACGGAAAGCCACCTGTTGAGAGAGGCGACGGCATCGCCCGTGTCCAGCCTGCTTCCATCATGGAACATAACGCCGTCTCTCAGGGAAACTGAGAGCTCTCTGGAATCCTCAGAGAGCGTGTAATCTTCTGCAAGCAGAGGGATAATGCCGCCATCCTCATCGATGCCGAAGAGCCTCTCATAGACATTGCCGACAAGGATGTTCCTTCCCGAGACAGAGGCATTGACCATTACATCCTGTGTCGTCGGTTCCTGCGCTGTCGCAACCGACAGGACACCATCATCCTCAGCCACGCATGAGAAAAGAGACAGCAATGATAGCAGAAGAACCGCGAGTCTCATATTCCTCCCCCGGCCAGGCGGTCAGAAAAAAGCCAGGGAGACACCCTGGCTTTCCTGAAAACCTGATTCCTTACTGCGGCTGCTTGCCGATATAAGCGAGAATACCGCCATCGACATAGAGCACATGACCGTTGACGAAGTTGGATGCGTCTGATGCGAGGAACACTGCAGGTCCCTGAAGATCAGATGTCTTTCCCCATCTGTGCGCAGGTGTCTTTGCAAGAATGAACTCGTTGAACGGATTTCCGGGAACTCTGAGAGGTGCTGTCTGAGGTGTCTCGATGTATCCCGGCCCGATGCCATTGCACTGGATGTTGAACTCGCCATACTCGGAAGCGATGTTCCTTGTGAGCATCTTGAGTCCGCCCTTTGCAGCAGCATATGCGCTCACTGTCTCTCTTCCCAGCTCGGACATCATGGAGCAGATGTTGATGATCTTTCCATGTCCCTGCTTGATCATTCCGGGAATGACAGCCTTTGAGACGATGAACGGGCCGTTGAGATCGATGTCGATGACCTTGCGGAAATCTGCAGCGCTCATCTCGATCATCGGGATTCTCTTGATAATGCCCGCATTATTGACGAGGATATCGATCTTTCCGAAGTCCTTGATGATCTGCTCTGTAGTCGCCTGTACCTGAGCCTCATCAGTCACGTCGCATACATATCCCTTGGCATCGATTCCCTCTTCCTTGTAGGAAGCGAGTCCCTTGTCAACCAGCTCCTGATTGATATCATTGAATGCGATCGCAGCTCCAGCCTTGTGGAAAGCGGTTGCGATAGCGAATCCGATTCCGTAAGATGCACCGGTTACCCATGCGACCTTTCCTTCGAGGGAAAAATCTTTCATCTCCATTTTCAGCCTCCTGTCATATTCTTAGCCGATCAATAGCAGTCTACAACGGCTTCTTTTACCTTTCAAGGAAAAACGGAACGTTGTTCCGTTTTATCCATTACAGCTTGTCGATAAGCATCGAGCACTTTCCTGAAGGAATCGGAAGTGTCTTCTTCTTATCATCCTCGAGGATGTGGATCGTGAAGTAATAGAGCTTCTCGGATTCAAGCCTTATCTCCCACCCTCTCGCGTTCTTGTTAGAGAGTATGGTGATGCTGTTCTTCTTGAGCGAGAGATCCTCGATTCCCATCTCCTCAAGCGACTGCATCGTCCAGTTCACGGTCTTTCTCGGCAGCGATATCTCGAGCCCGATGACATTCTCGATCATCAGGGCTATCGACACCAGACCGAGCATCGGCAGATACCTCTTCTTGTTCTCCTGGCCTTCCGGAACCGCAGCAGCTCCTTCCGATCCCGGACGATATATCTCCCAGGTATCCCCCTGCTTCTCCGAATCGGGATGAAGGGTGTCGAGGATGAAGTACATGTGCCTTATCGTGCATTCCCTTGCGAAAACGAATGAGCCGTAGTTCATCAGCCCCTTCACCACCATGTAGATGAAGAATGACGTGACTCCTCCGCAGTAGCCGTTTCCATCCGCTGAGAAATACTTGGACGAGACAGGGACGGACGGGAACGGATTCTCCGTACCGAACTCCCCCTCATCCTTGAGCTTCTCTATGAGGAATGAGGCATACTCGTCATTGGGTATCTCTGCAAGAAGCGTCCAGTAGCAGCCGATGTGCTTGTTCTTTATCCTCTCCTCATTCTTATCCAGGTCATAGTAGAACTTGTCATCGCTGTCCCACATCATGCCGTTGATCCTGGTCTTGATGGAGAAGTAGATCCTCTTGTAGCGGAACGAGAGCTCCTTGTCGTTGAGGATGTCCCCGATATATGACATGTAAAGGGCGAAAACGGCGACAGATGCATTGTAGTCGACAGTGTACTCAGCACCCTCGCGCGGAAGGTTGCCCATGTGCGTAGCGCTGTAAGGGACACTGTAAAGGCCGTTCGAATGCATTGAGTTCGCCTGTATCCACTGGAAATACTTCTCAAGCATCGGAACGATGTCCTTGAGCCTCTTCTTGTTTCCGATCTTGTGGAAGAACACGAACTCCACATAGGAAAGAAGCGGGAGAGACAGTCCGGCTGGATTATCCTGCGTGAAGACCGGCTTCCTTGTCTCAATGTCATAATATTCCGCGATCTGCCCATCCTCTCCCTGCATTGAGTAGAAGAAGTCGATCATCGAGTACGGGCTGTATATCTGATTGCTGTATACCAGGAAAAGCGAAGACAGACATGCATCGAAAAGGCTTATCGTTCCAGAATCACCGTGAGTGAAGTATCCTTCAGGGAAAGCGCCATCCTTCTCACCCGGGTGCCAGATCTCATCCAGCCAGACCCAGGTCCTGTCGTACATATCAACAAAATCCTGATCGTAGAAATGAATACGGGGGACTAAATCTTTTACCAATTTCTATCTCCGCATCTAAGGAAAATTCCCTGCTCTTTGTCCTTAAATCGCATTCTACATATTATCGCAAGGAATCCGAGAAGTCAAATTGTTTTTTTATTGTATTTTCCATTGCTATAAAAGGAATTAACTAGAAATTATTATTTGCGGAAGGCTTGACAGGCCATTAATCCGGCAAATTGCCTCAGCTTCTGACCCTGCCATGGAAAAGCTCCAGCGCTCCGGGGATGACTGAAAGGCGGAACTCCTTGCCGCAGTGGGTGAAAAGCTCCCCGTCGCAATGTGCCTCAACCATATCATCAGGCGCGTTTATGACTACGTTTTCTGCCCTGATATATGAGAACATCTCCCTGTCGGAAACCTGCGCTCCGCGGAAAAACGCGAGGACTGCCCGGATAATCCCCGCTCTCTCGAGAGGATGGTTTGTGAACATGACATCAAAAAGTCCGTCGTCTATCTCCGCCTCCGGAGCCATTATGAACGCGGAGCCCATCCTCCTCCCGTTCGATACGGATATCTGCTGTGTCCCGAGCCGCCGTGTCTCTCCATCAATCACGATCGTCACATCATATGCCTTGGGCGGATGGGCAAGTATGTAAAGGAACGCGACTGCATAGCTCAGCATGCCGTTGAGATGCCTGTATCCCATTGCCCGGAAATTGACCATCGGCTCAAAACCGAAGCCTGCACCGTTAACGAAATACATTCCATCAGGGTGATCCGTCCCGATGCATAGCCCGGCATCAATCCTGCCGGCCTTTCCCTCTGCGATCAGCTTTACTGCCTGCTTCTGGTTTCTTGGAATCCCTGCCATCCATGCGAAATCATTGCCGCGTCCTATCGGGATAATGCCCATCCTGACACCGGAGACACCGGATTTCATGATCCCGTTGACTATCTCATTCACAGTCCCATCCCCTCCGGCTGCCACGATTGTGTCATAACCATACAGGGCACCCCTCTTGGAAAGACTCTCCGCATGTCCCGGAGCTCTGGTGTAGGCCACTGTGCACTCCCTTCCGAAATCACGGAATCTGGCCTGTATTTCCTTGGCCTTCTTCCGCCCCCTTCCTTTGGAGGCATTGGGATTTATGATGAGGAGTATGTCCTTTCTGAGCATGGCTTGAAGATTCTACCACAGAATTGATGATCCGTGAGCCAGAACATCGCTGGAGAGAACAAAATACATGTAGTTATCACATCCAGGTGTTATACTCAGGCCATGAAGACAGTGATAAGGAACATCGAGGCTGTCGTAGCCGGCAACCTCATAAAGACGGATATAGCCATAGAGGATGGCGTCTTCAGCTGCACAGGCGGCAAGGCGGACGAAATAAACGGAGAAGGGCTCATCGCAGTCCCGGGCTTCATCGATACCCATATTCATGGAATCGGAGGATACGGCACGGAGGACGGCACAGAAGATGCAATACTCGGCATGTCTGAGATGCTGGCCAGAGCAGGTGTCACCTCGTTCTTCCCGACAATCTATACAGATACAATGCAGCGTATAACAATGGATGAGAGAGCAATCGTGAGCGCTGCGGGAAAGGAAAAAGGTGCTTCGATCGCGGGCATACATATCGAGGGACCATTCATCTCTCCCAACCGCATAGGCGCCCAGAATCCTGCCGGACGGCTCGACCCGGATGAGAGTGCCTTTGCCGAAATGCTCGAAGCCGGCGGCGGAATGATAAAAGCCATGACAGCTGCTCCCGAACTTGAAGGAATCGAAAAAATAGTCAGGCTCAGCAAAGAGAACGGCATCGTTGTGCTGATGGGACATACCGACGCCACATATGAAGAGGCTGTACACGGCATGGAGATAGGAATAAGGCACACCACACATCTTTTCAACGCGATGTCAGGGCTGTCTCACAGAAAGCCTGGCGTCGTCGGCTGCTGCCTGCTCAACAGGTCAATGAGCACCGAGATAATCGCAGACGGCAAGCATGTGCACAAGGACGTGGTAAGGTTCGTGCTCCGCACCAAGGGCCCGGATAAGACAGTTGTCATCACCGACTCTCTCAGACCGACAATGCAGGAAGGCGGAAAGCTCACGGCAAACGGCGTTGAAGTCGAGATGGGCGACGGGCTCTGGGTCACGAAGGGCCGGCCGGAGCTTATACAGGGATCGGCACTGACAATGCACAAGGCCTTCGTGAACCTTGTCAGATGGGGAGTACCGATAACGGATGCCTCCGCTGTAACGTCCACTACCCCCGCAAGGATATACTCGCTTTCAGACCGCGGAGAGATAATGCCGGGCAAGAAAGCCGATCTTGTTGTAATGGACAGGAATCTCGGAATAAAATTCACGATGATCAATGGAGAGATAGTATGTGGTACAGCAAACTGAATAATAAAAGACTCTGGAAGATATTCTCGGAGATCTCCAGCATACCGCGCGAAAGCGGCAATGAGGCAGGAATAAGGGAATACCTCCTCAAATGGGCAGATGAGAACGGAATAGAGGCCTCTTCCGATGAGAAGGGCAACGTCTATATGAGGAAGGACGGCACGAAAGGACTCGAGGGCCTTCCTCCTGTCGCACTTCAGGCACATGTCGACATGGTATGTGTGAAAAAAGAAGGCTCTTCCCACGATTTCACCAAGGATCCGATCAGGATCAAGACTGACGGTACATCAGTATACGCGGACGGAACATCGCTGGGAGCGGATGACGGAATCGGCGTCGCGATAATCCTCGACATACTCTCAGATACCGAAGCTGAGCACGGCCCGATAGAGGGAGTGTTCACTGTAGAGGAGGAAACCGGACTCGGAGGAGCATATGCGATCGCCCCGGAGAAGATCCAGGCGAGGAGAATGATAAACATCGACAGCGAGGAAGAGGGCATCATCTACATCGGATGTGCCGGCGGAATCGACATTGATGCATCAATGAAGCTGAAGTATGAGAAGGCCGAGGGTGAAGCGCTCTCGGTGAAGGTCTCAGGCCTTCTCGGAGGGCACAGCGGCGGAGAGATCCATAAGGAAAGGGCGAATGCCATCAAGATCCTCGCCCGCTACCTCGACAGGCTCCCTTCTTTCCAGATCGCCTCTATATCAGGCGGAACGAGGAGGAACGTCATACCATCCTCTGCAGAGGCAGTCATAACGGTAAGCGATGCGGAGACTGCAATCTCACAGGCAAAGACACTGCAGGAAGAGCTCTCGGCGGAATACAGCATCAATGATCCGGGAATCACGATAACCGTGAAGAGGACGGAGATGCCTGAAATGGCGATCAAGGCGAAGAAGAGCAGGAAGATCGCCTCGCTTCTCTTCTGTTCTCCTCATGGAGTAAGGGGAATGAGCTCTGCAATTCCCGGAATTGTCGAAACCTCGGATAATCTCGCCATAGTCTCCATCGAAAATGACAGGATCAACGTCATCTATACTGTCAGAAGCAGCGTCGATTCCAGGAAGATGGAGCTGATGTCAGAAATCCTCTCGCTCACCGCGGCTTTCGGTTTCAAGGCAAAAGCCGGAAGCAGCTATCCTTCATGGACTCCTGATCCGAAGTCAAAGCTCGCCAAAGAGGTCGCATCTGCATATAAAAAGATCGAAGGAAAGAAACCGCAGATCACGGCAATCCATGCCGGACTCGAATGCGGAATCATTAATTCGATAATCCCCGGCATGGAATCCGTATCCCTCGGGCCCGATCTTTCCGGAGTGCACTCTGTAAACGAGAAGGCTGACGTGGCATCTGCGGAGCGCACAGCAGCATTTGTGAAGAAGATGCTGCCAATGCTTAAATAAGAAAGAGGAGGATGCGGGGCTTTCCCCGCATCACCATATGCAGAGAGCTCTGAGATTATCCCTCATATCCCCGCTTTATTACTTTCCTGCCAGTATGACGCTGGAAGAAGCCGTGAGAATATCCGCAGACAAGAATATCGGATATGATGCCGTCCTACGCTACAGCTATGCATTCTGTGATGAGCATCTGGAAATAACGGCAGAAGCCGCAGGAGAGAGGGAAGGATACACCGAGGAGGAGAAAAGGATCCTCGAAGAAGGCGGAATAATTGAAAGGAAGGAAGGAGAAGAGATGGAGATACCTGCCGGAACCTATCTTTTCGAGCAGCTTCCTTTCATTCCGGAAGAGAAGGATCTGACGAGGATCATCCTGCCCTATCTGACAGCAGCAAGCGGCTCCTTCTATGCAAGGATATACAAGGAAAACATCCTTGAGTGCGTTTTCCAGCTTCTCTTCCCCTCTGCATGAACCTTGGTTATACTCATGGCATGCAGATTGAGAGAATCAGCGACACAAACCACCATATAACATTCTCAAACGGAGATGAGGTTTTCCTGATAGGAACCGCCCATGTCTCCCAGAACAGCGTGGCAGAAGTTGCAGAAATCATAGAAAAGGAAAATCCGGACAGGATCTGCGTCGAACTCGATGCCTCAAGGCTCTCGAGCAAGACGAAGAAGCAGAGCTGGGAAAACACGGATATACGCAAGGTGTTTAGGGAAGGCAAGGGATTCCTGCTCCTGGCAAACACAGCGCTCGCATCATTCCAGCGCAAACTGGGTGCGCAGACAGGAACGACACCCGGAGATGAGCTCCTGGGAGCCGTGAAGCTGGCAGAAGAGAAAGGCATCCCCCTCTCACTCTGCGACAGGGATATCCAGACAACGTTCAGAAG
This sequence comes from uncultured Spirochaetales bacterium, assembly GCA_949292445.1. The sequence goes on along the minus strand of CASEZU010000127.1, from coordinate 37,083 downwards.
AGCCTGGGCGAAATCCTCACTGTGGAACAAGTGCAAGCTCCTGGGCACACTCATATCAGCAGCATTCTCAAATGAGGAGATATCCCCTGAGGAACTCGAGGAACTGAAAAAGCAGGAGACCCTCGAGGGCATGCTAAATGAAGTGGCAAAGGAACTCCCATCAATAAAGGAAGTGCTGATTGACGAGAGGGACATCTACCTCGCCACAAAGATCTACAATGCTCCAGGCAGGAAGAAAGTCGCGGTAATCGGTGCCGGACATACAAGCGGTGTCCTCGCATCGTTCGAGGCACTTGAAAACAACGGAGACATAAAGTCAGCAGAAGAGCTTGAGACTGTCCCGAAAAGCAGGGGCGGCGGAAAAGCTCTCGGCTATATAATCCCAGCCCTGATCGTCGTTCTCCTCGTGGTAGGAATAGCTATGAATGGGTGGGACCAGGGACTCAGGACATTCCTCTACTGGATTCTCGTCAACGCCGGAGGAACGCTCATAGCATGCATTGTCGGAGCAGCTCACCCACTCAACGCGCTCTGCTGTGCTGTTACAGCACCGTTCTTCGCGCTCAACCCTGTACTCGGAGTAGGAATGCTGGGCGGTATACTGGAAGCCACTTTCCGCAAGCCGAAGGTGAAGGATTTCGAGACGCTAAACGATGATGCGATGAAAGTAAGAGGATGGTACAGGAACAGGATCCTGCACTGTCTCCTCGTGTTCTTCCTCAGTTCCCTCGGCAGCATGCTCGGAACCTTCGTAGCATTCCCGCTTCTGATATCCAGAATATAGAAAGCAGGACTTACTAATAGTTATTTTCTTGTACTGAAAGCCGCTATCAGAGCGGCTTTTATCGTGCTGACTTTTTTGACGCCAATTGATAATCCGCGCTTACTTTCCGGAGACAGTACATCAGTAAACCCCATGTCAGAAAGATTCTTGAGCCTGCGGTCAGTAAAAGAGACAGGACGGACCTCCCCTGCAAGGGAAAGCTCACCGAAAGCGGCAAGTGATGACCGCAGCGGAATATCCTCCTTGGAACTGTAGAGCGCAAGAGCAAGAGCAAGTTCTATGGATACCTCGGAGAGTTTCATGCCGCCGGCAACATTGACATATATATCCTGATCAGCGAGGTTGAGCCCCGCATGCTTCTGCAGTATGGCAGCAACACGGCTGACACGCGCGTTATCGATTCTGTCTGAATATATTCTCTGCAGTCCTGACCTCGCAGGAACGACCAGGGCCTGTATCTCAACGGCGAAAGTCCTGCTCCCTTCGACAACGGATGTGAACGCTATTCCGGCGGGGAGACCGTTTCCGCCGCGCGATGAGAGGAAGATGGCTGAAGGATCCTTGACACCATGGAGCCCTGATCCATCCATTGTGAATAGCCCTATCTCATCAACCGAGCCGAATCTGTTCTTGCTTGCCCTCAGAAGCCTCATACCAGTCTCAGCGCTCTCGAAATAAAGAACCGTATCAACAATATGCTCGACTATCTTAGGCCCCGCTATGGTGCCATCCTTGGTCACATGGCCGATGAAGAACACTGCAGCCCCTATTTTCTTTGCCAGGAGCGACAGCTCCATGCAGCAAACCTTGATCTGATTCGGAGAGCCGGCCATAGAGGCCACAGAAGCGCTGTAAAGCGTCTGCAGCGAGTCGATCACGATATATCCCGGAGAGACTCTCTCAATCGTTTCTGAGAGCACCTCGAGCCTTGTATCGCAGAATATAGAGATACTGCCGCTGCTGAGTCCCAGCCTGTCGGAACGCATCCTGACCTGGGAAGGAGACTCCTCGCCTGACACATAGAGAACAGAGCCAGCAGCAGAAAGGGAATCGAGCATCTGTATCATGATCGTGCTTTTTCCGATACCGGGTTCTCCGCCCACAAGAACGGATGATGGACGCATCACGCCGCCGCCGAGAACCCTGTCCAGTTCATCAATTCCGGATGAGACCCGCATCGTGCTCTCATAGGGAACGTCTGACAATCTCTGCACCGCACTGTCCATGACAGGCTGAGGTTCGGTTCTTCCTTTCTGGACTGGTGCCACCTTCTCCTCATCAAAACTGTTCCAGCTGCCGCACTCAGGGCATCTTCCATTCCATTTATTCTCGACATGGCCGCATTCACGGCAGACATAGCGTACGCTGTTCTCCTTCATAAGACTCCCCGGCGGATTCCATCCGCATTATAAGAGTATACGGAGAAAGCAATGATTGTAGGCGAAAAAATATCCGGCAGAAAAATCTGCCGGAAAATGAAGTCTGCGAATCAGAAATCAAGCAGCTCGACATCGAAGATCAAATAGGAATCAGGAGGGATGACTCCCGGATAGCCATACTCGCCGTATCCGAGCTCAGGCGGAATTATAAGCGTACGCTTCTCGCCCTTCTTCATCATCTGAAGAGCCTCATTCCAGCCCTCGATGACCTGTCCGATCCTGAATGTCGCAGGTTCATGCCTTATGAGTGAAGAATCAAAGATCTTCCCATTCAGCAGAGTCCCCTGATAATGCACCGTAACGGCCTGGCCATACTTAGGAGATTCAGTGCCTGTACCGTTTTTGGTTATTACATACCTCAACCCGGTACTGGTTTTCTCAGCATTCGGATATCTGTTATCGAGCTCTGTCTCTATCTTCTTCCTCGCCTCTGCCAGCTGTGCCTTATGCCTTTCAGTAGCTTCATCACAGAGTCTGGCAAAATTACTTCCGGATACCTCGAATTTCTCTGCATCCTCTCCCTTTCTGATGATCTTCACACTTCTGATCTTATCATTCTGCGCTATTTTATTGACAACATCCTGGCCTTCGATGACATGTCCGAAAACAGAATGCTTTCCATCAAGCCATGGCGTGGGCACATGAGTTATAAAGAACTGGCTTCCATTTGTTCCAGGTCCTGCATTGGCCATTGAGAGCACACCGGGAGCATCATGCTTGAGCTCAGGATGGAATTCATCAGGGAACCTGTATCCGGGACCACCTGTCCCATCACCTTTGGGGCAGCCTCCCTGGATCATGAAATCACTGATCACTCTGTGGAATTTCAGGCCATCATAGAAAGGAACCCCAGGATGATCCATGTTGAGCGTACCTTCAGCAAGTCCCACGAAGTTGCAGACTGTCATAGGACACTTCTTGTACTCAAGCTCAATGAGTATATCGCCTTTATCCGTGCTGATGACGGCATACATTCCGTCTTTCAGTTTATCAATATCCATATTATCCTCCATTATTCAGTAAAAAGCTCTTCACCGCCGCTTATGAGTCCATAAATCCTCTCAAGATCCTGCTGTGAGCGGAAGCGTATTGTCAGTTTCCCCTTAGTCAGTGTTCCTTTTATGTCGCATCTTGCCCCGACTGCGGACACGAACTTCTCAACCACCTCAGAAATCTCCGGATCCTCTTCCTTGGAGCCTTTCTTGGGAATGAATTTATGTCCTTTGTTGTATTCTCCTGCAAGTCTTTCAGCTTCACGTACAGAAAGATCCCCATTGATGATCTTCTCTCTCAGGAGCATCTGGTCGGATGGATTGACAAGGGACAGTATCGCTCTTGCATGACCTGCTGTAAGATTGCCGGCGATTATGTCATCCTTTATTGTGTCATTAAGACCAAGAAGACGGACAGAGTTGGCTATTGCTGACCTTGATTTTCCGACCTTCTCCGAGACTTCTTCCTGCGTCATCCCTGAACGCTGCATCAGATACTGATACGCCGTAGCCTCTTCTATCGGATTGAGATTCTCCCTCTGTATATTCTCAATCAATGACATCTGGATTCTTTCAAGCTCTGAAAGTTTCCTTATGATGACAGGTATTTTCTTGAGCCCGGCCTCCTTGGCGGCCCTGAAGCGTCTTTCACCTGCTATTATCGAATACTTGCCAGGTACGATCTCTTCAACAAGAAGCGGCTGGATTATTCCCTGGGACTTAATTGATTCAGCAAGCTCCGCAATTGCCTCAGGATTAAATGATTTCCTGGGCTGATTCGGATTTGGCGAGACAGATGAAACAGGTACAAGAACAGCCTCTATTCTGTCCGGATCCTCTTTCACAGCTTCAGGGACAACAACTTTCTTCGGTTTTTCCTGAGCAGCTTCAATCTTCTTTTCTGAAGCTGCAGATGATTTTTTTTCACCTGTTGTTTTGCTGATTATATTATCGACCTGTTCATCAAGACTGAAATCGCCTCCGAAGAGAGAGCTTATTCCTCTACCAAGTCCATGTTTCTTATCATTCGACACGGCTTACAACCTCCTTGGCAAGTTCTGCAAAGGCTTTTGAGCCCGCATTTGACCGATCATAATAATTTATAGGAAGCCCATGTGATGGCGCTTCAGATATCCTCACAGAACGTGGAATGATGGTCTTGAAAACGAGATCAGGGAAGAACTGTGAAATATCCTCAACAACCTGCTGATTAAGCAATGCACGCTTTGAATACATTGTAAAAAGGATGCCCAGCACTTTCAGTTTTGTATTAAGGCCCTTCTTTACATTGCCTATTGTCCTCATAATCAGGTTAAGACCTTCCATCGCAAGATATTCACACTGCAGAGGAATCAGCACATAATCCGCCCAGGCAAGTGCATTCATAGTCTCAAGCCCAAGGGATGGAGGACAATCAAGCAAAATGAAGTCATAATCATCATCAAGCGATTCAAGAACAGTCTTGAGATAATATTCCCTGTTATTCTCATTAACAAGTTCAATCGAAAGACTTGCCACATCCAATGATCCAGGAATCAGGTACAGGTTCTTGAAGATAGTGCTCTGTACAGCTGTAGCCGCTGGTACCTCTCCGACAACAACCTGATATATATTAGCCTTTCTGAGATCTCCAGACACAGCACCAGTCAGATTGCATTGTGCATCGAAATCTATTAGTAGGACTTTATAATCCATATCAGCTAAAGCAGACCCAAGATTAACCGCTGAAGTGGTTTTTCCAACGCCGCCTTTCTGATTATAGAAAATAATCTTCTTCGCTTTCATATTTCAAACGATACACCGATAAACATTTCTTGTCATTATAAATACAACACTCTCTACCATATTAGCTTGACCCATAATCATCCTGACGGTATCTTTAACCCAGAAGGAGAAAAGATTATGGACAACACCAATCTTGAAAAAGCAGTAATAGATGCCATCGATGCAATCCGTCCAGCTCTTCAGAATGACGGGGGTGATATCGAATTCGTGAAGTATGATACAGAGGCTAAAAATGCTCATGTAAGGCTTAAAGGCGCTTGTGCAGGCTGTCCAATGAGCCAGCTTACACTTACAAACGGAGTACAGAGGTATATCAGAGAAACCGTCGATCCGGATATCACAGTGATAAACGACGATCAGATTTCAAGTTTCTTCTGATTTATAATAACAAAAAACAGCAGCTCTTATTGGGCTGCTTTTTGTTTCATGTGAAACATAATTTTTGCTTTGAATTAATTTTCCCTCTAAAACTTCTACAAAGAAAGCATTCCACAAAATCCACTGTTCACCTCATTCTTAACTGCAAACACTTTTATAAGAATGTTTCATGTGAAACATCAGAATTCATGATCTATACAATCATTTAACATTCCAAATGTGAAGTAATATATCAATTTTATGTTAGATTCAGCTGTATATTTGCTTTACAGCACAATCGACATCATGCATGTAAAGGCTATTATCAGAATAGGTTTAATTGAGCCAATAATACGGCAACCCCGATTAATTCCGGTTTCCAGTATTATGGCAGCTGTAAAGACCTGAAAACCTCAAATAAACGCGTCAAATGCGGTTTTTAAGGGATAAAATACTATATATAGAAACAGAATAAAATATAGGTTTTTCTTTTATTTCCCTATTTAATAGGGTATAAAAATGCGATTTTAAGGACTATTCTGTCATAAAAATAGCGCCTACCATATTGATAGGCGCTATTTCGTTTTAATTTAACGAATTAATCTTCATTTTCGTCTGTCTGAACCTGTTCCGTGGCAGGAGCAGCTTCAGGCGTCTGAATCTCCTCATCGGAATCTGCTTCTTCCTGATAACCGGTAACTGCGATAGCATTCACCGAATCATCACGCTTCTTGAACGACGCTACGCGGACACCCATGGCAGCTCTGCCCTGAATGGAGATATCCTTTGCATGCACCCTTATTGTCTGTCCTTTAAGGGTAACGAATACAACATCATCCTCATCACATACAGACACAGCACCGACAAGCCCGGAATCTTCGACAGTATAGATCTTCTGACCCATTGTGCCTCTTCCATGAGCTCTGAACTGATCGAATCTGACCTGTTTGCCCTTTCCCTTCTCAGTAACCATCAGGATACGGCGCTCATCATCGACAGCCACGACTCCGACAACCTCATCATCGCCAAGCAGCCTGATACCCCTGACACCGTGAGTAGCCCTTCCCATGGTCCTGACATCATCGGCATGGATCCTGAGGCCCTTTCCATTCCTGGTTATGATCATTGCATCCTCTCCGTCGCGGATGAAGATGGACTGCACAAGCTCATCTCCCTCATCGAGAATAATTGCCTTGACGCCCCTGGCTTTTGCATTGATGAAGTCATTGAGCCTTACTTTCTTGGCAACACCTAAGCGCGTGACCATAAGCAGGTATGTATCATCCTGGAAGGATGGGAAAGTCACAATGGAAGTAACCTTCTCATTATTCTCAATCTGCAGGAAATTCTTGATATTCGAACCCTTGGTTGCTTTCGCTCCCTCCGGAATCTCAAATGCCTTGCTGTAATAGGCTTTTCCGAAATTGGTCACGAACATAATGATGTCATGCGAGGAGCAGACAAAGAGGTGGTCGACATAGTCACCATCGACGAGCTTCGCTCCGATTGTTCCCTTGCCGCCTCTTCCCTGAGCTTTATACTCAGTAGTGCTGAGCCTCTTCGCAAAACCCTTTCTCGAAATGCTTATCACCACATCTTCCTTCTTTATGAAGTCCTCAGGTGAAGCATCGTTAAGTTCCTGCTCGACTATCTCAGTACGCCGTCTGTCTCCATAAGCGGTACCGATGGCTCTGATCTCATCCTTGACAACTCCGAGAATCTTGTTCCTGTCAGAAAGGATATCCTTGTAATAAGCTATCTTCGCCTCAAGATCGGAAAGCTCATCGAGTATCTTCTCAGTCTCAAGATGCGACAATCTTCCGAGCTTCATGTCTATGATGGCATCCGCCTGGATCTTGTCCAGACCGAATGCCTTCTGAAGTTCAAGTGAAGCCACTGTATTGTCCTGGCTTTCCTTTATGATCCTGATGACCTCATCGATATTCTCAAGACCTATCTTAAGTCCGAGAAGTATATGAGCACGTTCCTCAGCTTTTCTCAGATCATATCTGGTCCGCCTCTCAATAACTTCCTCGCGATGGTCAACATAGATCTGGACCATATCCTTCAGCGTCATGAGCTTCGGACGGCCCTGATAGATTGCTAGATTGTAAGCATTGAAATTGCTCTGGAGCGCCGTACGGCTGAAAAGCATGTTCAGAACGATCTTCGGAACCGCGCCCTGCTTGAGCTCAACGACAACCCTGATGCCATCACGGCCGGATTCATCCCTCACAGCCGCAATATTGGGAATTGCTCCATCCTTTCTGAGATCATCAATCTTTTTGACGAGCTCTGCCTTGTTCACCTGATAGGGGAGCTCCGTGAAGATGATCGCATCATGGCCTCTGTCATTCTCTTCGATCTCATAGCGTGAGCGGATGACTATCTTGCCTTTTCCGGTAGTGTAGGCATCCATGATTCCCTTCTTTCCGCAGATGATTCCATACGAAGGGAAATCAGGTCCCTTTATATAGTTCATGAGTTCAGGAATGGTGATCTCAGGATTATCGATGTAGGCACATATTCCATCCACAACCTCAGTGAGGTTATGAGGAGCAAGGTTCGTAGCCATACCGACTGCAATTCCGGATGATCCGTTTGTAAGCAGGAATGGGAATGCAGCAGGAAGAATCGAAGGCTCATCTGTCGATCCATCGTAGTTAGGAGTGAAATCAACAGTCTCTTTCTGTATATCGGTGAGCATTTCCTCACCGATCTTGCTCATTCGGGCCTCCGTATACCTCATGGCAGCAGGCGGATCACCATCAATTGATCCGAAATTTCCCTGCGGGGCCACAACTGGATAACGGAGTGAGAAATCCTGTCCGAGACGCACAAGGGCATCATAGACAGATGCATCTCCATGCGGATGATACTTACCGAGAACGTCTCCTACGATACGGGCACACTTTTTGTTCGGCGAATTATATCTGATTCCGAGTTCCCACATATCGTAGAGAATTCTTCTATGAACCGGTTTCAGACCGTCCCTCGCATCAGGGAGAGCACGGCTGATGATGACCGACATAGCATAATTTATGTAGCTTGTCTTCATCTCCTCGGAGATGTCCGCCTGAACGATACGCGGATTGAGTTCCTGATTATCTTCCATACAGCACCTCAGATATCAAGCGTCCTGACGAAGGTCGCGTTCTGTTCGATGAATTCTCTTCTGGGCTCTACATCCTCGCCCATGAGCATTGAGAATACCCTGTCAGCCTGCTCAGCATCCGCGAGATGAACCTTTCCGATCATCCTCGTCTCCGGATTCATAGTCGTCTCCCATAGCTGTTCAGGATTCATCTCTCCGAGACCCTTATAGCGCTGGATGGCTATCTTCGACTCATCAATACCAGGAGCATACTCATCAAGTATCTTTTTCTTATCGACCTCATCGTATGCATAGAAATCCTTCTTGTTGATCGTGATCTTATAGAGAGGAGGCATTGCGAAATAGATGTATCCGGCTTCGATAAGCGGCCTCATATAGCGGAAGAAGAATGTCAGAAGCAATGTTCTGATATGAGATCCGTCGACATCAGCATCAGCCATGATGATGATCTTGTGATATCTGGCCTTTGTGATATCGAATGTCTTCTCTCCTTCGCCCTTCTTCTCGTCCTCATCATCCTCAAAATCCTTTCCGGTATTGTTGTACCTTGTGATTCCGGCTCCGATGGTCTGGATTACAGGCTCCAGCTTGTCATTATTGAGTACCTTAGCCTCCTGGGCCTTCTCAACGTTGAGCATCTTTCCCCAGAGAGGAAGTATGGCCTGGAAACGGCTGTCGCGTCCCTGTTTAGCAGAACCGCCGGCGCTGTCTCCCTCGACAATGAAAACCTCACAGCGTGCGGGATCGCGCTCTGTGCAGTCAGCAAGTTTTCCAGGCAGTCCGCCGCCCTCTGATTTCTTCCTGATATTCTCCCTTGCTTTCCTCGCGGCAACACGGCCAAGAGCAGCATTTGTGACCTTATCAAGGAGCTTATCGATTGAATCAGGGAACTCATCAAAGTAATTCGTGAGATTCTCATATACGAGAGAATCCACGATACCTTTGACATTGGAATTTCCGAGCTTCATCTTGGTCTGCCCCTCGAACTGAGGATTGGGTATCTTTACAGAGATGACAGCTGTCAGACCCTCGGAGATATCAGAAGACTCGAGGCTGTCGGGATACTTCTTCATGTACTTCACGCTCTTCTTGAGCTGATTGTTCAGACATCTTGAGAGTGCAGCCCTGAATCCCGAGAGGTGAGTACCTCCCTCGCGTGTGTTGATATTATTGACGAATGTATAGATTTTCTCGTCATATTTATCGTTGTACTGAAGGGATACCTCTACAGATACATCATCCTTCTGGCATTCGAACGAAATAGGGTCGAAGAGAACCGTCTTATATTCGTTAAGGTACTTAACAAAAGATGTAAGGCCGCCTTCCGCATGGAAAGTCTCCTTTTTCTCAGGTTCCGTACGATTGTCAGTGATCGTTATCGTTATGCCCTTGTTCAGGTATGAGAGCTCCTTGAAGCGCGCAGAAAGCGTCTCATAGCTGAATGAGTTCGGCTCCATGATTTCGAAATCAGGAGTGAACCTTACTATGGTTCCAGTCCTGTCAGTATCACCTATTACAGCCACATCTCCATCAGGAATGCCTCTGTGATATGTCTGCCTGTATACATGAGGGGCCCTGTGAACAGTAACCTCCATCCACGAAGAGAGGGCATTTACACATGATACGCCGACGCCGTGAAGGCCTCCTGACACCTTGTAAGCATTGTGGTCAAACTTTCCTCCGGCATGAAGCTGAGTGAGGACGACCTCGAGAGAGCTCTTTCCTTCCTCAGGATGAATGTCAACAGGAATGCCGCGTCCATTATCCTCAACAGTGCATATCTCCCCATCCGGCCCGTTATCAAGATAAACCTTCACATCATTGCAGTAGCCAGCCATTGCCTCATCTATCGAGTTGTCAACAACCTCATAGACAAGATGATGCAGACCATCAATACCTGTAGAACCAATATACATACCAGGTCTTAGACGGACTGCTTCGAGGCCTTTTAGGACTGTGATACCGCTGGAATTGTAATCTTCGCTGGCCTTGATCTCAGCCTCAAGCTCGGCTTTGTCATGACCCGCGATTTTCAGTTCTTCATTGTCCATATGATCCTTCCAGTCTGATTCCGACATCTAGCGGCTGGGACCTTATTGAGCAGGTGAATAGTCATAGCCTAATTCGGATTTTTCAGTTCTTTCTGATTATACACCTTGGAAAGTTCTGATTCAAGGGGAACAGAAAAAAGAATACCCTATATATTTCTTTATCGTAGATTGAGTTAATAGCAAACTATAAGACAGGTTCTGGCTATTGTTGCTTTACGGTTGAAATACCCTTTGATATAATCCTGGCAATATGGAAAATCTCTCTAGCATATGGCAGGAAGCAGCTGCTCATCTCGAGGAGACACTGCCTGAAACGAAAAAACAGTGGATAAGAAGAATATCGTTCGAAAAAGAAGAGAACGGAAGGATGGTCCTTTCACTCTCTTCCAATTTCTACAAGGAAACGACGGAGAAAAACTGCAGGGCTGACATAGAGAACACCGTATCGGAAATAGCAGGTCATGACATACCGGTGGAATTTGTCGTGAACACAGCGAAAAAACCTGCCGTGAAAACAGCATCAAAGGCTGCAAAAAAGGAAAAAACGGAACCTGTATCACAGAATACGACCCTCAATAAGCAGTATTCATTTGACAATTTCATCTCAGGAGACAACAGCAGCTTCGCATTCAATGCATGCAAGGTCATAGCACAGAATCCAGGAACATCATTCAATCCATGCCTCATATACGGCGGCGTAGGGCTTGGGAAAACCCACCTTCTGGAATCTATAGGAAACTACATAGATGAACATAATCCCAAGATGAAGATAATCTATACGACTGCGGAGAGCTTCACAAATGAATTCATAGATTCGCTTCTTTCAAAGGAGAAAATATCATCATTCAAGACAAAATACCGTAATGTCGATGTCCTGTTGATCGACGATATACATTTCCTGCAGAAGAAAGATTCGACTCAGGAGGAACTTTTCCATACATTCAACGAGCTCTACGACAGCCATAAGCAGATAGTTCTCACATGCGACCGCCCAATAACAGAGCTTACGGATATAACAGACAGGCTGAAAACAAGATTCAGGAAGGGCCTGAATGTTGATCTGCAGCCACCTGCATATGAGACAAGAATGGCAATAGCAATGCAGAAATGCAGGGAAAGAGGCTATCAGATAGATCAGAAAGTCCTTGAATATATCTGTCAGAATGTCAACACGAATGTAAGGGATCTGGAAGGAGCTCTGACAACGCTCAGTTCATTCGCAACACTTGTGGGAAAACCTGTTACTCTTGATATAGCAAAAGAGCAGCTGAAAAATTTCATAGTGACTCCCGCAATACGCAACAGTGACATAACAATTGACATGATTATCCACAGTACGGCAGCCTATTTTAACGTAAAAGAGTACGATATAAGGGGTAAAAGCCGTAATAAGAACATCACTCTGGCGAGACACATATCGATATACCTTGCATCAGAGCTTACATCATATTCACTTTCAGAGATAGGAAAGATGATGAACGGAAAGGATCATACGACGATCATGTATTCGGTTGAAAAGATAAAATCAATACTTGATACGGATGATTCAGTGAAACAGGCTGTTGAAGCGCTTAAAGCCGAGCTTCTGCAGAGCTGATGAGTTTTCCACAGCCGGTGGAAAAACCCTGTGGAAAAGCAGTGGATATCCTGTGGGATGCATCTGGAAAAATTGTGAAAAGAAAACGGGTTTTCCACAGCCCGTTTTTCTTTTTGCCTTAAACGGTGGAAAAATGTGAAATGAAAAGAGGTTTTTCCACATATTTATCCACAATCTAATTTTTTGCATCATAATACTATAAATATAGTTTTCCACATTTCCTCAGCCCTTACTATTATTACTGCATCGAGTTTTATGATATATTAATAAACAATAAAGGAGTGACTTCTGTGAAATTCATATGCCAGTCCAGCGTTCTCAGAGCAGAAATAGAGCTTGCGAACAGCTTTTCAAGCTCGAAGAATTCTCTTTCAATATCAAGCAACGTGCTTCTTGAAGCGAACAATGATTCACTGACAGTAAAGGCAACCGATCAGAAAATGGGATTCACATCCGCGATTCCTGTATCAGTGCTGGTGCCGGGAGCAACGACTGTATACTGTGAAAAGCTGTCGCAGCTGCTGAAGAACATAACTGATACGGAGATAGAAGTTTCTGAAGAAAGCGGAAACCTTGTCATAAAACCATCGGACGGAAGCGATTCCTTCATTATCAATGTAAAGACAATTGAAGCATCTAAATTCCCGGAACTGACAGAAATAGATGAGTCACTTTATTTCTCTCTGACACAGAGGGACTTCTTCGACATGATCGACAAAACCTCCTTTGCTGTGGCTGATGAAGATTCAAGACATTTCCTCACAGGTGTCTACATGGAGAAAAAAGGTGATGATCTTGTCATGGTAGCTACAGATGGCAAGAGGCTTGCCCATGTATGCAGACATTTTGAGCAGAATATTCCTGATTTCATTCCAGCTATCATCCCTACCAAATTCCTTTCACTCATGAGATCGATAGGTAGCGGAGAAGGACTTCTATCTGTAGGAGTGAAAGAAGGTTATATCTTTGCTGAAATAGGAAACAGAAGCATATACTCATCTCTTATTCAGGGCCCTTATCCGGCATATGAGAAAGTGATTCCCAGAAATCTTGAGAATTCATGTCTCATAAAAAAGGCAGATGCGGAGAAAGCCATTTCCCTGATTTCCATTCTTGTTGAGAGCAAGTCAAAGAGAATTTTCCTTGATCTCACGGAAGGTAAAGTGACACTTTCAAGTGAAAATACTGATTTCGGAGAGAGCAAGCAGTCAATTCCCGCATCTTATTCAGGACCTGATGTAAGAATATCCTTCAACTGTCAGCTTCTGCTCACTCCAATAAAGAAGATAGATTCTGAATTCATGAAGATTATGTTCACGAAACCCTCTTCCGCGATGATTTTCACTTCTGAACCGGAAAAGGACTATCTGTTTGTACTCATGCCGATGCAGATACAATGAGATTTGAGTCTCTGTCCATAAGCAATTTCAGAAACATATCCTCTGCTGATATAGACATAGATGCAGAGGATATTGTTCTTACCGGAATAAACGGCCAGGGAAAAACCAATTTTCTCGAGTCAATTTATCTAATATGTTACGGATCATCTTTCAGGACAAGCCATCTTAAAGAAGCCGTAAAACATGGAAGCGAAGGATTCTCATTATCCGCAGTGTGCATCGATGGAAGGGGAATAAAAGAGAGAATCAATATATCCTTTTTCGATAACAGAAGGAAAATATCCATAGATGGAAAGGAAATAACTGACAGACGCAGTCTTATATACAGCTTTCCATGCATCGTTTTCTCTCACGATGACATAATGTTTGTCAAAGGAGAGCCTGAACACAGAAGAAAGTTCTTCGACCAGATGATGAGTCTCTATTCACCGTTTTTCTTCGATTCTCTCAGATCATATAGAGGCATACTGATGCAGCGGAATGCTGCTGTGAAACAGGGAAACAGAGCTATTGCGGGGCTTTATGATTCAAGGCTCGCATCATTCGGGCTTGAGATCATGAAGGAGAGAGCTGAAGCTGTTTATGGATTCAATTCAATATTTCCAGAGCTTTTCAGAAAAATATCCGGAACTGACATGAACATAACGGTAAGGTATCAGCCGTCATGGGGGGCAATGGAAAATACAGATGAGATAACAGCTTACCTGGAGGAAAATACAGAACGTGACATGATTCTGTCCACGACCACGAGCGGACCTCATCGTGACCGTTTTACGGTAATGTGCGGCAATATTCCTTTCTCGTCGATAGGATCTACAGGACAGATAAGGCTGGCATCAATTCTGTTCCGCATTGCAGAGGCACGCTATTTCTCGGAAAAGACAGGAAACAACCCGATGCTCTTAATTGACGATGTGCTTCTAGAGCTCGACGGCAGGAAAAGAGGCCTGGTCCTTGAATCCCTTCCATCATACTCCCAGGCATTCTACACTTTTCTTCCCAATGAGAGCTATTTCTCTGCAAGACGCGAAGATGCTTTATCATATACTGTCACAGAAGGAGAATTCAGCCTTGATAGAAGTTAAGGATATAAAGGATCTTGTAAGGGAGTATGTCGATAAAACTGTTTCTCCTGAGCTCAGCTATCATAGAAAATGGCCGCTGATTGCCGGACCTAATCTCAGACGTGTGACATCTTTTGCGAAAATGGATGGAACTGTAATATGCATATATGCAAAGGGATCCTCTTCAAGAACCAGGGTGATGCTTGAGAAAAAGAGGATAATATCTGACTTCAATAAGAATTTTCCGGGAGTATTTGCGGATGATCTGAAGATCATAAGGATGAACTGATGTTCAATGTAGTATAGGAATAATATGGGTTGACCTGTGATGCGGTGTTTGCTAGAATCACATAATCGGGTGTAAAAGCAGCCATAATCTGATATTAACCGCTTTAGGGCGATGGATTTGGAGTATATCAAATGAGTAACAAAGGAAAGAGAACCTATCATCCCAGCAAGATGAAGAGGACAAGGAAGTTCGGTTTCCGTGCAAGAATGGCCACAAAGGGTGGACGTCTTGTGCTCGCTCGCCGCAGAGCTAAGGGCAGACACAGCCTCACAGCCAGCGATGAGAAGAAGCCTTACTAAGACAGAAATCATCAGGAAGAAAGAGGAAATCAATCGCATTTTCAGGCAGGGACATTCTGTATCTTGCATGGGAATGCGATTAATCAGTCTTAATAACAATCTGGGTTTTGATCGCATAATAGTCATTCCGGCCAAGCATTTCGGCACTGCAGTCGAACGCAACAAGGCGCGCCGCAGGGCAAAGGAGGTCTTCCGGAATTACAAAGGGAGGATAAGCTCAGAGAATCCTGTGGAAGATGAGGGGCACGATTATGTTCTCCTCCTGTATCCTGGTAAGGTTTCCACCTTTTCCTTGCTTGAGTCCGGCTTCATTGAGCTTCTGGACAGGACTGGGCGGAAATAAGTTCCCGATTCATTCTCATCAGCAGAGAGTTCCTATTCCAGCTTACGGATACATAGTCTTCCCATCGTTCAAGGAGAAAAGATGGATAGGAATACCATCATTGCAATAGTTCTGTCCGTTATTGTCATTACGGTCGGAATGGGTATCCAGACTGTTTTCTTCCCGCCTGAGATGCCTTTGATGGAAGAAGCTGCTGTAGCTGAGGCTATTGATCAGACACTTCCTACGGCATCCGGCAGCAGGATAGAAGCAGTTGGCGAGGACCCTGATTCATCGCCATTCGAGGTATCGGCAGGGGAGTATATAATCACATTCGATCCCCGCGGAGGTTCGGTTTCATCAATCAAACTGGCCAACCATATGGATAACGGATCCCCGGTTGAGCTTCTTTTCAAAGATGCCGATGATGAGAATGCATTCATGCTTTATGTCGGAGATGACAGATCCAACCCGATTGATGCTGTCTTCAGCCATAGTGAAAGCGTGAATTCCAACGGCCTCAATATTGTATCCTTCACAAGGGATTTCGTGACTGATGACGGAAAACCGTTCACTATCAACAAGCAGTTCGCCATCCCTGATAATGAAGAGTACATGATTCAGCTCTATGTCGGAATAAGCACGCCTGACGGATCACCTGTACCGCTGAATGTCTCATCCGATATGTACACACTTTCAGTCGGCCCCCAGATAGGCCCGTCTTTCCAGTCAATGTCAAACAACTATGACTACAGAAGGGTATCCATCCGCTATGATGGCAAGGGCAGGAGTGATGCAAGATTCAGCGATGGAGTGTTTGTTTCCGATGATGAGAAGACAATAGACTGGATGGCCCTGTCAGGTAAGTACTTCACATTCATGCTCATACCTGGAGATGATATAACGATATCCTCTGGAATGGCTGTACAGACTGCAAATGAGAGCGGAGTACCTCAGGAGGACACCATTTATCTCTCACGCAGTGCCACAGGCGAGTCCAGCATAAAGGATATGTACTCGTTCTATGCTGGACCGAAAGTTAAGAGCAGCCTCTCTCTTTATGATACGGCACAGGACAATATATTCCGCATCGAGGGACATGAGCTTACTGAGATAATTGACGGAAGCTGGCTTTCATGGCTTGAGAGCATCCTCAACTGGATTCTGCAGCTTTTCTACAAGCTGATCCCCAACTACGGTGTTGCCATCATTCTTCTCACAATCCTCATCAAGCTGCTTCTTCAGCCGCTTGCGAAGAAAGGCCTCGATTCAACAGCCAAGATGAGTGCCCTCACTCCGAAGATCAACGAGATAAAGGAAAAATATCCTGATGATCCGGAGGCACAGAATGCCGCCATGGCAAAACTCTACAAGGAAGAGAAGATCAATCCTATGGGATCATGTCTTCCGATGCTCATCCAGTTCCCAATTTTCATAGCGCTCTATGGACTTCTCAATACCAATTTCGACCTCCGTGGTTCTATGTTCATTCCGGGCTGGATACCGGATCTCTCGATCCCTGATACGATCTTCACGCTTCCGTTCGGCATACCGCTTCTCGGAAGCCAGATCCATCTTCTGCCGATTCTCTATACGATCTCAATGATCTTCTCAATGAAGATAACGCAGACAGGATCGCAGGCAGCTGCCGGATCACAGGCAGGAATGATGAAGTTCATGACTTACGGAATGCCTATCATATTCTTCTTTGTCATGTACAATGCTCCGTCAGGACTTCTTCTCTACTGGTCGACGGTGAACGTCATATCCATCGGTCAGCAGGTGTTTGTCAACAGAAAGAAGAAGAACGTATATGCAGAGGAGATTGCAGAGCGCGATGCTGAGAAGCTCGCAAAGAAAGAAGCAAAGAGAAAGAACAGGAGAAAGTAAATAAATGCAGAAGGACTATGAAGGAAGAACCGAACAGGAAGCCATAGATAAGGCCATCAGGGAACTCGGTCTCGACCGTGACCAGTTCGATGTTGAGATACTTGAGAAGGAGAAGAAGAGCCTTTTCAGGAAAGGCAGCGTCAGGATAAGGGTCTATTACGGTGAGAATGCCGGAAATGATGAGGTATCTGATGATTATGAAGAGGATACTGTTTCCGTCACTTCCAGCCCAGAGGTCAAGGAGGACCGCAATCCTGAGCCTCAGAATGATAATGAGCGGAAGATACTCGAATTTCTCGATACGCTGATTGCCAAGATGGGATATACAGGAAAGGCATCAATATCTTTCCGCCGCGATTCAAAGATCGGAATAAGTATTGAGAGCGACGACTCATCTATCATTATCGGGCGCAAGGGAAAGAATCTCGATGCCATACAGCTCATCACCAATGTTTATGCCGGCAATCTTGATCCGGACATAAAGGTTGTCATCGACAGCGAGAATTACAGGGTAAGGCATGAGGAACAGATCATACGTACCGCATACAGGACTGCTGCGGAGGTAAGAAGATCAGGCCGTTCAAGGCTTCTTGATCCGATGAATCCGTTCGAGAGGCGTCTTGTTCATACAGCCCTCAACGATTTTGATGGCGTTGAGACAAAAAGTGAGGGTGAGGGCCTGTACAAGCAGGTGAGGATTCTCCCCAAGAAATGAGATTTGCCTGAAAGCAATGCAGCTGCCGGAGATCAGATGTCTTTGGCAGCTGTTTTCTTTTTGATACTTCTTATTGACCAGAAATTTCAATAATGATAATCTATTGATAATTAATATCAATAAGGATGATGCTATGGAAAGACGGAATACGATGCAGAAGGAGCTCACATATGAAGCAGTGATGTCGTATCCCGGGCATCCGAGTGCTGACGACATCTACAGAGTCATATCATCCGAACACAGCACCATATCAAAAGCAACTGTCTACAGAAATCTCTCGCTTCTTGCCGATGAGGGCAAGATAGGACGTGTTGAGTCCTTCGGCAGGGGGGAGGTCAGATATGATCACAGAACCGAAAGGCATTGCCACGGTTATTGCATGAAATGTGGAAAGGTTGTGGATATCCTGTTATCTTATGATAAGATAGCTGTTGGTGAAGCTGAACCGATGGAAGATGGTTTTATCATCACCTCCTATGAGCTTATATTTGAAGGTATCTGCAATGAATGCAGAGAGAAGGAGAAGGAAAATGGAACTGAAGGGATCAAGAACTGAGAAGAATCTTCAGACGGCATTTGCAGGCGAGAGCCAGGCAAGGAACAAGTATACCTACTTCGCTTCCAAGGCAAAGAAGGAAGGCTATGAGCAGATCGCTGCCATCTTCCTTGAGACAGCAGAGAATGAGAAGGAGCATGCAAAGCTCTGGTTCAAGTATCTTGAGGGTGGTGACATCAAGTCCACACAGGAGAATCTCAAGGCTGCTGCAGAGGGTGAGAACTATGAGTGGACAGATATGTACGCAGAGTTCGCCAAGGTAGCTGAGGAGGAGGGCTTCAAGGAGATCGCAGCAAAGTTCAGAGGTGTTGCTGCTATTGAGAAGCACCACGAGGAAAGATATCTTGCTCTGCTCAAGAACGTCGAGGAGGGACTTGTTTTCTCACGCGACGGTGAGATGATCTGGAAGTGCAGGAACTGCGGCCATATCGTCGTCGGCAAGAAGGCTCCTGGCATGTGCCCTGTCTGCAACCATCCGCAGGCATATTTCGAGCTGGTAGGACAGAACTACTGATAGATCGAAGGCATGGAGAAACCCGGAGTGCTGATGGTGCCCCGGGTTTTTTGATGTCAGGATCTTTCTATCCTTATCCGTATCCTTGTTCTTGATGAGTCCATGCTTTTCTCGGTTATGTCGCAGAGTATGTACTCTTCAAAGGAATCTGATACGGCCTTATAACCCAGTCTGGCTATTTCATCGAAGAGTTTTGCATAGACGATATCGAAGTCAGGATAGGGACGCGATGTATAGATCACAGCATACGTCCCTGCAGGAATCTCAGAGTTGCTTTCATGGCTGCTGTGAACGAAGATGCTCGAGACGCGAAGGCATTGTCCGTTATTCAGATCCTCCAGCTTTATACGGGCACCCTGGTTCAGCATGTCAGCCCTGCCGCTTTCCTTGGAAAGGGCTTTTGAAAGTTTTCTCCATTCCTCGTCATCCGTTATTTCCGGGCTGTTATCGTCAGCAAAGCTCTCGGTTATCATTTCACGGCCGAAGATGCGTATCTCGACCTTTTCATCTTCATGCTCCATCGAATCATTTATCTGTTCTGTGAGAAATGTCACTGCTGCATGGATTTTTGCAAGGCTTCTTATTTTCTTCTCAAGGTTTTCTTTCTCGGAGAGAAACAATGAGAGAAGTTTTTCTGGACTGTCGGCAGAGCAGCATTCCTTTATTTTATCTATCGGTATTCCGATGTTGCGGAGAATGAGTATTGTCTCCATTGCATTCAGCTGCTGCTCAGAGTAATAGCGGTAGCCGTTCTGATCCCTGATTGCAGGAGAGAACAGCCCTATCCTGTCGTAGTACAGAAGAGTATCCCTCTTTATTCCGAAGAACGCGGCAAAGTCCCCCGTTGTATAGAATCGTGTCGTCTTTCTGTCCATTAATAGTTTCTTCTTCCTGTTTTCATGATCAATATGCGTATCATGTGCGGATATTGACTATGGAGTTACTCAATAGTTTTTCATATTATCCGGAGGAAAACAATGCCATCGGATAATACCGAGAAGCTGTTTATCGAAACAAAACCCGGACATCTTTTCTTCAGGGCTGCGATTCCAGGGGCAATAGGGATGCTTGCATCATCCCTGTACTATCTTCTTGAGGGCATCCTTGTTGGAAGGATATTAGGAGCTGAGGCTTTTGCCGCTTTCAATCTGGCGATGCCTTTCGTCATCATCAATTTCGCAGTCTCCGATATGATAGGAGTCGGCTCTTCCGTGCCGATAGCAATCAAACTGGGACGGGGAGAGAAGGAAGAGGCGAACAGGATATTCTCCGCAGCCATCGTGCTGATAATTCTCTCCGGCATAGTGACTGGAGCCCTTCTTTTCAGTTTTGCTCCCAATCTTTTCCGGATGATGGGAGCTGATGATCATCTTATACCCAATGCTGTGAAGTATCTCAGGACATATGCCCTTTTCTCGCCTTTCACGACGCTCGTCTTCGCTATGGATAATTATCTGAGGATATGCGGGAAGATAAAGGGTTCGCTGATGATGAACATCGGAATGGCATGTGCGGGAGTCTGTTTTGAGGTCATTCTCCTTATCATTCTCAAAGGCGGCATAGCATCAGCGGCAATGGGTACGTGCCTTGGCATGAGCTCTTCCGTGATCGTGGTGCTTTCCATCTTCCTCAGCGGAAGGATGAATCTCAGGTTCAGGAAACCTGTTTTCCATCTGTCCCTCATAAAGGCGATTGTCTCATGCGGACTTCCTACATTTCTTTCCAATGTTTCCGGCAGGATAATATCGATAATAATGAATGTCATCCTGCTTTCTCTCGGGGGAGCAGATGCTGTCAGTGTCTATGGAATAATAATGTCAGTGGATGGAGTGGTGATGCCGCTTCTCTACGGCACTTGTGATTCACTGCAGCCCTCTGTTGGCTACAACTGGGGCGCCCGCAGGTTCGACAGAGTGGGGGCAATTGAGAAATACTGTTTCGGAACAGGCGCTGTGATCTCTGTCCTGTTTGCAGTCTTCATGTTCGCATTCCCCGGTTTTGCAGTGAGCCTTTTTGTAGAAGGTGCGGACAGTGCCGGCATACATCTTCTCGGTATCGGGGCTGTCAGGCTTGCATCCAGCGCATATATAGTCAGATGGATTGCTGTATGCACACAGTGCTTCATGTCTGCTATAGGAAAGCCCGTTTATGCCGCATCAATATCTGTATCAGCCGCATTCATATTCCCGCTCATACTCATCATCGCCCTGACTCCGATGGGCTTGGATGGCATATGGCTCAATCTTCCAGGCACTGCTCTGCTGACAGCTTTCCTGGCGCTGTTCATACTCACCAGATACAAGAACATTGTCAGGAATGAGAAGGAACACCGAACTCTTGAGTGATTATAGCAGAGAGCTCTGCTGCCCTCTGCGGTGAGAACTGGGCTCCTATCTGTGTTATTATCTCGCCTGCGAGGAAGGAGGCTATTCTTCCGGATGTTTCCGGAGAGTAGCCTTTTTCATATCCGTAGATGAATCCTGCGGCATATGTGTCACCGGCACCGGTTGTATCAACAGGATGTGTCGTTCCATATAAGGGTATTTCCGTTATATTGCCGTCACATGATATATATGATCCATATTTTCCATTCTTCACTATTGCGATATGGCAGAGTTTTCCCATGGAGCGGCAGCATTCATAGGCATCATAGTTGCTGAATAGGAATCTGGCCTCCTCGCTGTTTGCCAGCACTATGTCGCAGCTATTCTCAAGAAGCTCCATGAAATCCTGACGGTAGCGGCCGACAGCGAATGGATCAGCCAGATCAAATGCCACTTTTATGCCTTCTTCCTTTGCTATTCTGAGCGCTTTCCTCACAGCTCTGCGCTGAGCTTCCGTATCCCACATGTAGCCTGTGAAATAAAACATATCGGCCTTTTTCACGCTTTCAGGAGAGACATCATCCTCGTCGAACAGCCTGTTGGCACCAAGAAATGTATTCATTGTTCTTTCTCTGTCTTCTGTGAGCAGGATAATCGATGTGCCTGTGGCGGCTTCGAACGTGGCTGTCTCATCGTGTACGCCTGCTTCCCTGAGCCGCTTCCTGTACATTGTACCGTATTCATCGCAGCCTATTCCGCCGGCAAGTGTTGTCTCTACCCCGAGCATTCTCAGTGTGACCATTGTGTTGGGACATGATCCGCCGCATGATACCGTTGTCTTCCTGTTCTTCATCCTTGATAGTATCTCAGTTCTTCTTTTCTCATCGATCAGAAGCATTGTTCCCTTGCTCAGGGATAGTTCCTCAAGGTCTCTGTCATCCGCGTAGCAAAGGAAATCGATGAGCGGATTTCCTATTCCATAGACTGCCATGACATTGAGTATAAGGATAATTCCTTCCTGACGCTACATGTGGGTTTTCCACAGGTTTTCCACAGGGCAGTGGAATCGATGTGGAAAAGTGGTCTGAAATGGTATTTTCAGGCTTTTCCGAATGATTTGCTACAGTATTTGGTTTTTTGTTTAATTAATTGTACCAAAAGAAAATAAAAAGACGCATAAGCTCGTCAATAACATAGGATTTATATAACTATGATTCTGTTCTGATTGCTTTTTACAGGGTGTGGAAAACAGGTTTTCCCCAGAGTTTTCCACAGGTTTTCCACAGCTTGGGGTGAAGTTATCCACAACCCTTTAACTGATAGCGCAGGCAGAAATTATCTTGAATGAAACAGCTTTCTGCCTTTTTCATGACTCTAGTGCGGAAATCCCTGCAGGTAGAGTTCTGCCTCACGGAAAAGCTCCCTCACATTGCCAGGGAAGCTGTGCATGAAGATGGCGTAGTCGATTATCCTGGACATACCTCCTTTTTTCCTTTCGAAGTTCTTAAGCAGTTCCGGTATGTCCTCCATGTGTTCTGACAGGCTCGGCATTCTTATCTCTATTCCTGATATCCTGTAATAGAAATCCTTCCTGATTTTCCTTTCGCTCAGCAGTTCATCCAATGTCTTGCTGGAGGCTGTTATCAGCCGGAATGATGTTTTCTTTACCCTGTCGGATCCCAGCTTCCTGTATTCTCCGGAATCAAGCACACGCAGGAGCTTTGACTGAAGATCATGGCTGAGATCCTGTATCTCATCGAGAAACAGCGTTGATCCGTCGGCAGCTTCCAGTATGCCTTTCCTCTCCTCAGAGGCTCCTGAGAATGCTCCTTTTATATGGCCGAAGAGCTCGCTGTCAGCTATTCCGGTGGAAAGGCAGCCGCAGCTTTCGGAAACCATCAGTGAGTGTTTTCCCATGTATCCGTGTATCAGGTTCGCGGCAAGAGTCTTGCCTGTTCCCGTCTCTCCCACGATATGGACAGGCAGGGTTGAGGCGATTGCCATGCTGAGCTTTTTCCTTGTCAGCCGCATCACCTCCGAACTTCCCGCAAGCTGATTCCTCAGCGCTTTTTCCACTGCATTGTCCGAAGCGATATCCGTGATTGCCATGCGGAGTTCGTTTTCAGAGAAATCCTGCGGCATGTATATTACTGACCCGTATGCCGTAATTTTCCTCTCATCATCTCCTGACATGAAAATGATGATTCCGGCTTTTCTCTCTATTATGCTTTCAGCAGACTGCCAGCTGATAGAGGCCGCCCTTGCAAGTACGATGTCTCCTCTGCCTATATCCTCAGAAACGAGTCTCTGCAGCGATGGACAGTTTACAGTATTCTCCCTCCCTGTTACGGGCAGTACCCTTTCAGAAAGAACCCTGCCCAGTGCAAATGCAAAAAATCTCAATGTATCCCTCCTTTTTCCCTCCTATACGATGATTTACATATGGATATACAGCAAGGAAATAAAGAGGTGATCCGGCGGTTTGAGACAGATGGCTAAACAGTGGGAATGATCTGTTTTTTCTTCCAGCGTATGGAAATATCCTCAGTTGTTTATGTTTAAGAATAATCATGAACGCCGGATTGCTGTCTGTTTTTCTGAGTCAGTTCTGGAAAAGTGTCTGGACAGATGCGGCTGTATATATTGCAGCTGTCTCTGCCCTGAGTATGTTTGTATTCAGAAGTACAGGCACAGCTCCCTTTTTCACAGCCATTTCGCATTCCTTGTCCGAGAAGCCTCCTTCAGGGCCGATCATTATTGAGACTGGGGTCATTATATCCGTATCCGCCAGGGCCTCTTTCAGGCTTCTGGTTTTTTCCAGCGTGCTCTGATGAAGGATCAGTATCTTCTTGTCGGCAAGTTCCAGCGCTTTTTTGAAACTGACAGGGCCTTCAAGCTCGGGCTCTGGGCTTCCTGATTGCTGTACAGCCTCACGGATTATCGCAGCTATGCGTTCCTTCTGATGTCCTGAAAGGGGGGACTGTGTGAATTCAGTCTCCATCAGCACTATCTTTCTCACACCTATCTCAGTAAGCGCTCTCACCTCGATCTCGTTCTTCTTTCCCTTCAGGACTGAGATGAATGCGGTTATGGGGACAAATGGGCCTTTGTACGATGAGAGGCCGTCGAGAAGGGTTTCCTCCGGTTTATCTGTCTCCTCCAGCGTGATCGAATCCTCATCAAAGAGAAAAGCCTTATAGTATCTCTCACGGCTGTCCTTTGCGGTGAATGTATCATTGACTTTCAGGCGGAGAGAACGCAGGAGATAGTTCTTCTCCTTCTGTGACAGCATATATATGCTTTCTCCTCCATAAGTGCTTCTCAGCAGAAAGACCCTCATTCTCCGAATACCTCCAGCGCTTTTGTTATATACTGATCGAACCATGTATCGGCAACAGGCCTTTCATCATAATCCATTGAGTAGATGTACTCGTTTCTTATGAGAAGTAGGAGAAGATCACGCGGCACACCTCTTTCCGCATTCTCATCAGCAAAAGCCTCTGCATTCTCCTTTGTATATTCAGGATTGGCTTCGATGTATTCAGCCATGCTGTTGTCTTCCATGAATTCCTCGAAGGCCTTCATCTCCTCGTCTGTGTATTCAGGGTCTTCTACTATTATCGAGGGAGTGATCCCGACTTCGTGTATATCATTGCCGTCCGGTGTGTAGAAATGCCCGGTCGTTATCTGGATGAAGCCGCCTCTGAAAGGTCTTATCTCCTGTGATATCCCCTTGCCGAAGGTCTGGTTTCCGAGTACGGCTGCCCTGTCATTATCCATGAGAGCACCGGTGAGTATCTCACTTGAAGAGGCTGTTCCGCCGTTTACTATGAGAAGCAGCGGCATGTTTTCAGGAACCAGCACATCCTCATCTGCGTATACTACAGTCTCAGACCTTCCTGAAGCGGGCTTGTAGCTTGTCTTGAGCATCATTCCGGAAGAGAGGAACATGTCCGCAGTCTCAAGTGCGCTCTGGACAGTTCCTCCGCCATTATTGCGCAGGTCTATGATGAGTTTTTCAGCACCTTCTGAGAGCAGTTTCTCTATGTCATTCCTCACCGAGCTGCTTGTTGTGAGGGAGAATGTATATATGGCTATGTATCCTATGTCATCGGTAAGCATCCCGGAGGATGTGGATGGTGTTGTGACAACTTCAGGCAGGAGAGTTATATCGAACACTGCGGTTCCCCTGTGCACGGTCAGCGTGATCTCCTCTCCTATGTGTCCCTTCATTCTTGATGAAGCCTCTGTGGCAGTCATTGATGACACGTCTTCCCCGTTTATCGCGCTGATCATGTCGCGCGGCCTGAGTCCGGCCCTGTCTGCAGGCCCTCCCGGAAATGGCGATGCTATGATCACCATCCAGCTTTCAGGATCTTCAGGATCAGCATATGCAGGATTCATTTTTGTAAGATATGTGCCTATGCCGACATATTCACCTTCAGCGTTCTCCTCAAATGTTGCGGCCTCCTCGGGCGGGATATAGTAAGAGTACTGATCGCCGAGAGAATCTATCATGGCGGCTATCATCTCACTCTCCATCTCTCCTGAATCTATGTCGTAGAGGAAGTTTGTGCTCAGATATGCATAGAGATTGCCCAGTGAGTAGAGTATCTGTGAAATGCTCCTTGAGTCCTCTTCTGCTTCCTGTGCTTCGAGATGTGATGGCTGTACGGTAATCACCGGAGTATATTCAGGCACCGCTCCCGCCATAAGACGGAAGAGCATGGCGCACGATAATGCAGCTGCTGCTAATGCTTTTCTCATAGATAAGGAATATACCACCAAAGGAAGTGATGATGCATCCTGGCATATTTGCACTCTTCGCTTCTTCTGCGTACACTTAGCCTATGCTTGCGCTATTCGTTGAATTCCCGCGATGGATCGATCCGTATGTGGTCAGCTGGCTGCCTGTCAGATGGTATGCCGTAATGTACCTCGTCGCGTTCGTAATTGCCTATGCGCTTTTCCGTTATCAATGTAAACATGATGGATATCTCAGGCTTTCCAGTGATGACAGCCAGACATTCTTCTTCTTCGGCATCCTTTTCCTGCTGATTTTCGCCCGGCTTTTCTCTGTTTTCTTCTACAGTGACGGCATTTACTATCTCACGCATCCCTGGATGATATTCTGGCCTTTCCGGAATGGTGAGTTCGTGGGGCTTCCCGGCATGAGCTATCATGGGGGAGTGGTAGGCGCACTTGTCGGAGGAATCATCTTCTGCCATTTCCATAAGAAGAAGCTGCTGAGGATAACGGACACGGTTGTCGCCGGAATCCCGCTTGGCTACACCTTCGGACGCCTGGGGAACTTCATAAATGCCGAGCTCTATGGGCGTGTGACAACCGTGCCATGGGGTATGGTTTTCCCTACAGCTCCCGGTTTTTCCACTGAAGAGGCATGGGTAAGGGAGATTGCGGATAAAGTCGGCATGACGTATGTGCCCGGGTCGTTCATAAATCTTCCGCGTCATCCGTCTCAGCTTTATGAGGCCCTTTTCGAGGGCATCATTCTATTCCTGATACTCTGGTTCATCATCAGGCCATGGAAGCTGAGGAAGAGACTTCCTGACGGTACTGTCTTCTCATTCTATCTTATGGGCTACGGGATCTTCCGCTTCGCAATAGAGTACTGCCGGCAGCCTGATGCGGATATCGGGTATGTGATAGCGCTCGGAGAGAAGAGCGATAACATCGCGCTTTTCCAGTCATTACTGAATATTTCCAAAGGGCAGATCTTTTGCCTTCTCATGATAGCAGCCGGAGCGGCGCTTCTGGCGTTTCTCCTATGGAGGTACAGGCATGGATATAGAGAAGAGGCTGACAGGCCTGAGAAGCGAATTAAGGGAAAGAGGGCTTGATGCCTATCTCATCACAGGTACTGATCCACATCAGAGCGAGTATGTCGCTCCAAGGTGGAGGACCAGGGAATTCATTTCAGGTTTCACCGGATCAGCCGGTACTGTGGTCGTCACCATGGACAAGGCTCTGCTCTGGGTGGACAGCCGTTATTTCATCCAGGCGGAGAAGGAGATAGCAGGGACTGAGTATGTGCTGATGAAGCTCGAGATGGAAGGAACTCCGGATCCGTATGAGTGGCTGAAAACCAGCATGAAGGAAGGCTCTAAGGTCGGAGTTGATTCATCCTCCATATCGATATCGCTTTTTTCCTGGCTTTCCGCAGCGCTGAAAGAGGTGAAGGTCTCGCTTGAAGCCACCGATGATCTCATTGATCTTATCTGGGAGCATCGTCCGGCTGTTCCCTGCACGCCGGTGGAGGAGATGGACATTGAGTATGCCGGTGAGAGTGCTGCTGACAAAGTAAAGCGTATACGCAGTGTTCTCCGTGAAAAGGGGCTCAGATGGACATTCATAGCCTCGATTGATGATATTGCATGGCTGACGAATCTACGTGCAGATGATATCCCATGCAATCCCGTATTCGTCTCATATGCGTTTGTATCCCTGTCAAAAGCGGTTCTTTTCATAGACAGGAACAGATTCGAAGACAAGGCCGTGCTGCAGCATATAAAGGCTGTTTTTGAAATAAGGCCCTATGAGGAAGCCGCACAGGCTCTGAAAGGACTAGCCAAAGGGCCGGGATACTTCTCCCCTGAGAAGGTGAGCGAGAGTTTCCATAAAGCGCTTCAGGGGAAGTCCAATGTATCAGGAAGGGATATCACCACTGATATGAAGACAAGGAAGAATGAGAAGGAGCTCAGAGGCATGAGGCTCGCACATATCTACGATGCGGCAGCTTATGTCTCTTTCCTTGCCCGTCTTGACTGGAATGCATGCTATACGGAAACGGGGCTTTCAGAAAGGCTTGAGGCGGAGAGGAAGAAGATCCCGGGATATCTGGGACCGTCGTTCGATCCGATCGCAGGCTACAGGGAACATGGTGCCATGTGCCATTACAAGGCGACGGAGGAGAGTGACAGCACGATAGACGGGCATGGGCTTCTTGTTCTCGATACCGGTTCCCAGTTTGAATTCGGCACGACCGATATAACCCGTACTCTTCTTTTCGGCGCAGAGGCGACTGAGGAGGAGAAGCGTGATTACACGCTGGTTCTGAAGGGGCACCTGGCCCTTTCAAGGCAGCGTTTCATAAAAGGTACCAGAGGAGTGCAGCTTGATGCGATCGCCAAGCAGTTCCTGTGGCAGTATGGGGAGAGCTTCTATCATGGAACAGGCCATGGCGTGGGATGCCGCCTGAATGTCCATGAAGGACCGCTGAGGATTTCATCGGCCCTGATAGATGTTCCCCTCATGCCAGGCATGGTCACATCGGACGAGCCCGGGCTGTACAAGGAGGGGCGCTATGGGATCAGGATCGAGAATCTCCTTGCTGTCAGACGTGAGATGGAGACGGAGTTCGGGGAGTTCTATTCCTTCGAGGTTCTCACCCTCGTCCCTTATGAGAAGCGCCTCATAGATATGAGCCTGATAACCGATGAGGAGAAGAGGCAGATCGATGAGTATCATGCGAGGATATATGCAGAACTCCATGAGCTTGTTGATCCCGATGTGCTGAGATGGCTGGGGGATGCCACTTCCCCGCTTTAATCCTATTCGATATATTTCCTTATGAAGGAGAAAGGAGAGACATATGGTTGAACCACTCGTAAAGAATGGCAGGATCCAGCGCCGCGGTCCCGTGATGCTCGTCATCATGGATGGTGTTGGATTCGGAAAGTATAAGGATGGGGATGCTGTAGCCGCATCCATGACAAAGAATCTCGATGCGCTCTATGCATCCTGCCCGTGGACAAAGCTCAAGGCACATGGAACGGCTGTGGGCCTTCCTTCCGATGCTGACATGGGCAACAGCGAGGTCGGACATAATGCAATGGGCTGCGGCAGGGTGTTCGCACAGGGTGCCAAGCTCGTTTCCAATGCGATCACTTCCGGCGACATGTTCAAGGGAGCGACATGGAACAAGCTCATTGACAATGTAAAAAAGAACGGTTCGACGCTCCATTTCATTGGCCTTCTTTCCGATGGCAATGTGCATTCCCATATCGACCACCTCAAGGCGATGGTGGCAGAGGCCAAGAAGGAAGGAGTGAAGAAGGTGCGCGTACATGCTCTCCTCGACGGACGTGATGTAGGAGAGATGTCAGCTCTTGATTACTTCGATCCTTTCGCAGAGTATCTCAAAGAGCTTTCTGCCGATGGCACATTCGATGCATGCATAGCTTCCGGCGGCGGAAGAATGGTCATCACGATGGACCGCTACAATGCTGACTGGGATATGGTGAAGCGCGGATGGGAGACCCATGTTCTCGGAGAGGGCAGGATGTTCTCTTCCGCTCATGAGGCTATTGAGACGCTCAGGAAGGAGACAGGCGCCATTGATCAGGATCTTCCTGCTTTTGTCATCGGCAAGGATGGCAAGGCTGTCGGCACAATCGAGGATGGAGATTCTGTGATTCTCTTCAACTTCCGCGGAGACAGGGCTATCGAGCTTTCGCGTGCATTCGATGAGCCGGACTTCAAGGAGTTCGACAGGAAAAGATGGCCTAAGGTCGAGTATGCCGGCATGATGGAGTATGACGGAGACCTTCATATTCCTCATCAGTTCCTTGTTTCTCCGCCGGCTATCGACAGGGTTATGGCTGAGTACCTCTGTGCTTCAGGGGTGAAGCAGTTCTCCATTTCCGAGACCCAGAAATTCGGACATGTCACATATTTCTTCAATGGAAACCGCTCCGGCAAGTTCGATGAGAAGCTCGAGGAATATGTCGAGATTCCTTCGGACAAGGTTCCTTTCGAGCAGAGGCCGTGGATGAAGTGTGCTGAGATAACTGACCGTGTGATAGAGGAGATCGAGAGCGGTAAGTGGGATTTCATCAAGCTCAATTTCCCCAATGGCGACATGGTAGGTCACACCGGCGTATTCGAGGCAGTCGTATGCTCCATGGAGGGAATGGATCTCCAGATCGGCAGGCTCAGGGAAGCTATTGAGAAGGCCGGAGGAATCATGGTCATCACAGCTGATCACGGCAATGCCGATGATATGTACGAGCATGACAAGAAGGGAGAGGTGAAGAGAAAGGAGAACGGGGATCCGAAGGCGAAGACCTCGCACTCGCTCAATCCAGTTCCGTGCATCATTTACGATCCAGAGTACAAGGGAGAGTATTCGCAGAAGCTGGAGGAAGGCCTCGGCATCTCTTCGATTGCCGCAACCTGCATGAATCTTCTCGGCTTCGTGCCTCCTGCCGATTACGACAAGAGCATTGTGGACATGAACTGAGATAGATCCGGCTTAATGAGAGGCGCTGTTCTTTCCGGGCAGCGCCTTTTCAGACTCAGAACGTATTTTTCGATGATAGTGAGAGCATGGCTATTCCCGCTATGTAGAGAACACCTGATACAAGGGAAGGGATCACCATGTTGCTGGGGGAGAAGAAGTTTCCGATCATCATGAGAATGAATGCTGCTGCACGGCTGATGCTGTGAGTCGACCTGTCTTTTGCCACGGCAGCTATGTATGTGCTTATTGATACAAGGTATATGCAGATCAGTGCTGCAAGCAGAAGCGCATCATATGATGATGAGAAGACAGTCAGCGAGGCAAGATCGGTGGTTCCGGTGTTCAGCGGCATCGCCAGTGCAAGATAGAGCGCCGCGCCGATCGTTATTGTCAGATACAGCTTCAGGCGGGAGACGTTCGTACCGTAATACTGCACGGCAGTGAATACGAATACGACTGCGGCCGCGAGCATCGCAAAGCGTTCTATCACCATGATCGCATTCGGAGCGAGAAGCGTTATTCCGGTTATCTCGGTATACAGCGGGAATATCATGGTGGATTCAAGCGCGATGAATGTGAAGAGGAGGGGGAGCAGCGTACTGTCGATGCTGTGGGTTCTGTGCCTCACTCTCAGAATGAACAGGAAGACCAGGGATGACACGATTATGGCAAGCTGCGGCAGATAGACCATCAGATATACGAACCATCCTTCCGTTCTTCTCTGGAGGAGAATGACGGTCATGTGCACCAGCATTGAGCTGTAGGCTATTGAGATCAGGAGCTGCAGTGCCAGTGCAAGTGAAAACTGTTTTTTCTTCCTCTTCTTCTTTTCAGCCATCAGAGTGTATCCCTGTAAGGAACTTCGGCATCTGTTCCGGCTGCTGCTGCGGCTATGCTGTTGCCGAAGGCTGTGATGAGAGAGTCTATCATTGAACCTATGCCGCAGAGGACAGGAGCTATGGCTATGATGGCATTCTCCGCACCGTAAAGGTTTATCGAGAGCACATTGAGCGTGAGTACTGTTATCATCAGCATCTCAGTTCCGGATGCGGCAGAAGACGCGAATGAAATCAGTGCTGCCATTGCTGCCGTGACAGCTATGACTGTTCCGGATGGCATGCTCTCCGCTGTAGCCTCGAAAAGGGAGAGCAGCGTTATAACCGAGATGAATGCGCTTCCGCCTTTTCCAATCACGGCAAGAAGCGGAGTCATTGTGGAGGCTATCCTCTTCTGCACTCCGAGATTCTGGCGTGCAGAGCTTTCCATCAGGGGAAGCGAGGTGACTGTGCTGGATGTCACGAGTCCCATTATCATCTGTGCTGCCGATCTGTAAAGCACCTTGTACGGATTCTTCCTGCATCCTGTGAATACCGCATAGGCGAGGGGAAGCACGACAAGCACTGCGGCAGCAGTTGCTGCAAGAAGCATCTTCGTGTATTCAGGTACTGCCAGCAGTGTCTTCTCCTGATACGCTGCTGTAAAGAAAGATGCTGATGATATGAATACGAGAATGAATCCGTATGCGGAAAATGTCCTCGATATCCTGTACATGACCTCGGAAAATGAGTTCATCGTGGTGTATGCGGGCCTTATTATATCAGCCGATGGCTTAAGGGCCAGGCCGAATATCCAGGAGATTATGATGACCGGTATTATGAAACGTGTTGTCGATGATATGGACCAGAATGCATTGATGGGATAAAGAGCACTCCCGGATGTTCCCAGCATATATGAAACGTGGCTTGCAAGTGTGCCGGGAGCGCTTCCTGCAGTGCTCGTCACCGGGAAGCTGTATGGCATCAGGATGAAGATCAGTGCTGCGGCAAATGACAGCAGAATTGCTGACACCACTGCCCATAGCACGGATATACCTGTCACCCTGCGCCCTTTCCTGTCCTTCATCAGTGAAGCTGTACCGGATGAGAATGTCACTGCGAGCACCGGAATTGCTATGAAGATACCAATGCTTATCAGGTATGAGGAGACGGAGGAAAGGATACCGGCCGTTTCCGGGAAAGATCCGAACAGCATCGCCGTGGCAAGGCCCATCAGCAGCGCGGCGAGATATGTGATCCACGTTTTCATATGGAAAGGATACAGCACCTACATGCGGTAGTCAATCTTGGAGGAGCGGCGGAATCTCGCGTTATCCCATTGTTCAATTCATTGCTGCATATGATGTTGCTGAGTATTTGTCTTAACATGGGAAGAGCAGGCAGGAGCCTGCTCTGTATCCTTATTCTGTGAGATTTCCCGTCACTTCCTCTTCTTTCTTCAGCAGCAGCCGCAGTCTGTATCCGCTTGCAGCTTCCTTCTCGAAGAGTTCCTTCACATACGCATCAGTATCGAAGCCCTTTATCTTCGGAGAGAGTGCGAATGAGAGTGCTGAAAGCAGTATTACACGCTGCATCTGCTCCTTGTTGTACCATATCTCACCCTGATACTCATTGCACTGTGCAAGGTTCTGCACCCCCTCATCGCTGGCTACCGGCGTGAAGAGATCCATCGCATCCGCTGCTTTGTCATAGCTTCTGCTGGCAGCTACCAGCACGGCAGCTCCATGTGTGACAGCTCTTCTCTCGTTCTCCCCATATCCGAGCTCTCCGAATTCATACTCGAAGAATGAATCGATGAGCAGCCTATCGGTTTCTTCCATGGCTCCGCGGATATCAAGGCCCTCTGCGAATGGATGCAGAACAAGTGAGGATGCTATTGTCAGCACCAGCGCATTGTCCGCTGAAGCCCATGCCGGGAGGGCTTTTCCCTTTTTCTCAGCGAAGAGGGATGCAAGTGTCCTTATGAGCTTAATCATCGGCTTGGGCTCCACTTCCACCGGGCGTACGCTGATCTGCCCCTTTGCCGGCTCGTCGAGTGTCTCGTATACCTCTGGGATAGTCGTGTAGCACTCAGCTATGGACAGAAGAAGCTCCCGCTCTCCCTGCTTTGACAACCTGCCATTGACCAGATCCGCAAGATGCCTGAGCGTCTCCTGGGCTCTCAGCGGCTCGAGTGCCTTGAAAAGCGGTTCGAGGCGCAGGAGCGCTACGGCTTTCGAGATATTCCTGATACCCTTCCTGCCGTACATCCTCCACAGCTTTTCATAGCTTCCGTCTGTATCCTCTACCTGCCTTATGTTCCAGTAGACTCTTGCCTCATATCCGTCGAGAGAGAATGAGAATCCCTCGTCGTACAGCTGCATCGACGGAATCACATATGTCAGCCCGTCAGAGAAGCAGTCGAGGAGGGCGAAGTTGCGTCCTCCGAATGAGAGGCCCAGGCTGTCAGCCAGCTTCGTGGTGACGGTTGTCCTCTCATCCCTGTCCTTCCGGAGCTTCGGTACCGAGATGTTTATCGTTCCGCCGCATCTCTCGTACTGGTTATTGACCAGTATGAGGGTACGCTCGTTATCCACGCCATTGACGAAAGCGTAGATGGATTCCTCTACTCCTCCATTCTGGTTGATGCAGTCGAACAGCTGGAAATACTCGACACCGGAGAAGAGGAATCTCCTTCTGAAGAGAGGGAATATCCTGCGGTAATGCTCGCCTACAAGCCAGCCGTTTGGCTGTTCATTGTAGTAAGCCCGCTTATATTCCATTCCGTATTTCTCATGATAGCCTTCGATCTGTCCGTGTCCGACCATTGGCAGGCCGGGAAGCGTTGCAAGCAGCGTGCAGACGGCGAAGTATTTGTCGCCATCGCCGAACTGGGCTATTGCTGTCTCCTCATCAGGGTTGTTCATGAAGTTCACATAGCGCTTTAGGATCTCCGGTTCAAAGACGAGCGTGTTCTTGATGCCGAGCCTGTACTTCTGATTCTCCTGGTTCTTGAGCATGTTCATGAACGCGGAGTTGTATACCCTGTGCATTCCAAGGGTCCTGACGAAGTATCCTTCCATCATCCAGAAAGCCTCGGCGAGAAGCAGGGTATCAGGCACTTCCTGTGCGACCCTGTCCACGACCTCCCTCCAGAATTCCTGAGGTATGCGTCGGTTGAACTCCTCGTCGCTCATTGCGTACCTGGCTCTTCCTGCGATATCCCCGCCGTGGCCGGGTTTTGGATACCACAGTCTCTGTATATGCCTCTTTGCCAGTGTCATTGCTGCATCGAAACGTATGATCGGGAAGTTTCTCGCCACATGGAGGATTTTCTGTATGACAGCTTCTCTTGTCACAGGATTGAGGTAATCGAGCTGTGCGGTATCATTCCAGGGCATCGAAGTTCCATCATTTCCATGGAAAATATACCTTGTCTGACCGGAACGCTTGTCGCGCAGCATGAATGTCACGGCCGCATCTGTCCTGTTGTAGTAATGATCCTCGATCTTGACCTCATAGTCAGGATTGTTTGAAAGATCAGGCCCGTTGTATGTGTATGACGGATAAGGAGGCCAGTCCTGCTGCACGAAATAGTCCGGATGTTCATAAACCCAGTTCCCGTCTATTCCGGTATGGTTCGGAACCATGTCGGATGCGAGCCTGATACCGCGGCTGAGACACCTCTGTCTGAGATTCTCCAGAGCCTCCCAGCCTCCTATCGACGATGCTATCTCGTAGTCTTTCAGGGAATATGCCGAGGCTTCCGCATCCGGATTGCCGCAGAGGTTCTTTATCTTCTTTGAGGCATCTGAACGTTCCCAGAGCCCTATGAGCCAGAGAGCTGTGAAGCCGCGCTCACGGAGGCTGTCCAGTTCCTCGTCAGGTATCTGGTCAAGCCGCGTTATCGACCTTCTGTACTGCTTTGAGAGCTGATCGAGCCAGACAAGCGTACACTTCGCCATCATCACAACGCGGGGCATCCAGTTCGAATCATCGGAGAAGGCCTCGTACTCGCTCATCTCGCTTTCCGAGTAGTCTATCACCTGCGTGGGACCGCCTCCGCCGCCGACTCCGCCCCTGTCCTTCTCTTCCTCATGGATATAGTCCATAGAAGTCTCGAGTAGCCTGATCAGCGATGCCGGAAGGAATGCGCTCCATTCCCTCAGTATGTACTTTATCTGTTCTTCAAGGGAGTTCGGATAAAGCCTTGCGGGCAGCTGCAGCATCGTGAAGATGTCATCGGTGTTCGGCTTTCCGTTCCTCAGATCATCCTTGACATATGATGACAGTATGCTTGAAAGTGCCTTGCACTCGGGCGGCCAGACTATCTGGTCAGGGGATACGAATGGTTTTGCTGCAGCGAGGAGCGCAGGATTGAGAAGCATCACCTGATGGATGAAGAAACCGCGCATATCCTCGGTCATCCTCACTGCCGCATCCGGCTTTCTCTCCTCGAGGGCAGGTGAGGGGAAGGTTCGTGCATAGAAGCCAAGCGCATTTGAAAGCTCGTCATTGGAGGCTACCGTGGCAATCCTTCTGGTGAAGAAATCACTCTGTCCGTCTCCCATCCTGGCTGACAGCACTATCTGATAGATAAGATGCAGGACGGCGGAAGCATGAAGCCTTCCCGGAGATACGAATCCGTTTTCCGCTCCGCTTTTTCTGAGCTCGTTGTTGTAGCTGTAGGCAAGCATCGAGGCTTCCCTGTAAAGCAGGTCCAGGCTTTCGTCGGTCGGGAAAACCGATCCGTTTATCTTTATCCTCTCCCTTGTAAGCAGGGGGATTCTCAAATCCCTTCTTTCCATTCAAACCCTCTTCTGGTGTTGTCTATCCTACCATAGATAATACCCCGGTTTCAGCCTGTTTGGGGTATTTTCTGAGAGTTTGGGATGGAGATGGTGAGAATAAATTCACTTTCCAGAGAGTATCAGGCCTGCAAGCGCAAGAAGTGTTCCTGCCCCGGAGAGAGGAGTGATTGCCTCCCCTAAAAGGAGGGCTGAAGCGATTACGGTTATTACCGGTGTCAGGTATATGAACACGCTTGTCCTGATTGCTCCCAGTTTTCTCACTGCTATGCTCCAGAATACGAAGCAGAGGGCTGAAGCCGCGCCGCCGAGGAAGAGCAGGTTGAGGATGTTCTCTGCTGTGAATACATTCCTTTCCATTTCCCACCCGTTCCAGAAAAAGAGCGGAATGATCATGAATGCCAGGCCATACAGGAAGGATCTTCTGGCTGTCTGCACTTCAGGGTATCCGAAAGTGCTTATCTTCTTCGTAAGGACAGCATAGATTCCCCAGACAGCAGCCGCTGCCAGTGCGAGAAAGTCGCCGAAAAGTCCTTCCCTTGTCACTTCCAGAGAGCCGAAGCTGATCATTGCTATGCCGGCCATAGCTGCTGCGAATCCTAGGAAAAACCATTTTGTCTTCTTCTCTCTGGAAAAGAGCGCGGTGAAGAACGGCGCTGTAGAGACGATCACGCCTGCATTTGAGGCATTCGTCCAGAGCATCGA
>CASEZU010000126.1 GCA_949292445.1 uncultured Spirochaetales bacterium | reverse complement strand
GGGCAGGCTCCGAACGGGGAGTTGAATGAGAAGAAGCGCGGTTCTATCTCCGGAATCGTGATGCCGCAGTCCGGACAGCTGTTCTTCTCGCTGTATATCTCGCTCCTTCCCTCATCGTGATAATCGACCTCGACAAGGCCGTTGGCTATATCGAAGGCATGCTCGACGGCATCGGATATCCTCGTCCTGTCCGACCTCATGTTCTTCACTCTGTCCACGAGAATCGAGACATTGTGCTTCACCTTCTTCTCAAGCTGTGGAATCTCCTCATCGAGATTGTACATCTTTCCGTCTATCACCGCACGCAGGTATCCCAGCTTCAGCGCTTCCTCAAGCGTGCTGCGGAACTCTCCCTTCTTGCCTCTGGCAACAGGGGCGAGGATCATCAGCCT
The DNA here is from genome assembly GCA_949292445.1 of uncultured Spirochaetales bacterium. Next base: position 1,719 of record CASEZU010000126.1, on the reverse strand, counting down.
GCCGCCTTCCGGATGGGAGAATATGATGTCGATTATCTGGTCGACTGACATCTCCGTAATCTCCCTGCCGCACTTCGGGCAGTGCTTGTGCCCGATACGCGCCCAGAGAAGGCGGTAATAGTCATATATCTCCGTCACAGTCCCGACAGTGGAACGGGGATTCCTGTTTGTCGATTTCTGCTCGATCGCTATTGCAGGCGAAAGCCCCTCGATCGAGTCAACATCGGGCTTGTCCATCCTGCCGAGGAACATCCTGGCATAGCTGGAGAGCGACTCTATGTATCTCCTCTGGCCCTCTGCGAAGATCGTGTCGAAAGCAAGGGAGCTCTTGCCGGAGCCGGAGAGCCCGGATATGACGACAAGCGAGTCCTTCGGAAGCTCAAGATCTATGTTCCTCAGATTGTGCTCGCGCGCTCCGCGTATGATTATCCTGTCATTCATTGATCGCCTCGAAGAGAGCTTCCTCCGCTCCGGCCTCATCGACCTGTCCGATGAGCTCCCCTTTCCTGTATAGATACACCTTATCCTTCATGCCTGTCACCGCATAGTCGGCGCCTTTTGCCTCACCCGGTCCATTGACGAGGCAGCCCATTATGGCGACGGTGATGTCCTTGTCCAGAGAAAGAAGCCGTGCCCTGACGCGCTTCTCGAAAGCTATGGTATCGAAGGCATGGCGGCCGCACCTGGGGCATGATATGATCCTGACGCCCCTCTTTCTCAGCCCGAGCGTACGCAGAAGCTCCGCTCCCGCGATGACCTCATCCTCCATATCCCCTGTCATGGAGACCCTGAGAGTGTCCCCTATTCCCTCTGAAAGCAGGTTGCCGAGCGCCCAGGTCGAGCGCACAGCGGAAATGACGGATGAACCGGCCTCGGTGACACCTATGTGCTGCGGAACATCCGATGCCGCGGCGAGGAGCCTTGCAGCCTCCATCGTCTCCTCCGTGCTGGACGATTTCAGCGACACCACCGTATTGCCGAAGCCCCAGGACATGAACCATTCAAGGTACTCCAGCGCCGTCCTGACCATGACGGAAGGCACGCTCTCCCCGCTCTCATGCGGTGGAAGGGAGCCTGAGTTAAGGCCGATCCTTATTGCAGCCCCGCTGTCAGCGGCAGCCTTCACCACTTCCTTCGTCTTCCACTTCGCCCCGATATTCCCGGGGTTGATCCTGATCTTGTGCGCACCGGAAGAGAGGGCCAGAAGCGCCATTTTATAATCAAAATGTATATCCGCAATGACCGGAATCGGGCTGTGGGCTGCTATATATGAGAACGGAGCGGCATCGGACTCTGAGACGAAGCTGAACCTTATGGCATCGCAGCCGAGCGCATGCAGCGACGATATTCTTGATACGATCCCGGCCGGATCTGAGCCAGCAAGCGGCGAATCGAACATGGTCTGAACGCTCACAGGATGGCCTTTGCCGATGAGGAGGGAACCTGCCTTAGCTTCCATTTCCGCTCCCCAGCACCCTCATCACGGCCTCCGTATCCTCCGAATCAGCCTTCACGAGATACGGCTCGCCCGGAAGATACAGAACGAAATGCCCCTTGCCTGCCCTCACCGCCGCAGTTGCCTCCATTGATCCGGGGTTCTCCCTCCACGATGTGGAGGCGGTAATGCTGCCATTCTCGACGGTGAAAAGCACTGAATGGGCTGTATTGACATGAAAGCTCCTGAATACAGGAAGCTCCTCCGCCGCGGCCTCGGAGACA
>CASEZU010000125.1 GCA_949292445.1 uncultured Spirochaetales bacterium | reverse complement strand
AACAGCGGGCATCTTCCCAATCCTCTGCCGCAGTTCTTTGAGCCGTGGGCAAGGGGAGACTCATCACGCAGCGAAGGCGGTTCGGGCCTCGGGCTTCCGATAGTCTACCAGATAATGGAGCTTCACTCCGGCACTGTAATGATCGGAGAGAAGGACGGAATTGTATCCGTCTCCCTTATTTTTCCGCCTGAAGGGAAAACAGCGCCGGTGAGCCATCAAGAGGCAGAACGCTGATTTCTCCATCATCCCATATGGCATAGCTTGCCGGGAATCCTCCCTTGGGAATCGAGATGGAGCCCGGATTGAGGTATATGATTCCATCCCTTTTCTCCAGGACAGGTATGTGGGTATGCCCTGAGAAGAAGGCATCAAGCCCTCCAGGATGTTTTTCCGGTGTGTGTATATGCCCGTGCGTCATGAAAATCGTCTTTCCGTCTGCAAATACGACGGCGCTCTCCGACAGCACCGGGAAGGGCAGCACCATCTGGTCAACCTCCGCCTCGCAGTTGCCGCGCACTGAGATGATCTCATCACGGAGCGATGAGAGAATTGCTATCACGGCTTTCGGTGCATAAGAGGAAGGGAGGTCGTTCCTCGGGCCATGATACAGAAGGTCTCCGAGAAGGAGCAGCTTATCGAAGCTGCCTTTCTCATATATGCGTACAATCTCCCTGAGGGGCATCTCCGCCCCGTGTATGTCGGATGCTACAAGAAATCTCATGTGTGAGAGAGTACCACATCTCAGTGCCCTCAGGAACATGGCATTTCCTTCATATTCCACACATTCACCACCTTGCTCTCCGTACTTTCCATATTGCCGCCAGAGTGCGGCCGTATGGCCTATATAGTCGGATGGGAAAATTGAATCAACCTAACAAAACAAGGGAGAATCAATGATGAAAAAGCTAATTGTGTCGCTGCTCGTTCTCGCGATGGCGCTCTCCGCCGTCTCCGCAGCAGTCGACTTCTCTGGAAACCTTGAAGCAGGATATGCTTTCCAGTACAACCACAGAACAGACGCCTGGACAAATCACATCATGGGAGAGGATGGCGAGGATACAAACACGACGCAGCTCGACCTTACAATCTCCGATGACAACGGTCTCTGGAGCGTGGGTATCGAGGCTAATCCGACAATGAACGATGACGGTGCTGTTTCCGGTGATCTCTCCGTCGATCTTGCGAAGTCCATCGCAGCCGTTAAAGGCTCATCGACAGACTGGTCAGCAGTGATCGAACTCAATGTCATGGACCGTGTAACGCTCCTCAGGGCTTACAGCATGCAGAAGAATCTCGACAGAATGAGGACTGCTGAGGCTGGTGTCTGGGCTTCCCTCACACTCGGCTATTCCGATCTCGTGAAGATCCAGGTCGCAGGCTCTCCCAATACAGCTGCCGTCACCGGTGAGCTCAATCAGATCTCTGTCAATGAAGGTGATTTCGCAGTCTCCGCACTCATCAACCCGCTCAGCGGCCTTTCCGTCAGTGCCGGCTACATCCTCAAGGGAGATGCACAGGATTCCGGAATGGATGCCGCAGCAGGCAATAACTTCGCCGGCGGTCTTGCCGGCGGTGCTGTCAACGTGAACATCACTGAGCTTGTCGGCCTCGACTTCGATTTCGGTGTCGCAGCTTCTGACAAGTATGATATCGAGGGCAAGAACAATATTTTCGCAGTTGCAGTCTATGGCGGTTTTGACCCTGTCTCATTCGAACTGCAGTACGGCCTCAAGTCCTACGATGCAGCCGATGATGAGCATTTCATCTACGCCGGCGCGGATATCACGGCAGTTGAGAACATGCTTCTCGACATCTACTTCGGCGCTTATAATGCAGCTGAGTTCGGTGATTCCTGGTTCATCGGCGGTGATATCGGCTACACATTTGCCAATGTCACATATCAGCTCGGAATCGAGTATGGTACAGGTACTTCCTACAACTATGCTGACAACTACTACAAGACAAACAACTCCGGAGCAGGACTCTGGATCGTTCCTTCCATCGCAGTCGCATGGTAGCTGCGTCTGACGCATTATGGGGCTGTCATCCGGCAGCTCCTTTTTCGTCTGTACAGAAACTTCTGGCATGCAGCTCATTCCATCTTCACCTAACTACACATACTCTCTTCCCTTCTTCACGCGCTCCGGTATTACCTTTAGAACAAAGGAGACGCAGATGGATCTGAAAGGACTTACAGACGTTTTTGAATGCAGGGCAGCCGGAACATTATTCTGGACGGCCGCACCCGATGGTTCGGTGTGGATTCTCCTTGCCCGGAGAACGATGAACACGCTTCTCGGCAGGGCTTATACCTACACAATCCCGACTGTGGCCGCAACTGAAGGAGAGAGCTTGGAAAGTGCCGCCGCAAGAGCCGCACACGATGAGATGGGCCTGATGCCGAGTACCTCATCTTTCGAGGAGTTCTGGCATGTCAGCGAGGGGAAGCTGGAGATGAGCCTCTATTCCCAGCGCCTTTCATCGATGAAGAAACCCAAGTGCCGCGGCAGTTATGCAGATGCCTGCTGGGTGGTACTCCCCGATGATTTCATCATAGAGGATGCCGATTCCCTCCTTCGTGATGAGCTGAAGGCCTTTGCGAAGGCACTGCAGGAAAACAGGAAAGTCTGCTGATCACTTCCATATTCCGTAGATTGTCCTTCCGCAATAGGGACATTCCCCGTTTATTCTGCCGCCCGGACGCTGCCTCACTATCCTGCCGCAATCCGGGCAGACTGTCGGAGCGCTGAGAACGCTGTTGCCGGGGTAGATGAACGGTATGCCTGTTTCTTTGGCCTCTTTAATAATATCGCTGAGAAAAAGTTCCGATGTAGGCTCTCTATTATTCATTTTATATGCAGGATAGAACCGTGTAAGATGCCAGACCTGTACACCTGAGTCACGGAGAATCCTCCCGGTTTCCTTTATCATTGCCGCTGTATGTATGCCTTCGATGACCATTGTCGTGACTTCCAGATGCTTTCCGGCATCGACTATTGACTTCACGGCGTTCAGCACAGGTTCAAGCTCGCCATGGCATATGCTGCGGTAGAATGTGCTGTCTCCTTTTACATCCACATTGAAGGCATCGATTGCGGGAATGATTCTTTCAATAGCCTCGCGGCTGAAGCTGCCGTTTGTCACCATCACGGTCCTGAGGTTTTCCCGCCTGGCGCTTTCCGCTGCCCGGAGCATGAAGTCCTGCCAGACCAGCGGTTCGGAGTAGGTGAAACTGATGGACGGATAGCCTTTCAGCACCGCATATGCCGTTACATCCCCCTCGTCGGTGTATTCTCCTTCTTCATGCATCTGGCTCAGCTGCCAGTTCTGGCAGAAATCACAGCTGAGGTTGCAGCCGGAAGCCCCGATGGAGAGTGTCTTTGTCCCGGGTAGGAAATGATACAGCGGTTTCTTCTCCACCGGGTCAATCGCCATTGCCGGAATCCTTCCATAGCCGACGCTGACTATTTTCCCGTCCTCATTCCGCCGCCGCCTGCACCATCCATAGTCCCCTTCGTCAATCGTGCAGTGACGGAAACAGAAGTCACAGATCTTCTTCACTGAAAACCTCCGTCTGGAATGTATAGAGTTCCGCTTCCGGGCTTTTCCATGCCTGGCGCGGCATCCCGCCTTTCAGGGCCAGGGCATTGAGCATTTCTTCCCGGCTCCATCCTGTTTCCTCCGCAACCTGCGGAAGGAACACGGCTCTCCTATTTCCCAGAACCAGTATGATACCGTCAGTGCCGGGATGGAACTCTGCAGGGCTTTCTATCCGCTGAGGCTCCGTCAGTACTGATATCTCTATTGTCACCGCAGGGAGCTCGCTTTCCTCCAGAGGCGGGAAGCGGTAATCATCAAAGGCCGCGGCCCTTGCAAGCTCATGTATTTCCTGATAGAGGGGCTTGTATCCTGTGAGATATCCGATGCAGCCTCTGAGACTGCCTGCCTTTTTCAATGTGACAAAAGCCCCTAGTCTCTTCTCTGTATCCGGAATCTCCGCTTTCTCATGCGAGAATGCTGTCTCAAGTGATGCTCTGGCGATACCGAGCAGCAGGGCTTTCTCTTTCTTGTCCATCAATGCCTCCAAATCACAGTCTGGTAGGAGACAAAATCATCCCCGTCTTCCTGTTCATCCATATCCAGAGATGTTGAGCTTTTCCCTCTCTCGCCGCGAAGGCCGAGAAGAGCGGCGGTTTCCGCAGCAATTGATGCCGGAGCTATGCCGCAGATAGTTGAATCCCTGTACGTCTTGTAAGCGGCTTTCCCATTTCCTGATGCAAGAAGGGCTGCTGCGGCACTGTCGTGTTCCGCGACCTTTGTTTCTGCATCGGATGCATAGGGTGTGTAATTAAACCGCTTGCCATAATGCGTGAAGTCTGAGGAGGCTATGAGCAGGGTATGGCTGTCAATCAATGGCAGGAGCCTTGCCGCAATTTCCGCAGCTTCATCCGCTTCCCGCAGGCTGCTGATTACTCCGTATGAGACCGTGAGCCCGCCCCTTCTGCCGATGAAGGGCAGGAACATCTCCAGGCCATGCTCTGCGGCTATCACATCATCTCTTTCGATGCCGGGGATATCCAGCTTCTCTGTTTTCACGTTCCCGAATGGTGTCTCCGATTCAGTGAAACCTGCTGTGACTACAGTGCCTGAGGGCAGCCGGAAATAATGGGAGGGTGAGAGAATGATCACACGCTCCGCATCTTCCGGAATGATGTCGAAAAATGATTTTATGAGTGCACCGCTGTAGAATAGGCCTGCATGGGGGAGTACTGCGGCTGCGGCATTGCCGTGTCCTTCCATATTTCCGGTGAACACTTCACAGGAGGCGCTGTCATATGGATACCATGTGCCTCTGAAACGGGCTTTCCTGATCATGGCCATATTATAGCACGGCGGAACTGAAAAGATTTATAATAAAGCCGGCTTACTAAGGTTTAATTGTTTTCATGAAAACAGATACCCATGCTGCGGTGGTGGTTGGGGGACAATAGTAAGCCGGCATTAATATCACTGTGCGATCGAATATACGATGGATATGGAGGCTGATACCGTGATCTCGCCGCTGTAGAACTCGGTCGGTATGCTCTTTGCTGCGGCGGCATCTGCGGAGGCAAGCATCATGTTGGCCGATCTATAGACAGGCGCGGCGTATGAGGAGCTGTCGGAGATTGAGAGGACTGAACCGACTTCCACTCCGGCTGCCTCTGCATAATCCGAGGCTTTCTCATAGGCGTTTCTCACTGCTTCCATTCTTGCCTGGCTGTACTCTGCGCTCTTATCCTCCTTGTCCAGTGTCACATCCGAAAGTGAGATGCCGTCGAGGCTCATCAGACGCTCATATACATTCCCTATGGAGTCAAGGTCGCGGAAACGTACATCCACCGTCTGGGAGGCACGCTGTCCGATGAGAATCCTCTCATCATCTTTCCAGCTGTATTCAGGGTATGCCGATATGTACGAGGTTGAGAGGTCGCTTTCCTGCACCCCGAACTCTTCCCTGAGTATTCCTACTGCATTGTTGATCATCTCCGAAGTCTTTTCCCTTGCTTCTTCCGTCGTGTTCTCCGTGAAGGAAGCGGTAATGGAGAAAGCGGCCGTATCAGGCTGCATCGAGACCTCAGCATTTCCTGATACCGATATTGTGGGCGTGAACGGTGCTGAATCTGCCGCGCATAGCGGGAATGCGGCAAGAACTGCGGCCAGAGCGGCCAGAATGACTTTTCCTCTCATACTGGAATCTCCTTCTGCCATTGATTCTATCCTTCCCTCTGCTTCTGTTGGCAAAGATGGCGTGGAGAGATGATGAAGATTGAGGAAAGTGATGATTATGGACATAATTTCTGTTGTTTGATGCTTCTTGTCATGGTAGGATAATCCCCGGGAGGGGGCATGCCTGAAGAAACAGTTGCAGAGGAGAGAATAGCCGTAGCTTTGCTGGCTCTGCTCGATGAGAAGGAGTTCAGCCGTATTTCCATAACGGAAATAACGGAGAGGGCAGGTGTCTCCCGCGTATCATATTACCGGCATTTTTCTTCCAAGGAGGATATACTCCTCCGTCATTCCGAATATGTCCTCGAGCGGATAGTCGCTGACATGCGCCGCGGCAATCTGCGTGACGGCCGTGATTTCTGGAAGAAGCTCTACGCAGAGCTGAGCGAGACGAATCTCGTCATCAACATGCAGAAGGCAGGGCTTGAGAACGGCTTTTTCATGATTTTCGAGAAGAAGATTGAGACTATATATACATCGGTCCTTGGTGTGGATATCTCCGCGAAGATGAATCTCGTCATGATGGAGTTCGTCATCGGCGGCCTGATGGCGCTCCTGAGAAAGCCGATGCTTGAGAGCCGCAGCATAAGCCCTGATGATGTCTCCGCCTTCCTTAAGCTGATGGGTGAGCAGTCAATAAGGATTTGCAGCGGAGTCTGATGCCTGTCCACTGTACCACATTCCCTCATTGGGATATAAAGATGCAGCTATGCCTGGTCTTGGTACGATCGTAGATGCTGTTTTTATAATCATTGGGGGGCTTATCGGCCTCACGTTCGGGCGCCGTTTCTCTCTGCGCTATCAGGAGACGATGCTCGCTGCCTGCGGGCTTTCGATACTTTTCATCGGTATAGGAGGCGTGATCTCCCAGATGCTGGTGATGACTGAGGGAGGATTCACCACCGCGGGGTCTGTCATGCTCGCATCCTCCCTCACTCTAGGTGCGGTGATCGGCGAGGCCATCAACATAGAGAAGCACATGACGGCGTTCGGAGAATGGCTGAAGGCCAAGACAGGCAGCCACGGGGATCAGGGATTTGTCGGCGGCTTCGTAGCTGCATCCCTTGTCGTCTCAATCGGAGCGATGGCTGTCCTCGGACCTATAAATGAAGGCCTCTACGGCGACAGCTCCGTGCTTTATGCCAAGTCGATACTGGACCTTATTCTTGTCCTCCTAATGACGCTCACTCATGGAAAGGGCTGCCTGTTCTCCTTCATTCCCGTCCTCATCATACAGGGGGTGATCACGCTTCTGGCCGGAGTCATAAAGCCGCTGATGACAACGGAGGCCATCTCGGCACTGACGCTAGTCGGCTCCGTGCTTATCGCGACGCTGGGAATAAACATGGTCTGGGACAAACACATAAGAGTCTCAAACATGTTTCCCTCGGTGATTGTTGCGATCATCTGGGCATTTGTAAGCGCAATGATATCCTGACAATGTATCTGAATTGTATTTCAGATATCATAATCTGATTCTCCGGCTATCATTCTGTGCTGCGGATCATGAGTGCATTCATCTTTTTCTGATTCTCTGCTTCAGGAATGCAAGCAAGGGGCTGTATGACAGAATACTCTTCGGGCCCTGCCATTTCTGGCCGGAGCCATCAGCGATGATCTTCTTGGCCCTGCCAAGATCAGTGATCGTTGACTTGTCTATCATATATGCTGATAGCTTGCTTATATACAGATATAAATAGTTCTCATCCTCTCCGAGATGAATCAGTTCAGAATAAGGAACAAGCTCCGGGTTCTCCGTGCATATCTCAAAACCTTCTTTCCTGAAGATATAATCAGTTGAAGGGAAATTTCCATTCATTGCCTTTATTATTCTGTCAGCCCTGTGCCTGGCCGGCATGTTTGTCCCTGTGATCAACAGACAGCCGAAAAGGAGGCATATTGAAGCAACCACAAGAGATGATTTCATCATGAAACCTATGTAAAGAAGTATCAGCCCGCACACAAATTGAGCAATCTTCCTGCCCATCTGGAATGTATCATATTGCATCTTTGAAAGCTGCTGGATTGTCTGCGGTGTATGGGTCATTGTTCCTTTGATCTGTTCCATTGAGTTTATGATAATAGCCATGCGGCGGCTGCATGCAACAGGAATTTCAGAGTCGGCGGATAATAATACAATACTACAAGTATACGATAATATATGCCAAGAACAGGATCATATCGGATATAGAATCTGACTTAGGATGTTATCTCAGGAGTGTTGATATGGAGATTGCTGTCAATTATTTCGGCCCGCATCATTCGGCCCTGCTGCATTATGCACAGGAACTTGGTATCCGTCATGCTGTCTGTACGGTCGCTGCAGTATCGGATACTGCACCCGCATATTTCAAGCCATGGGATGAAGTGCCGCTGAGAATGCTGCAGCTTGAGATCGGCTCTTTCGGGATGGATATCTCTGTTCTTGAGGGAATAAAATTCATCGACTCAGCGAAGCTCGGCACTCCGGACAAGGACAGGGCCATAAATGATTTCTGCCGCCTGCTTGAGAATATGAGCAGGCTTGGAATAAGGACAGTCTGCTATAACTGGATGCCTGTCTGGGGGTGGTTCAGGACAAGGAAGCGATACAGCCTGCCGGGAGGAAGTGTATCCACTGCGTTTTTCCAGGAGGATATCGGGAAAAGCCATTCCGGACTGACTGTCAGTGAGGATGAGTTATGGGCCAATCTTGAATATTTCATGAAAAAGGTCGTCCCTGTTGCCGAGAAACACAGAATCAACCTTGCCCTTCATCCGGATGATCCTCCTGTTCCTGATCTTTGCGGTGTCAGCAGGATACTGATAACCCCAGATAATATGATGAAGGCGATCGACCTTGTGCCGAGTGAATATAATGGCATAACCATGTGCCAGGGGACTTTCAGGACAATGGGTGCGGATGTTCCGGCAGAGATACGCCGTTTCTCAGAGCGGATACATTTTGCCCATATGCGTGATATACAAGGCAGTCCCTCAGCTTTCTATGAAACTTTTCCAGATAATGGATCGACAGATATGGTGGCTGCCATAAAAGCGTATAAGGAGATCGGGTTTGATGGTGTGATCCGTCCTGATCATACACCGACGATGTACGGGGAGAATAATGATGTCCCAGGATATGCCGTACTGGGGAATCTCTTCACCATCGGTTATCTCCGCGGGCTCATGGAGGCCTGTGAATAATCCGTCTCTCTGAAAGAAGATAATATCAGTCTGCCGTTACGGCGCTTTCCATCATCTGAAGCGGAATCATGAACATCGGTTTCTGGTTCCGCCTAAAAAACACAGAGCGTTCCCTATAACAAAATATATGCTTATTGTGCTGCGGATAAACATTCTCCTGTAATATTTAATATCTTCAATATTTGTAGTTTGTTCTGATTCTATTTATATAATCTCTTTCAATGTATAAAATTAATTATGTATATATTATTGAGGTCGCGTGTTGCTTCAGAAGGTAATAAGAACATAATATATGTTTTTCATAACATTTTATAAGATTTCACAGACCTGCAATTTACAATTTACTCAACTGGATCAGCCAGGTCCAGGATCCGGCAGTCAAGGAGATGGCAGATGCATTTCACTGAAAAGGAGAGACAGCTTCAAGTAATATATGATCATTATGATGTTGTCGTTGCGGGAGCTGGCATTGCCGGAATTGCTGCAGCTGTTTCAGCTGCGAGATGCGGCAGGCATGTCCTGCTGGTCGATCGCGGCTATATGGCCGGCGGACTTGCAACAGCTGGCCTTGTGACCATCTATCTGCCTCTCTGCGATGGAAAAGGTCATCAGGTGAGTTTCGGCCTTGCGGAAGAGCTTCTCAGACTTTCCATCAGTCATGGATGGGAGAGAGATTATCCTGCATCCTGGATCAACAAAGAATCCAAGCATGGGAATGAAAGGTATCAGGTACGGTTCAATGCCCAGACCTTTTCCATTCTTGCAGAGAACCTTATGGCAGAATCCGGTGTTGATATTCTCTATGGGACGCTTGTATGCGGTGTTGTCAGGGACGGCGAGCAGATTAATGCACTGATCGTGGAGAATAAAGACGGGCGAAGTGCCATTCAGTCCGCGGCTTTCATTGATGCCACGGGAGATGCAGACCTTTTCTCTTATGCGGATGAAGAGACAGTTCTGCATGAAAAAGGCAATATACCTGCTGCCTGGTTTTATGAGACAATTGATGGCAGGAATGTTCTTCATATGTATGGTGCAGCCGATGTTTTATCAGCAGATGAGAATACTGCAGTTCCGGATACGATAGATTCCGCCCGCATTTCAGGAATCAATGCCTGGGAGAATTCAAATGCGGTGCTGAAATGCCATAGCCTTCTTTTCAGCAGATTCCTGGAGAAAGGGGAGGTTTCAGAAGAGCATAGCCTGTCAGCCATAGCTACGATTCCGCAATTCAGGATGACAAGGCGTATTTCCGGGGCTTATACGCTCGATGAAAGCGAGGATCATTCATTCTTTGAAGATTCAATCGGACTTTGCGGAGACTGGCGGAAAAGGGGGCCGGTCTTCGAGATTCCTTACAGAACGCTTTATTCCCCGAATATTTCCAACATGCTGGCAGCAGGAAGATGCATATCAGTTACTGATCCCATGTGGGATATAACCAGGGTTATTCCCGTTGCTGCAGTGACTGGAGAGGCTGCGGGTGCTGCAGCTGCTTTTTCCGGTGATCTTCGTCAGCTTGATATATCAGAACTCCAGGGCAGGCTCAGAGCTGCCGGTGTTGTCATCCATATTAATGAACTTGGTTAGCAGAAAACTTTTGTCATAAAGGAGGAAAATATGAAAAAGTTTTTCTTATTGTTGGTGGTTGCGTGCCTTTCACTTTCTATGATTTATTCAGGAGGAAATAATGAGTCTGCTGCAGCAGGGGATGGAAAGCCTGTTGTTCTAAGGGTAAGCATTCCTGAAACAGCGACTGATAATAAGTCCCTTGCTATTTTCTCTGTCAAGGAAAATGTTGAGAAGAGGACGGAAGGGAGGGTGATCCTCGAGGTCTACTGCAATGGAGAGCTGGGTACTTTCCAGGAATCCATTGAGACAATCACACAGGGCGGAAACATCATTGACGGAACATCTCCCTCCGCTTATGCGGATTATGGCTGCTATGACATGATGGCCCTTGATCTAATGAGAATGATAAGAAGCCCTGAGGAATGCCGCAGGCTTAATGACTCGCAGCTTTTCAAGGATATGTGCGCACAGCTGGAAGAGGCCTCCAATATAAAAGTCCTTGCAGTGAACTGGCCGATGGAACCGCGCTGTGTCCTTTCCACAACTCCCGTGAATTCAGTTGCGGACCTGAAAGGAATGATCATCCGTGTCCCGACTGCTTCCTATGTGGCGTTCTTCGAGCGGCTTGGTGCGACCACTGTCTCAATGAGCATGGCAGATACATATACAGCGATGCAGCAGGGCTCTGCGGATGCCTGTGAGTTCCCGCTCGGCACAATCTATGCGAACTCCCTGTATGAGGTTGGCAAATATCTCTATCTCTCAGAACATACATATGCTCCATGCATGTGGTGCATGAACTCTGACATTTTCAATTCCCTTTCCCCTGAGGATCAGCAGATTCTCGTAGAAGAGTTTGTTGCTGCAGGTGACCGTTTCTCACAGATGAATCTGGATTCTCTTGCTACTGACCGTCAGAAACTTGAAGAGGCCGGTGTCATATTCACTGAACCATCTGCAGAGGATATTGCCATAATGGATGAAGCTGCAGCCGCTTCTGTTGAGGCTTTCCCCGGACTCAGTGATGGAATAATTGAAAAAGTCGAGGAAGCTCTTGGCCGTTAATTGATCAGATGGGCTGCGCTTCACAGCGCAGTCCTATATTCAGGAGGGAGTCGGCGTGATTAACAAGAAGAACCTGTTTGTAAAGATAATATGCAACTGGGAAGAGATCATATGTTCGGTCGCAATGGCCGCGATGCTTGTGGTCTGCTGTGCATATATTCTTGCAAGATATCTCTTTACATATTCTCTGGTCTGGGGTCAGGAGTTCTGCACCATCTGCCTGGTATATGTGACTTTTGTCGGCAGTGCAGCTGCTTATAAACGCAATCAGCACTATGGTATGGATTTCATAGTTTCTCATCTGCCTGAGAATCTTCATTTCATCATCAAGATGATAATAAATTTCATTCTTATCGGTACATTTGCCGCGCTTACGGTTTTCAGCTGGCAGTATACAGCCGCTGCGAAGAAGACAATGCCGATATCGATGATTCCATATAAATATATTGACTTCGCAGCTGTTCTTGGGTTTGCGAGCATGACAATCTATTCCGTCCTGTTCTTCATATCCGGAATCAGGCGTCCGGAAGAATACAAGAAGAAATTCCTTTCAAGCGAAGCACTGGATGCTGCAGGAGATGCCGAATGATACTGTATCCGATAATTATAGTGATTGTTACTTTTGCATTGGGAATGCCTGTTGCTTTTGCCATGATCCTCAGCTGCATACCATATTTTGTGAATGACCAGTATGCATCCGGACTTATGGTGATCCAGCAGCTTATAAGCGGCGCCGAGAGTTTCTCCTTGGCCGCAATACCGTTTTTCATTGTTGCCGGCTCGATCATGAACTATTCAGGCATCACTGAGAAACTGATGGCTCTGGCGGATGCTCTTGTCGGGCATTTCACCGGCGGACTGGGGCATGTGAATATCCTCCTTTCCACGATGATGGGCGGCATTTCCGGATCCGGTGCAGCGGACGCTGCGGTCGATTGCAAGATCCTTGTCCCGGAGATGACCAAGCATGGGTATTCAATAGAGTATTCTGCCGCCGTTACTGCTGCCTCTGCCTGTATCACTCCGATCATCCCTCCAGGAGTCGGTCTCATTGTTTATGCATGTCTTATGGAAGTGTCCGTCGGCAAGCTGCTATGTTCCGGATATGTTCCTGGAATCATGATGTGCATCGGCATGCTGATCTGCAATTACATCATTTCAAGGAAACGCGGATACAAGGCGAATCGTGACCACATGGTGCCGATCAGGCAGATTGTAAGGCTCGCACTCAGTTCCCTCTGGGCACTTCTGCTCCCGTTCGGATTCATCCTCGCACTCAGAGCCGGTGTCTGCACACCGACTGAAGGCGGAGCTCTTATCGCACTCTATTCGCTGATTGTCGGCAAATTCATTTACAAGAAGCTCGATCTGAGGAAATTGCCGGAGATCATGCTTGACGGCGCACTCAACACCGCAAGCGTGATGCTCATCATGGCAGCGGCGGGTGTTCTCAGCCACTACATGAGCTGGGAAAGGATTCCCTCAACATTGACTAATCTCATAATCGGGCTCGCTCCCGGCAAGAACCTCTTCCTCGCGCTCTGCATGCTCCTCCTGCTTGTGATGGGCATGTTCATGGACGGAATGGCCGCAATGATAATAATTGCCCCACTGCTTGCACCTGTGGCGCAGATGCTTGGCGTGAATATGATTCATTTCGGTCTGATCATGTGCCTGAACTGCGCGATCGGCGCAATCACGCCGCCTTTCGGAAATTATCTGTTCCTCGTATCCGGAACGCTTCACTGCAGTCTGACAAAGCTGGTCAAGGAAATCATCCCATACATATTTGTCTGTATAGCAGTTCTGGTTCTGTGTACTTATATCCCACAGCTCGTGACGATTGTTCCGCAGCTGGTTTATGGAAGTGTCTGATAAGTGATTCGACAGCATCCCTTTCCCCTGGTATGGGGGAAGGATGTGCTTTGTCGCCGGGAAATATATGAGTATAAACGATAGAATAGTTGTCAGATCCAGTACGGATAACCATGTGCTTTTCAAGGTTTTCCGGGCTGTTTATAAGCACAATGCGACGTGCGGTGATATACTGCCGTATATTGAGCACAGGCATTCAGAGCTTGAAATCTCAGTCATATCCTCCGGAAGCGGTATTTATTCCTGCTGTGGCATTGATTATGATTTCAAGGAAGGGGATATTTTCCTTCATTGCGGCAATGATGTGCATTGCTTCAAATACATTTCTCCTGAGGAGCGCCTTTCACTGCTTGTGCTGCAGTTTGACCCGCGCCTGATCTGGACACACTGCGGCGAGTGGTTCAATCCGAAGTATCTGCAGCTTTTCACCGGAAACAACCTGAACAGCAGGCATCTTTCCAATGATACGCCTGAAGCAAAGGAAATAGCCTCACTCATGGATGAGTGTTTCCGTGAGTGCTGCAAGCAGCAGCCGGCGTATGAGATGATCGTGAAGGCAAAGCTGCTCCTGATACTCTCAATACTGGTCAGGTATTACTATGATTATTTCCCTCAGAATAATGCTGAGATGGATTCAAGGAATATAAACCATATTGAACGGTCAATGGACTATATCCTCCGGAATCTTTCAACGCAGCTGACGCTTCAGGACATCGCCAATGAGGCTCATATGAGCAGGAGTTATTATTCAGCTACCTTCAAGCAGCTGAATGGTGTTTCCGTGTGGGGATACATAACTTCACAGAGGATAAACCGCGCACAGCACCTGCTTGAATCAACAACTCTTCCTGTCATTGAGATCAGCGAGTACTGCGGGTACAACAATATCGCTAATTTCAACAGGTCATTCAAGAAAATCACAGGCAAGACACCTCGTGTCTACAGAAAGGATTATTTATCAGCTCTGGCAAAAAAAGGAGGAAACAATGAGGAAGAAAGCAGATCCCCGCACATTGCGTATAACTGATATGCGCTTTGCGGACATAGATGGAGCGCCCAAAAGGTGCACTCTGCTGAAGATATATACGAATCAGGGGCTTGTCGGATTCGGAGAGGTGAGAGATGCCTCAAGCAAGACATATGCCCTGATGCTCAAGAGCCGGCTTCTTGGAGAAAACCCCTGTGATGTCGACAGGCTTTTCCACAAGATCAAGCAGTTCGGAGGACCTTCACGGCAGGGCGGGGGAGTCTCCGGCATTGAGATTGCTCTCTGGGATCTTGCCGGGAAAGCATGGGGGGTGCCTGTTTATCAGCTTCTGGGCGGCAAATTCCGGGACAAGATAAGGGTCTATTGCGATACCGATGCTGACGGGAAGGACAACAGCGGGCATGCAATGGGGCTGGCCCTTAAGAAACGTATGGAGATGGGGTTCACGTTCCTCAAGATGGATCTCGGCATCGGCCTGCTGATGGATGTGCCTGATGCACTCTGCGCTCCTCTCGGCTTCATCGATGACATGAAAGAATATGCGCCGCATCTTCTCAATGTTCAGGGCGGATCGGTAACGCAGGAAATGGTCAGGAAACAGCGCAGCTATGACATCGTGACAACTGCGCATCCGTTCACAGGCATCCATATTACTGAGAAGGGCCTCGATATTCTTGAATCATATGTCAGGGATGTGAGGGAGGTGATAGGTTATGAAGTACCTCTTGCCATTGATCATTTCGGCCATGTCTGCGTTGAGGACGGTATACGCTTTGCGAGAAGAATGGAGAAGTATGGGATAGCCTGGATCGAGGATATGATCCCCTGGATTTATCCGGAGCAGTATAAGAGGCTCCGCAGCTCGACGACGGTCCCTGTCTGTACTGGCGAGGATATCTATCTCAAGGAAGATTTCAGGAAGATGATTGAAGGAGGCTGTGTTTCTGTCATTCACCCTGACATCCTCACCTGCGGAGGTGCAATGGAGCTCAAGAAGATAGCTGACATAGCTGATGAGAACGGTGTTGCCGTTGCAATACACATGGCGGAAAGCCCTGTTGCCTGCATGGCCGCAGTCCATGCGGCAGCTGCTATGCATAATGTCCTGGCTATGGAGCTTCATTCGGTGGATGTCCCGTGGTGGGAGAATATCGTGAAGGGACTCAGCAAGCCGCTTGTCCAGAATGGCTTCATTAATCTGCCGGATGCACCAGGTCTGGGGATAGAGGCTCTTGATGACAGTGTGATCGAGACTCACATCAATAAGGACATCCCGGGGCTGTGGGAGCCCACCGATGAGTGGAATACGGAATTTTCTAATGACAGGATATGGAGCTGAGATATGAAATTCAATGATAGGGAAAGCATCATAGCGATTACACCGGAGTGGAAGGGGGAAAGATTCCCCGATGGCCGCCCGAAGGTGGCGGATAAATATCTGGATGCCTTGTATAAAATGACGCTCGAGGAACTCTGGAAGCCGATTTTCGTCCGAGGATATGAGAATCAGTTCATAGCAATGAAATCGGTATATCCTGAGTTCACGGAGGATGGCGATGTAAAGAACAAGCTGGTCGGAAGGGCCGTGACTGCCGTCTATGCCCCCACGAGGCCTGATTATTATGCAGCCGCATGCGCTATCGCTTCCGCCCAGGGATGGCATGGCACTCCGAACCAGTGGGTCATCGACAGTCTGGTCGACAGGGACGTTCTTGTCGTTGATATGTACGATAAAATCTATAAAGGGACTTTCATCGGCGGAAATCTTGCCACTGCTCTTGCCTCCAAGACGCACAGCGGCGGCGCGGTGATATGGGGCGGAATACGCGATGTTGAGCAGGTCCGGAAAGTAAAAGGCATACAGGTCTATTACCGTGGCATTGATCCAACCCCAATCAGGGATTTTGTTATGACTGGTTTCAATACTCCTGCCAGACTGGGGACAGGAAGGGAAGCCGCCATCTGCCTTCCCGGTGATGTTGTATACGGGTGCAGCGGCGGGGTCCTTTTTATCCCTCCGCAGCTTGTTGTCGATGTCGTTGAAGGCGGAGAGAAGACAAAAGTTAAGGATATGTTCGGTTTCAAGATGATTTCTGAGAACAGATTTACCACAGCTCAGATTGATAAGAATACCTGGACGGAGGAGATGCTTGATCTTCTGGTTGACTTCATAAATACTGACCCGTCAGCTGCGGAGTTCAGGGATATCGACTGGAGTCATGAATATGATCTCGCCAGAAACGGTGATCCGAATGATACTCAGTCAGCTCTTTAATGGAGGTCGTTGAATGGAATTTGATTTAACTGGTCACAGGGCACTTGTTACAGGATCCAGCAGAGGAATCGGAAGCGCAATCGCACTTATGCTCGCGAAAGGCGGAGCTGATGTCATAGTCCACTCATCACGGAAAAGTGATAAGGCTGATGCTGTTGTCTCTGAAATCAGGGCAATGGGACGTGACAGCTTTGCGCTTGCAGCTGACATAAGCGATCCTGACAATGTAATGGATCTGATATCAAAACTTCCGGATGTTGATATCCTTGTCCTCAATGCTTCCATGCAGATCAGGAAGCCGTGGAAGGAGATAACGGTAAAGGAATATCAGCAGCAGATGAATTGCAACTATCTTGCCTCCCTCCTTTTGATGCAGCACGTCTCCAGCTTCATGATCGAGAAAGGGTGGGGACGGATCGTGACAATCGGAAGCGTCCAGGAACTGAAGCCTCATCCCGACATGCTGGTCTATTCATCCTCAAAGTGTGCGCAGAGCGGGCTTGTCCGTTCTCTTGCAACGCAGCTGGCAAAGTATGGGATTACCGTGAATAATGTTGCCCCCGGTGTCATCTATACAGACAGGAACAAGGAGGCGCTTGCGGATAAAGCCTATGCTGAGAGTGTCATAAACAGCATCCCCGTCGGTTATTACGGGGAAAAAGAGGATCTTGCAGGCATAGTGCGTCTTCTCTGTTCGGCTGAAGGACGGTACATCACCGGTCAGAGCATATTCGTTGACGGCGGCAAGAGCCTCTGATCACGCGATTACAGCAATAGGTGCAGGGCATCCGATCTCTGAGACTTTTTCGGAGAAGATGCCCTTTTCCTTTCTGAAGACAGCCACATTGGAGCTTTTCTCATTCGTTACAATCAGATAGTCGTTGAATATTATGAAATCTCTTGGCCAGCTGCCGCCGCAGGATGTGCTGCAGATGAATTGCAGCTCACCTTTTCCGGCTTTGAAATGTGCTATTGAATCATGGCCGCGCTCGGAGACAAGGACCATATCCCCATGCACTCTTATGGCAGCGGCAAGATTCTCTCCTTTGTAGGAATCCGGGATTCCTCTGCGAAGTGAAATCAGCCTGAAGGAACCGTTCTCATATCTGAGAGCAGCTGTCTCGGAGGAAAGCTCACATGCAAGATAGGCATATCCGTCTTCTGCGAAGGCCAAATGCCTGGGACCGGAACCTGCTGGAAGATGCGTCGTACTGACAAGCTGCAGGTCCGGCGTGTATGTATAGATTGTGTCTGTGCCGAGATCGGGGACTGCAAGGAAGCGGTTATCCGGAGTCGGTATTATCTGATGCGGGTGTGCCGAAGCCTGCCTTGATTCATTCGGGCCATGGCCTTCATGCTCGATAACCATATCGGGAATACGTGTGATGCTTCCTGATATGTAATTAGCTGTATATATCCTGCCATTCAGAATTGAGACATGCGCTGAGACAATACCATGGGTAGAAGTATTGGAAATGCATTTGCCAAGGGTTCCATCGCTGCTGACCTCTATTTCAGCAACGGAGCTGCAGCTGCTGTCCTCCCGAGGTTTTCTCTGGACTGCCAGCAGTGTCCTATGGTTCCATGCAAGGTACATCGGTTTGCTGAGGGGAAAAAGTTCCTTTTTCTGCAGGAGGCCATTCCTGTCCATTGTACAGTGCAGTATTCCTCCATCCTCTGTGCAGCATGCAATGTAGATGTCGTCAGCTTCTCTCATGCGGAGATTATACCACCTTTGCAGGTGTGTTATCTTGTATCATAATCCGCCTTTCTCCGCATTTATTGCTCCATAGTTAATCATTGAGCCGGGTGAAATTCTTCTTGCTGCTGCGGGAAAAGAGAAAGCAGCTTGGGATATGCAAAGGGATCATTCTCATGAATGGATATGAAGGCTGCCTTTCAGGGCAGCCTCGGCTTTCACTCAGCCTGTTCCTCTTCCAGCTTTTCCTTCGCCACCGCGAGCATCAGCTTGATCCTGTTCTCCTGATTGACCTTTGTCGCTGACGGGTCGTAGTCGATGGGGACGATGTTGGAGTCAGGGTAGGCCTCCTTGAGCGGCCTGATCATCCCCTTGCCGCAGATATGGTTAGGAAGACAGCCGAAGGGCTGCGTGCAGACGATGTTGTCGTATCCCTTCTCGATGAGCTCTACCATCTCAGCTGTCAGAAGCCAGCCTTCTCCCATCTTGCAGCCTCTGTCGATGAACCTCGCGCCATATCCCTCAAGCTCCTTGAATGTGGCGGCGGGGTGGAATTCCTTGTGCCTCTTGACCGCGGCGTCCGACCATTTCTCCACAATTGAGAGAACCGGCATCCCGAAGTGCTTCATGATGAATGCGTAGCGGCCCCTTCCTCCGTAATACTCCTCATCCTTGATTCCGTTGGAGAAGCAGTAGAGCACGAATCCCATCATCGGAGGTAGCATCACCTCGCAGTCCTCATCTTCCAGGAATCCCTGCAGATTGCTGTTGCCGAGGCGTGAATACTTCATGTATATCTCTCCGACAACGCCGACTTTGACCTTGGGTGTCCTTTTTACCGGTATTGCTGCGAAATCATCGGAGATCTGATTGAGCTTCCTCCTCATGTTTCCCCAGAAATAGCCCCTGTTCTTCTCATAGCAGGTGCCGAGTATGTCAGTCCACTTGTCTATCAGGCGGTCTGTGTCCCCCTTGTTTATCTCATATGGCCTCGTCTGGTTGGAAAGCAGCATGATGAGGTCGCCGTAGACAAGGGCAGTGAAAGCCTGCACGAGCATCGGAAACGTGATCTTGAATCCCGGATTCGTGTTCATTCCCTGCAGATTCGCCGATATGACGGGAATGTTGCCCAGTCCCGCCCTCTCGAGCGCTTTAAGCAGCAGAAAGTAGTAGTTGGAGGCTCTGCAGCCGCCGCCTGTCTGGGAGATGATCAGGGCACAGCGGTCCTTGTCCACAAGGCCGCGGTGGATGGCATCTATCATCTGCCCGATAACAAGAAGGCATGGATAGCACATGTCGTTATGGACATACTTCAGTCCCTCCTGTATCACGGAAGGCGAGGAGTTTTCGAGAAGCAGGGCATTGAAGCCGTGATTCGTGAAGATCCTCTTCATTATGTTGAAATGAACGGGAGACATATTGGGAACGACGATTGTCCAGCCATCCTTCTTCATCTCTTCAGTGAATATCTTTTTCTCCATTGTCCTCTTCCATCTCGAGGGCGGCGAAGAGGGAACGCATCCTTATCTTCACCGCTCCGAGGTTTGTGATCTCATCGATCTTTATCTGCGTATAGATCCTGTCCTTCTCCCTCAGTATGTCCTTCACCTCATCCGTAGTGACGGCATCGAGACCGCAGCCGAATGACACAAGCTGCACGAGATTCATGTCGCGGCGGTCCCTCACATAGCGCGCGGCATCGTACATCCTCGCATGGTATGTCCACTGGTTGAGGACTCCAAAGTCTCCCTTCCCTGTGAGGGGAGCGATGGAATCCTCTGTTATGACGGAAGCTCCGAGCTGGACTATCATGCGGTCGATGCCGTGGTTGATCTCCGGATCGGTGTGGTACGGACGTCCTGCCAGGACGATGATGGGCCTCTTCTCCGCACGGGAGAGTGTCATGATCTCCTTTCCCTTCTCCTCGATGCGCATCCTGTACGCCTTCAGCTCCTCAAAAGCCTTTTCCACAGCTTTCTTCGCATCCCGCTTCTTCACGCTGAAAAGCTCCGCGATCCTCTTTGCAAGGTGATCAGGATGCTCGAGAGAGAGATAACCAAGCGTGAGAGGGATTCCTTCCAGATCCTGATTGCCTTTTATGACCTCGCCGTAATAAGCGACGACTGGGCAGTTGAAATGGTTGTTTCCCTTTTCCTCGTTGATGTTGTAGCTGGAGCAGGGGATGAAAATCCTGTCAACCTTCTGGTCGACAAGGTACTGCACATGGCCGTGCATCAGCTTTGCCGGGAAGCATACCGTGTCGGAGGGAATTGAGGCCTGCCCGTGTATGTAGAGCTCTCTCGATGAGAACGGGGATACGACAGTGTCATAGCCGAGGCTCTGGAAGAGTGTCACGTAGAAAGGCAGCAGTTCGTAGATGCCAAGTGCGAGAGGCAGTCCCAGCGTGCCTTTCGTCCCGCCCTTTCTTTCCCTGTATCCTTCCAGAAGCTCCTGCTTGTATGCATAGAGATCATATTTGTCCGCAGCTGCCGGTGCTTTTCCCGTGACGGGACGCTCGCATCTGTTGCCGGAGATCAGCCGCCGCTTAGTGCCGAATGAGTTTATGGTGAGCAGGCAGTGATTTGTACAGCCGTTGCATCTCACATTCTTCACGTTGTGCGTGAGCGCCTCAAGCTCCTCCTTGCTGACTATGCCTGAGCTTCGGAGCCCGTTCCTCTTCGCCATCAGCTGGGCATAGAGCGCAGCTCCGTAGGCGCCCATCAGTCCGGCTATCTGCGGCCTCACGACCTCGAGGTTCAGCTCCTTTTCGAACGCCCTGAGGACGGCATCATTGAGGAATGTCCCTCCCTGTACGACTATCCTGTGCCCGAGCTCCTCCGGATTGGATGTCCTGATGACCTTGTATAGGGCATTTTTCACGACGCTGATAGCGAGGCCTGCGGAGATGTCGTTGATCGAAGCTCCGTCCTTCTGGGCCTGCTTGACGGAGGAGTTCATGAAGACGGTGCAGCGCGAGCCGAGATCCACAGGGGACTTGGCCGTTATTGCCAGGCGTGCGAATTCCTCTGCGGACTTTCCCAGCGCATTGGCGAATGTCTGCAGGAATGAACCGCAGCCTGATGAGCAGGCCTCGTTGAGGAATATGTCATCAATGACCCCGTCGCGTATGCGGAAGCATTTGATGTCCTGGCCGCCGATGTCGATGATGAAATCAACATCGTTCATGAAATGCTTGGCTCCGATGAAGTGCGCCTCAGTCTCCACAAGCGA
>CASEZU010000124.1 GCA_949292445.1 uncultured Spirochaetales bacterium | reverse complement strand
CTTGCTGATATGTCCAATCAGGCTGTCGAGTATGTCAGGGGCATTCCTGTCGTGAAGGCTTTCGGGCAGACCATATTCTCATTCCGCCTTTTCAAGGGTTCGATAGACCGTTACGAGAAATGGGTGATTGAGTATACAAAGGAGCTGATGAGGCCGATGATCATCTACACAGGAGCGATAAACAGTTCGTTCGCTTTCATAACAGCAGGAGCATTCATGCTTGCTTCTGATGGAATCACTCCTGAGATCATCCTGAACGTGCTTTTCTATGTGATCATCACCCCCGTCATCTCGATAACGCTTACGAAGATCATGTTCAAGAGCGAGGAAGCAATGATTGTCCATGATGCTCTCATGCGAGTTGATACCATAATGGATGAAAAACCTCAGAGTGAGGGGCACAATGGCCTAATCCCATCTGACAGCTCCGTGAAGCTGGAACATGTGACATTCAGCTATGATGGCAAGAAGGATGCCGTCCATGATGTATCAATCAATATTCCATCAGGATCCCTCGTCGCCTTCGTCGGGCCTTCTGGAGGAGGAAAGACGACGCTGGCCTCCCTCATTGCCCGCTTCTTCGATCCTCAGAAAGGAACAATCAGGATAGGAGGACTGGATATCAGGGATATTCCCAAAGAACGCCTCATGCAGCATGTATCCTTCGTCTTCCAAGACAGCCATCTGATAAAGGGCACGATAAAGGACAATGTGAAGCTGGCAAAGCCGAATGCGAGCGATGCGGAGGTGCTCGATGCTCTCAGAAAAGCTGAGTGCATGGATATTATTGGAAAGCTGCCTGATGGTATTGATACTTTGCTTGGAACCGGAGGAATATACCTCTCCGGCGGAGAGACTCAGCGCATAGCGATTGCGCGCACAATTCTCAAGGACTCTCCTGTGATCATACTCGATGAGGCGACTGCATTCGCTGATCCAGACAACGAAGTGAAGGTGCAGAAGGCATTCTCCTCAATGCTTGATGGCAGGACTGTCATCATGATTGCCCACCGCCTTTCATCGATTACAGGTGCCGACAGGATATATGTGCTGTCCGACGGTGAGATAAGAGAAAACGGAACATTCGATGATCTTATTGAGAAGAAAGGACTCTTCTGCCAGATGTGGAACGACTATAGAAGCTCCGTCGAGTGGAAGGTCGGCAAGGAGGCAATGTGATGATAAAGAGACTTGAAAGGACATTTGCACTCTCTGAGAAGGGTGCAAGAGATCTGGTAAAGGGCTTCATTTCCTGCGCCGTGCATAATCTGACGCTTTTCATTCCTGTCGGTATTTTATATCTTCTTGCATCCGATATGCTGATGAACACCCTTGCCGGGCGAGGGATACTCTATGCCATCTTATGCATTATCTCCATTATCCTCATCATGATTTCATACCGATGTGTATATAAAGCAACATATTTCTCGACCTATGTCGAAAGCGGTGTGAGAAGAGTAAGTCTTGCCGAGAAGCTGAGAAAAATACCTCTCTCGTATTTCGGCAAGAAGGATCTTGCTGATATAACAAGCACAA
The DNA here is from genome assembly GCA_949292445.1 of uncultured Spirochaetales bacterium. The sequence goes on along the minus strand of CASEZU010000124.1, from coordinate 4,376 downwards.
TCATGGCAGATGCCGCAACGCTTGAAACAGGGCTTTCGCACTGGGTTCCCGAGCTTATCGGAGCGGTCATCTCGACAACGATTGCAGCTCTTTCAATCATGTTCTTCGACTGGAGGATGGGGCTTGCAGCGCTCTGGCCGATTCCTGTCGCAATCCTGATAGTCATCCTTTCCAGAAACGTGCAGTACAGGCTCTCAAGACGCTCGATGGAGGCGAAGATGGAAGTGGCCGACGGCATCCAGGAGTGCATAGAGACGATGAGGGATCTCAAGAGCAGCAATGCAGAGCGGCAGTATCTCAACGGACTCTTCAGGAAGATTGACAAGGTGGAGAAGCGAGCAATCATCTCGGAAGTCGGTACTGCTGTGTTCGTCGTCTCCGCTTCTTTCATACTGAAAATCGGCATAGGAACTGTGTCTCTGGCCGGATCAGTTCTGCTAGCCGCCGGAGAAATTGATGTACTGACACTTTTCATGTATCTCCTGATTGCTTCACGCCTCTATGATCCGCTCCAGAGCTCGCTGCAGAATCTTGCTGCCGTGATATCACTCAGGACGAATGTTGAGAGAATGGATGAGATACTTTTCAGTCCTGTACAGGAAGGAAAAATTGAACTTGAAAATAATGGCTGCGATATTGCATTTGAGGATGTCTGCTTCGGATATGGGAATGGGGAAGAAGTCCTTTCCGGCGTGACTTTCACAGCGAAGCAGGGGGAGGTGACCGCTCTCGTCGGCCCATCTGGCGGCGGGAAGACGACCGTCTCAAGGCTGGCTGCCCGTTTCTGGGATCCCTCCTCAGGAAGAATAACAGTCGGGGGAATGGATGTCACGAAAACAGATCCGGAATCCCTCCTCTCACTCTATTCGATCGTGTTTCAGGATGTGGTTCTCTTCGACAATACGATCATGGAGAACATCAGGATAGGCAGGCGTGATGCAACAGACGAGGAAGTGATTGAAGCTGGAAAGATGGCTCAGTGCCTTCCATTTGTGGAAAAGCTCGCTGATGGCTGGAACACGATGATAGGAGAGAACGGCTGCGAGCTTTCCGGCGGAGAGAGGCAGCGCATATCGATTGCCCGTGCCTTCCTGAAGAACTCGCCGATAATCCTGCTGGATGAAGCCACAGCCTCTTTGGATGCGGAGAACGAGACCGCGATCCAGAATGCGCTCTCGAAACTGATCAGAAACAAGACAGTTCTTGTGATCGCGCACAGGATGCGTACAGTCGAGAGCGCGGATAAGATTGTCGTCCTGAAGGATGGCAGGGTGGAGGAGACGGGGACACCGACGGATCTGATGGCAGGCGGCGGGCTCTTTGCTCATATGGTGGCGCTCCAGAAACAGAGTGAAGGGTGGCACCTCGCATGAGCCCCGCCATATCAGGCATTATGCAATTGACGTTTCATGCATTTGTGGTTAGCTTCAAGTAACGGAGGAGTATTGTTATGATCTCAAAGAAATTAGCGGAAATGCTCAATGAGCAGATCAACAAGGAAATATATTCTGCTTATCTTTATCAGGATATTTCTAATTACTATGCTGGAAAGGGACTGAAAGGCTTTTCAAACTGGTTCGCGGTTCAGGCAGGCGAGGAGCTTGATCATGCAAAGAAGATCAATGGCTATCTTCTTGCCGAAGGTGTGGTGCCGGTTCTTGGCATGATTGCCGCCCCTGCCAGCAAATTTGAGGATGCGAGGACACCGCTGGCTGCGGCTTATGAGCATGAAAAATTCATTACCTCTTCAATCAATGACATCTTCAAGACGGCTGATGCAGAGGAAGATTACCGTACAAAGAGATTCCTTGGCTGGTTCATCGATGAACAGGCGGAGGAGGAGCGGAATGCTTCGGATCTGGTGGCAGAGTATGATCTCTTCGGAGCCACAAGTCAGGGGCTGTTCATGCTTGATTCAAAACTCGGAGAAAGGAAATAATCAGCTCCCATCTGACAGAAACTGCATATTGGATTATGAAGATTATTTCAGATTAAGAAGAGCCGGCCCCCCGGCTCTTCTTCCGTATTTCATCTTTCGGAATCTTATTTCTCTTTTCTGAAGCAGAGGAACCAGTCAAGACAGTACATGCCGTTGTCGGCCTTCTGAGAAATCAGCAGAAGACACAATCTTCTAAGCATAGCGTAAGATGGTGATGAATTGCTGTATCTGTTTGGACAGAAATCAGATAATAAATCATGGACAGCAAGGCTTGAAAAGAGCAGCCCACTTGCGATAAGCGGCCTCCGTGCTCTTTCTTCCATCCCTGAATCTCCTATTATTCAGCAACTGCTGAAATATATTGCCAATTCCAGGAATTGTCCCATCCAAAAGATCTGAACTGAAACTTTCCGTAAAGACAAGGTGCATGCGGTAAATAGACTGAACCTTTGGTTTGTTGCAAAATGTTTCACCACCCTTCATTTTTCTGGGTTATACTGGACTAAGGAAATCTGGTTTGCCAGGATAAATGCCCATTGTGCAAGGAAAAACACAATGGAATGGAGGAAAGATGCCTCATACAGCTATAGATGACAGAATAGTCAGGGTTGATGCGGTGGCGAAGGCCAGGGGAGAGGTGAAATATGTTGCCGACTATACCTTCCCTGACATGCAGTATGCCTACATGGTCCGCTCCACAATACCCCGTGGGACGATCGATTCCATCAAGCTCCCGTCCCTTCCGGACGGCTATCACTTCATAACGTACAAGGATATCCCGGAAAACGGAAAGAACGAGCTGTGGATGATCCAGAAGGATTGGCGCTGTTTTGCCGAGAATGATGTGAAGTATGTCGGCGAGACGATAGGCCTTCTTGTCGGTCCAGACAGGAACATGCTCCGCTATCTTCTCGACAGGATCGAGATAGAATACACAGAGCAGGAGCCGGCTGTCACGATAGATGAGGCGCTTCAGCTGAAGGGCGGCCCGATTGTCGGCGAGGACAACATCCTCTGCCAGCTCTATGTCGAGAAAGGCGAGCCGATGGAGGAGGTCTTCAGGAAGGCGGATTCAGTCTTCGAGGAGACGATAGAGACTGGTTTCCAGGAGCATGTGCACCTTGAGACAAATGGTGCCATAGTCACGATAGAGAATGGAAAATACACATTTTATGCATCCGCCCAGTGTCCTTTCTATATCCGCAAGGCAGTCGCAGGGCTTCTCGGCCTGGAGGTTGAGGACATCGTTGTCAAGCAGACTACCACCGGCGGTGCATTCGGCGGAAAGGAGCATTTCCCTGATGTTCTCTGCGGTCCGCTCCTCGTGGCAGAGAGCGTGATAAGGAAACCCATCAAGCTGATCTTCGACAGAGAGGAGGACATGCTTTACTCCGTGAAGCGCCATCCTTCCAAGACGACGTTCCGCACCGCTCTGGACAAGGACGGAAATATCCTGGGAATCGACGGCCTTGTGATATATAACTGCGGTCCGTACCTTTCCGGATCATTTGTTGTCCTGCAGCGCGGAGTCTTCCATGCCAACGGTGTTTATGATATCCCGAACACATATGTGAAAGGCATCGGCATCGCGACAAACACATTCCCCTCCGATGCGTTCCGCGGCTTCGGTGCTCCTCAGACACTCTTCGCCATAGAGACACATATGGAGCATATCGCGAAGAAGTTCGGCTTCGATTCCGCCGAGTACAAGGCGAGATACTTCATCAAGCAGGGCGGTGAGACCATAACAAACGGCCACATCATCGAGCGTGTCGTGCTGCCGGAGATGCTGAAACAGGTCACCGACGCCTCCGACTACTACAGGAAGGCAAAGGAATACACGCCGGGCTCCGGGAAGGGCATCGGCATATCCTTCTACAACCACGGCGGCGCTTTCACCGGCAATGGTGAGCAGACAATCATCAAGGCGCATGCCAGGCTCGTGAAGACCGGGGAGAAGGTCCGCATAGAGGTTGGTTCCACTGAGATGGGGCAGGGCTTCCAGACAACGCTGAGGAAGATTGCCGCGGCGACGCTCGGTATCTCAATCGATGATGTCAGCTATGACAACCCTGATACTTCCGTCGTTCCTGATTCAGGCCCGACTGCCGCATCCCGCTCAACCATGATCGTCGGACGGCTCATCGAGAGATGCGCCGAGGAGATGAAGGAGCGCTGGAATGAGGGTGACTTCTCCGTTGAGAAGGAGTATGAGCATCCCGAGGGGCATCCTTGGGATCAGTCGACATTCCGCGGGGACGCGTATCTCGGATATGGCTGGGGCTGCGCTGTTGTCGAGGTCGAGGTGGACAAGCTCACACGCGAGGTTAAGGTTACCGGTATCTGGTCCAGCCACGATATCGGAAAGGCTATAGATGAGCTCATTGTCCACGGGCAGGTCAATGGCGGCATTGTGCAGTCCCTCGGCTATGCCTCG
>CASEZU010000123.1 GCA_949292445.1 uncultured Spirochaetales bacterium | reverse complement strand
CGGGATGGGCTCGTTGTCCGGATTATGCATGAAGTCCAGGAAGACCCTCCGTCCTTTCTCCAGCTCAAGATAGCAGAGTATGTCGATGATTGATGACCCGCCGTCGAGCTTTCTGGCGTCGAATGGCCACTGATAGCCTTTAAGGAAGATACGAGAGAGCATCTCAGCCCTCTCAAGCGGATAGGAAGAGAGGAAATCATGCTCCTCGCCGTCATCCCCGATGGAGACAAAGCGCGGAATGACCTGCATGTAGGATCCGGAGACATTCCACCGCGGGTGGACGGAGGCAAGTCCGTACTGCCACTCCGTGAGATTCTTCCCCAGGCACCCTGCCTCGAAAGCAAGGCCCGTGGCGCCGAACTGGCTCTCAGGATAGACGCTCATGCTGTAAAGCCCGGCAGGACCGCCGGTTGCGAGCACGAGGCTGCGGCATCTCACCAGCATGAGCTCATTCGTCTTCCTCTCCAGGAAGAGAGCACCGCGGACCTCACCTTCCGAGGCGATGATCCTTATCATCTGATAGCCATCCGCTATCTCGATGCCGGAGGCAAGGACCTCCTTCTCGAGAGCCTCCGTCATGAAGCGCGATGTGTACGGGCCTGCGCTGGTCGCCCTCCTTCTGGGATCATGGTCCGTCCTGTATCCGACATACTGGCCATATCTGTCATGAGGGAATGGAACCCCCAGCGAAGAGAGGCGGATGAAGGAAGGCACGGAGAGCGCCGCCTCGCAGAGAGCAATGTCCCCGTCGACGCATTTTCCGCTGAAAAGATCCTTTGCCATCGAAAGCACGCTGTCATCATCGCCTCCGGCAAGGGAGAGCTTGTAGTAAGTCTGCTTGTCCGAACCTGTGTTGCGGCTCGTCCCTGCCTTCATCCCTTCTGTTACAAGAAGGAGATCCCGGCAGCCTTTCTTCCATAACAGATCGGCGGCATTGAGTCCGGCAGCGCCGGAACCCACAACAACGGTCTCAACATCGCGCTGCAGCATCACAGCCTCCTTATATGGAAACCGCCGTCGACATCGATGAAGCTGCCCGTCGTATAGAGAAGGTCATCGCCGGCAAAGACGGAGACTGCAGCGGCGACATCCTCCGGCAGTCCCCACCTGGCAACGGGGAAGACCCCGTCTGCGATGAGCTTGTCGTACTTTTCATTGACAGTCTTGGTCATATCGGTTTTTATCACGCCGGGACGCACCTCATTGACGAAGATCCCGTACGGAGCAAGAGCATCGGCGTAGACTTTCGTGAGCATCGAGATACCCGCCTTGGAGACGCAGTACTGAGCCCTGTTCGGCGACGAGACCTCCGCAGAACATGACGACACATTCACTATCGTGCCGCGCTTCCTGCCCTCAACAGGCTGGCTGATCATCACACGCGCCACAAGCTGAGTCATGAACATATTGGATTTGGTGTTCGTGTCGATGACATAATCCCAGCTCTCCTCAGTCATCGAAAGAATGTCCGTGCGCTCCTTCGGGGCGACTCCGGCATTGTTCACAAGAAGGTCTATGCGCCCGAAGCGCGATACAGTCTCATTGACCAGATGCTCCCTGTCAGCCTGTACTGAGACATCGCACTGGATATAGACAGGGGGAAGACCCGCTGCTGCTATCTCAGAGAGAGCCTCAGAGACGGAAGCTGCCTCCCTCCTTCCTCCGCACACAACCTGGTAGCCATCGGCAGCGAGACGCTCCGAAACCGCCAGCCCGATGCCGCGGCATCCGCCGGTGACAATTGCGATCTTAGCCATTCTCCCTCTCCTCCGCCTCTGCTCTGAACTTCTTGTAGAGCGGGGCATATACAGCACTGTCGCGCACGACGCAGCCTGTTGTGCCGTGATCACGCATGATCTGTGTGCACTTGGAGCATGTCACGCAGCATTTTGATCTCTCCATCGCACCTTTCCTGAGAACATCGGCAGGCGCATCGGGATAGGCAATGGACTCTCTTCCCAGCCCCACCATCGTACAGCGTCCGTCCTCGATGTTCGCCGCGGCGGCATAAGGCAGGAATTCCCTGAGCCATGTATAGCCGTTTCCTATCACAGGCACGCTGCCGGCTGCCTTCTGTATCGCCGCAGTGAAATCAAAGAGCCTCGAGATGCTCTCCAGCGGATGCTCTGCCGGTGTCGGTATGCCCATCGAGGACTGGTCGAACGGCCTCGTCACCTGCGGATAGATGTAGTAGGGATTGCCTGCGGAATTTGAGAGAAGCGACACGCCCTCCTTTATGATCCTCCTGACGAACTCCATCGGTTCCGTGGGATCGAACTTCCACATATCCTCCTTATCCTCGCCGAAACCGTATGGATACGGATGGGCATCGAAGACATTGAAGCGCGAGGCAATGATGAAATCATCGCCCGCAGCCTTTCTTATCTCCCTGATGATCTCAAGTATGAGGGCAATGCGGTTCTCGAATGATCCGCCGTATTTCCCTTCCCTCGTGTGTGATGCAAGAAGCTCTGAAAGCAGGTATCTGTGGCATGCCTTCACATCGACGCCATCGAATCCGGCTTCCCTTGCCAGCACTGCGGAGTGCGCGTATCTGGGGATGAGTGACTCAAGGTATTCATCGGTGCAGACAGGCTCGTCGCCCCTGAGCCCCACACGGGGATCGAGGATCGGGTCATGCTGCGGGATGATGGGGGCGGCCTTGTGGCCTACCGGGCGTGAATAGCGGCCCGAATGGGTGAGCTGCAAAATGGACAGAGGAACATAGCTGTTCTTCTCCTCCGCCTTCTTCTTCAGATCAGAAAGCAGTGAGCTGAAAGCGCCGATGTTCTCATCGGTGATCATCATCTGGAGCTCATTCGCCCTTCCCTCCTCCACGACGGCATTGGCTTCCCACCAGACCAGTCCGGATCCGCCGAGGAAGAAGCGCTCATAGCGGCGCTTCACCAGATCAGACGGTGAGCCGTCCCTGTTGCTGTCACAGCCCTCCATCGGAAGCACCGCGAATCTATTCGCGGCCTTCTTGCCGTGGATCTCCACAGGCACGGAGAGCACCCCAAGATCCTCGGAGAAACGGATATCCGTTCCCAGTGCCTCTGCCTTTTCCCTTATCTCGCCAAGTGTTGCGAATCTGAATTTCTCATGTTCCGACATATCAGCCTATCCTTATCCTTTTTCCTCTGGAATTCTGTATGGCATTCACAATCCGGACTGCAGCCAGCCCGGTGTAACAATCACCGATAAATGGTCTTCCCTCAGCAAGCGAGCGGTAGAACTCCTCGATCATGACGCCGTGGGAGACACCCCATTCGGACTTCTCACCGGTGAGGACCGCCGCACTGTGATGGATCACGTTCCCGTTCTCCTCCTCGATAGTGAGCCCGCTCTGCTTCACTGTCAGGACCGCGTGCTCAAGACGAAGCTCAACGGTGCAGATCTTGGAACCAGGGTAGCAGTTCGAGCAGAAGCCGACAGCAGTGCCGCCATTTTTCAGGTAGAAAAGCACCGCAGCGGTATCATCGACGACATAGTCATCGGTATCGCGGAGTTTCGCATCGAAACCGGAGAGCGCCTCAACCCCGCCGGTGAGGTAGTCGAGGAGATCGAGCGTATGTATCGACTGGTTGATGATGCAGCCGCCGCCCTCTCCCTCATATGTTCCGCGCCATGAGCTTTCCGAGTAATACTTTCCATGCCTGTCCCATGCCACGAGCACCATGCCGCTGATGATCTTCCCGTAGGTTCCGTCATCGATCAGCTTCTTCGCCTCCACCGTGGCCTTGTTGAGCCTGTTCTGGAAGCAGACGCCGAGGCGCATGCCCGTCTCCTCGCTCACCCTGATCATCCTCTCTGCATCGTATGGAGCTATGGCGAGAGGCTTCTCGCAGAAGACATTGATGCCGTGCCTCATCAGGTCGATGGCAATCTCAGGATGGGTGTTGTGGGGGGTGACGACATGAGCCACATCTATGCCCTTGCCGAAAAGCTCCCTGTAATCCGTAAGCACCTCTCCTCCGAACCGCTCAGAGAACGCCTCCGCCTTCTCCCTGTCGATATCCACAGCATATGCGAGGTCGGCATAACCGCCTCCCGAAAGAGCCTTGCCATGGTTCCTGGATACTGCGCCGCAGCCAATGACCGCAGCTCTGGCCTTTTTCATCTGCTTTCCTCCTGTTTGTAGCTCCTGTACTGCCCGGGGGTGACACCCTCGAGCTTCCTGAAGACCCGCATGAAGGTCCTCAGCGACCCGAAGCCGCAGCTCGTGGCTATCTCCTGAATCTGATCACCGCGTTCAAGGAGCCTCTTGGCAGCTTCCACGCGGATGTGGGAGATGTAATCGGAGATGTTCACCCTGTGATACTTCTTGAAGATCTTCGAAAGATAGGCCAGGGAGATCGAGAGCGTGTCCGCCACCTCCGACACATTGAGCATCGGGTCCGAGTACCGTTCGTTTATCAGGGCGACAGCCTTCTGATAGATCCTGTAGGTATCGTCCTGTATGTTTCCCATCGCATTCTTCGCCTCGACCACGGAAGCGCAGAACCGCTTCACATTTTCCTCGAGGTTCATCCTCACCGCCTCCGGGTTCCTCGTCTGCAGGATCGCAGGCACCGCAAAAGGCACGAAAGATGAGCCGAAGAGGTCCTCCATGCGCACTGACAGCCTCAGCACATCATTGGAGATAGCGAAGAGAAGATACCTGAGATGGCGGGGAGAGACCCCGCTCTCGGTATTCTTCTGATAGATGCCGCGTATGATCATCGCAGCCTCATCCCCCTTTCCTTCGGAGACAGCACTGGTGAGGGCATATGCCGACTCGGGACTGTAGATGTACCTGATCCCGTTCGCCATCGCGTTCACATCCCGGGAGAAGACAAGCTCCTGTATGCCCATATTACGTCTGTACTCGAGCGTCGTGATCGCGGCTATATAGGCGCTGCCTATATTCTCGGCCCCCTCGACCTTGTCAGATGCGGCGAGACCGGTTATGAGGTCTCCGGGCAGCCTGCCTGTGAATGAGGCAATGTCACGGTAGATATCGCTGCGGCTCTCAAGGTACGGCACAGTGAAGGAAAGAAGGACGGCGGCACCGTACTGGGAGGGGAAGAAATAACCCTTCATCATCTCCCCCGGCATCGCCTCCTCTGCAGCTTTCTCCACAGCAGGGACATCCTCCGTCTCCGCGATCAGGACCATGAAGCTGTCAGAGGGGAATGAGATGCCGCACTCCTCCAGCGCGTTCTGGGAAATGAAGCCTTCGTCGGAACCGGAGACAAGCGACTTGAGCATGCTCGACTTCAGCGACGCAGTCTGCTTCTCAATGACTGAGCCCAGCCCCTCCTTCTCCGCCTCCAGGCGCGAGACTGAGGAGACAAACGGGGAGTAGATTCCTTCCGCTCCTGCCGTGTCGGCACCGACCTCGTTGATGGCATTCTCAAGCTCTTTCCAGTCCTTACGCATCTTCCAGGCGAAGAACGCCCCCCCTGCGATGACCGCAACCACTATATAGAGGACCATGGCACCGTACATCATGTAGATGCCGTGGTAATACTCCGATTTCCTTATTCTTATTACGTATGTGAAATTCGTCTCGTCGGATGGCGCCATCGCGATTATATCGCCGCGCCAGGGATTCTCATCGGAGCGCAGCGACTCCAGCGTGATGCCATCCTTGCTCTCCTCCGCGTCTGACGAGATATCGTAGAGGAAGTGCCCCGAAGCGGAGCTGAATATCATGAGATTGTGATAGGAGCCGAACTCGCTCTCCTCGCCGATGATGGCATCGATCGAGACGACGGCGGCTATGTAGAACGTGCTCCTGAGATAGTTAAGCGGGCGCGTGACAATGATCCTGTGCACCTCCCGCCCAGTGGGGAGCACATAGGATGCGTCGTGTATCTCCATTGCCCTGTACTGTCCAGAGAAGACCTCGGCGGCCTCTGACTCCGTGAACTGCAGCTGGTACTCCCCCAGGCTGTGAATGCGGCTGAGCTGCCCGTAGCGCGCCGCTGAGACGTAGAGATCCATCGACGGGCTGTAGACGATGAGGCCGTCGAGATGGGACTTGGTTGTCTCTATCCTCAAAACAGATGATATCTCCTCAAAAAGGAGATAGGCCGGAACCTCCCTGAAGGAGTTGTAGCGGGATATCTCATCGAGCCCCTCATCCAGTAGAAGCTCCGTGGCTGCGGCATTGACGTCCATGAAGACGCTGTCCATGACTGAGCGGACATGCTCGACTGCAAGATCGTTGTAATACCGCGTCTCGTTGTTCAGAATTGAAATACAGATGACGATGAAGAGGAAAAACAGGACTATGGGGATCACGAATATCGCGAGATATGTGATCCCCCATGATGCAAGTACGTTTTTCTTGAAGCTCCTCTTCCTTTCCATAATCAGACGGGGAGGCTTCCTCCGCATTTCTCCGCCAGCTTGGCAGCGAAAAGATCGCCATCGATCGGAAGGTCGATCCATGAGTTGCCCATCCACGATGAGAGATGGATCGCGTTGGAGATCGAGAGTCCGAGGATGCCCTCCTCACCGGGCGCGATGAGAGGCGTTCCTTTCAGTATCGCATCGCAGAAATTGGTGATGATTCCCGGATGTGCCGTATACGTTCCCTTGACAGGCACCTCGACCTTCCAGCACTCGGGCTGGCCTATTCCGCCCTTGAAGCGGCTGTTGAAGGAGACAGAATCCTCCCTGAGGCGGGAGAACATCAGCTTGTTGTCCTCAAGCACGATCTTTCCCCTCGTGCCCGTTATCTCGAAGCGGTTCGTACCGGGCGCATCGGCCACTGTCGTGATATACGTTCCTGTCGCTCCGTTGGGGTACTCGAAAAGTGCTGTCACGTCATCCTCGACCTCGATGTTCCTGTGCTTGCCGTAGTAGACCTCGGCCTTCACCCTCGAGGGCATGCCTGCCACCCACTGGAAGAGATCGAGATTGTGCGGATTCTGATTCAAGAGCACGCCGCCGCCCTCTCCGCGCCATGTGGCACGCCATGAGCTCTGGTCGTAGTAGCACTGCGCCCTGTACCAGTTCGTGATGATCCAGTTGGTGCGCGTGACCTCTCCGAGCTCTCCCGACTGCACGAGGTCCCTGGCCTTCTGGTAGATGGGATTTGTCCTCTGGTTGTACATGATGCCGAAGACCTTCCCGCTCTCCTTTGCCACCCTGTTCATCTCCTCGACCTGCTTCGTATAGACTCCTGCAGGCTTCTCGCAGAGATAGTGCAGACCGGCTTTGAACGACTCGATTGCATATACCGGATGATAATAATGCGGCACAGTCGGAATAACGGCATCGCACTCGCCGGAATGGATGAGGTCCTCCGCAGTGGAGAAATATGAGACGCTCTCTCCCAGGAGTCCTTTTGCCGCCTCCAGCCTCTTGGGATCTATATCGGCGACACATGTCAGCACGGCATTTGGTATCTTGCCGTCAACGAAGGACTTCGCATGCTGCGAGCCCATCTTTCCATAACCTATGATTCCTATTCTGACCTTATCCATTTATTCCTCCATCAAGATCGCGCAGCACCTCAAGCGCTGCGGCACTGTCAGCAGTCCAGTCATCCGAGCTTCCCTCGATGCTCATCCGTCCGTCATAACCGGCTTCACGGAGCGCACTGAAGAACGACACGGCCTCCTCACTCTTCCTCACCGGATACTTCCTGCCCTCCAGAAGCGCAATATGTGTGTGGAGCAGCGGTGACACAAGGGGTATCCTCGCCATATCCTCGCCTTCTTTCGCGATGTGGTAGAGATCAGCGAGGAGCCCGACATTCTCCATTGCCGCACTATGGGCGAGCATCGCCCCCTCCGTAAGGGAGTTGATCAGATTTGTCTCCCCCCTGTTCAGAGGCTCTATCGCAATAGAGATGCCGCAGCGCACAGCCTCTTCTCCGATGATGCGGGTCTTCTTCACAAGGGCATCGAATGCTTCCGTCCACTTCCAGCCCGCTGGAACGAAGCGCGACTTTCCGCTGCCGAATACGGCGACGGATGCTCCCAGGGCTTTCATTCTCCCGAAAGCCATCCCGAGGTATGATGAAAGCTCCTCATTTGATACCGATCCCTCCCCCAGGAGCTTCATTGTCTTGGGAAAAAGGAGCGAACATGCCTCCACCTTCACTCCTGAGGCGGAAACTGTCTCCAGCGCCTTTGCAAAATCCTCATCGCTCATGGCGGCGATGGCATTGAGCTTGCCCTCGATGTAATCAAAACCGAGAGAAGCGCATTCCTGAGCCTTCATTATGTCTATGCAGATACCGAATCTCATCTCACCTCAGCTCCTTTTTCCGAAAAGATGATCGTCCTTCCTCCGACACTCACTTCTCCGCCGTCAGCCCCTGCTTTGATCATGGCATCGGCAGCGGACGGGGCGATCACCGTGATGACGACGGAATCGGCCTTTCCGTTCTTCCTGACGGAGAACTGCGAGACAGGGACGCGCACAGGATAGCCGAACGAGGCCCAGCCTCCCTTCGGATCCTCCGAACCGGTGAGAAGGACACCATTCCATCCTTCATCGGATGCTGCATATGAAAGGCGGTACTCCCTTCCCCTGTCAGTCGTGTAGAGGACGCTTTCCCCGTCCATCCTTCCCGTAGGGCGCGCAAAGTTCCAGTAGAGCCTGAGGTCATGATCGCTCCTGCCCTCTCCCGAGATATAGTCGCAGATTGCCGCTATCCCCTTTCCGGGCAGCATCACGACCTGCCTCCTGTGGAAGACAGGATCATCCATGTAGACATAACCGTTGTGGGAGATGTCTATGATCTTCTTCTCCTCATCCGAGATGAAGTGATGGACGATGCCGCGCACGCCTCTAACTCTGGAGACACCGGGGAATTCTCCCATCGTGTGGTCGTCGACAAAGAGCGTGTTGTGGGCAGGGACTGAGGTGAAGTAATGCCTCCAGTCCTTCCAGATCGAGGTGTTGTAGATATACCTTCCGCAGTCTATGAGGATATCCTCACCGCCCATCATCAGCTCGACATGTCCTGTGTCGTTATGGGAATGGGTGCTCTTCTCACCGCGTTCCAGCTTGACCATCTGCACAAGGAGGTAATCCTCATCAGCTCCGAAACCGGTGCGCATCGAGTAGATTCCCGCATCGGAGAGGAAGGAGTCGCGGATCACGGGCTCCTCGCCTTCCTTCCCGCCTGTCGCGAGATAGAGGAAATCCTTGCGCCCTGTCAGCTCCGACATCTTGCGGAAATAAGCCCTCATCTCATTGAGGTCATCGGGGAAGAATGTGAGGTTCATACCCTCATAGATTGATGTGTCGCAGCGCCTTGTGAGAAGGTCGTCGCGGTCGGCATCCCCGATCATAGGCGTGGAGAAATCCGGCTTCATGATATCCAGAAGGAACTCGGCGCTTTTCTCGAGCCTCGCCATCGCATAGGACGGAACCTTATAGCCATTGAGGCGCAGCAGCTGTACAGCCTGCACGAACGAAAGCGACGCGACCATGTGGTAGATCGGAGTCCTCTCCATATGGACGCCGTCCTGATCGAACGAGTAGAGGATCTCGTACATGACACGGCGGTAACCTTCCTCTCTCCAGACTCTGGCATCCTTCATCTCCGGGAACATTATTCCCATCTGCAGCAATGCTCCGCACTCCATGGTGAGCCAGTTTGATGAACGGGTGTGGTTTGTGTAGTGGCCAAGGAGGAATGCCGCATGATCGTGCACGGACGAAAGGAATACAGACCACAGATCATCATCGAATGAGGGGCTCTCACGGAATATCTCCATGCACGGCAGCCATGTCGTGTAGATCCTCATCGCTGTCTCTATGTTTCTCCAGGGCTGTCCCGGGAAAGGCGTCTTTATTTCCTCAGGCGAGGCGATATGAGCGGCGGCAGGGCAGCTTTCATAGAAGCTCCTCAGCTCATCGCCGAACTCCTTCACATAGCGCTCATCGCCTGTAATGGCGTATGCTCTCGCCAGCGGCTGCCAGTAGATGTGGCGCCAGAGCGACCATGTCCACTCATTGTCCTTCGATGTCTCCGTCGTGGGATTGAAGTCCCATCTGATCGGGCCGTCGAACTGGTAGCCGAATATATAGTGTCTCATCGTCTTCTCCGCGTCCTCGATCACGGACGGATCGGACACGAACGATGCTGTCTTCCTGCTGAAAAGATATACGGGCTTCTCCCTTGTGCGAAAGTGCTCCGCGATGGCATGGACTGCCTGACTTTTATCGCCATTCTCCGCAGCGGTGCGGGCGGCTTCAAGGCCGGGGTACTGGAAATCGATGATTTCCATCAGTCTGTCCTGAGTATTCATATGTAAATCCCCTAAAATAAAGACGATGGCCGCAGGAGACCTCTCCCGCGGCCCCGATAAATCCAGCTGTCAGGCTGTCTTACTTAGCCATATACCTGTCGTATGCGGCCTGCTTGATCTCGATAGCCCTGTCGATACCGAAGTTGTGCAGCTGCTCGATATATGCATCCCAGCCAGCATCGATATCCTCTGCGCCTGTGATGAACTTCGTCTCCATCTCGTCCGTGAAGGTCTCGATGTTGTTCATGATCTGAGCAAGCTCGGCAGCCTCTTCAGGAGTTGTGGTTGCAGGCGGATAGATATACTTGCCGTAATCTGTCTGTGCCCAGAGCGTGATGGCTTCCTGGAGCTCAGGGAGCGAGTAGTACTGCTCGATGTATCTCGGATCCTGGATGTAGCCGCCCGTTGCATAGGTGCGGGTATACATGCTGAGAGCCTGGGAAATCGTGTAGCCTTCGCTTGTAAGTCCATCCTCTCCTGACGGAACGATCTTGTCGGTGTATGTCGGGTATCCGTCGATCATTGTGTATGTATCGCCCTCAACTCCGAAGTTGTCGAACATCCTGCCTTCCTCAGAGTATGCATAGTCGAGGAACTTGGCCACAGCCTCGATGTTCGTGCATGCCGTGGTGATGGCGCTGGACGAACCGGAAGCATCGTAGAGATTGTTCATCTTGGCGAACTTGCTGAGCCTTCCCTTCTCCGGTGAGAGCGGTCTTGACGATACGAGCTCGACAGTAGGATCGGACTGCCTCATGGCAGGAAGCCATGTTCCGATTCCTGATCCGCCGGGAGCGTATGCTGCGCCGCAGAGGCCGTTGAGCACGTTGACGCCGAGCTTGTTCTTGTCAACAGAGAGGTAGTCGTTGTCGAGGAGTCCCTCAGCATAGAGCTTGTGGGCAAACTCGAGATACTCCCTTCTCTCCGGCTCGATGTATCCGTTGTGCACGACTCCGTCCTCTACATAGAAGGAGTTGCCTGTTGTCTCAGCATAGCTGTCGAAGCCAGGTCCGAGAACTCTGGAGATATGCTCCTTCCTGATCGAGAGCGGCATCTCAATTCCCATCTCCTTGAAAGCAACAAGAGCCTCATAAAGCTCATCGGGAGTCTCAGGAACGTCGAGTCCGGCCTTGTCCAGGAGGTCCTTTCTCCACACCCAGCCCTCGGAGAAGAGAAGCGGGTTGTTCTCATAGCTTGTGCCTCTGAGGAACGGGAAGCAGTAGTATGTTCCGTCATCTGTGGAGATCATCTTCGCGATGTCCGGATGCTCCTCAAGGAATGCCGTGATATTCGGGCAGTACTTCTCGAAGACATCGTTGAGCGGGATGATGACCTTGTCAGCGATAGCAGCAGCCGGTCCGCCCGGATACTGGATCCACGGATACTGGATCACGTCAGGATAGTCGCCGGAAGCGACAAGAATGTTGAAAGCCTCCGTTGAGTTGGATCCAGTGTCAGTGACATGCTGGAACTCGATCTGGACACCCGTCCTCTCCTGAAGCTCCTGCCAGTAGACTGTGTCGCCGAAGCTCTGAGCCACCTGTGTGATATTCGGGTTCAGCGGTGCCCACAGCGTGATGATGGGCTTTCCATCCTCGGTAGTCGCATTCTCTTTCGATCCTGCGGCCGAAAGAGGAAGAACGATAACCAGAAGCAATGCAATCGCTGCAATGACTCTTGATCTCATCTTCATTGTCATCCTCCTTATTGTTTTTTCAGACAAATGCTGCTTTATGTCTCTCCGGAAGTTTCCAGTTCCGGTAACATTCGAGATACTCCTCCTCGAGTCCGGGGACCGAGTAGTAGGCATCATCATCGGCGCTCTTCCTGACTGCGTCATACCTGAGGTATACAGGCAGATCCTCTGCAAGGAGCACCGTCTTTATGTGGGGTATCGAGGCCTCGAGCGTGCAGTGAGGCCTCTCTCCCGTCCTCACTCCTTCGATCGCATCATAGAGCTTCTGCATCTTCTCGCCCTTGTCGATGGCGGAGTAATCACGCACCGAGCCGTCCTTCATATGAGCGATGAACACCCCGGAGTCCTCCTCGATCGTGCCGTTCTCGAACTCATATGTGCCGATGGGCCCTATCTTCTTGGCATCGACGCAGTGGGCCGTGTAGTAATAGGCCTCAGCTCCGTTCGCCATCGTGATGCGCAGCGCCGCGGCATCGAAGTTCTCAATGCTCGGCCTTCCCTTGTACAGGACACCGTCGACGTCTGAGACATCGGCGGCACTGTCGAGAGTGTCTCCTGCGAGGAAGAGCATGTTCTGCACCTGATGGGCACAGGCGTTGGCAAGCGGGCTGTCGAAGACATACTCGCCGTGGCATGAGAGCTTTCCGGCCCAGCCGCTCCGCGAATAATACTTGTCCCCCCTTCTCATCAGGCGGAGGGATCTCATCCGCAGAGGCCTGCCGAAGACACCGCTGAGGATGTCCTTCTTGAGGGCAAGCACATCGCGTGCATAGCACTGCTGATAGCCTACCGCAACAAAGCCCGGAGCTTTCTTCTCCCTCTCCACGAGGTCCTTCATCTTCTCAATGCTGATCACGACAGGCTTCTCCGTAAGCACGGAGCTGCCGTTGTCCAGCGCGGTGATGATATACCGGCAGTGCGTGTGTATCGGGGAGGATATGACGGCGAGGTCAGCCTTGCCGGATTTGAGATAAAACTCCTCCGGCGAAGCATATACGGGAATGCCGCGCTTCTGGATCTCCTCATAATAAGGGGACTTGAAGGCGAACGGGTCGGCGATTCCCTTGAGAGAGGCATCGGGGATGTCCTTCTCAAGGAACTCCTTCACATAGTTCTCGCCATAACCTCCGATACCGATGAGAAGAACGGTAACCTTATCCATCTCAGTCCTCGAATGCAGATTTCAGGATGCCCTTCTTGTCGACACTGAGGGCGCCTGTCGGGCATACCTGGAAGCAGTAGCCGCAGCCGATGCAGCTGTCAGTCTTCCTCGCCTTTCTGTCCTCGATCTCCACACCCTTGTACCAGCATACATCTGTGCAGCGGCGGCATCCGATGCACTTCTCCGTATCAACCTGGGCGCTCTTATATGCGGCACCGAGCTTGTTCTGCCTTGCCTTCGCGAATGCAGGATCCATATTGAAGAGATTGAGGGCATCTCCCTTGAGGGAAGCCATGTCGTGGTATCCGTTGTCATCCATCCACTTCCCGAACTGGCTGATGATGCGCTTGCAGGCGCTCACTCCGCCGGCACAGGCCACAGCACCGAGCTGCACCATGTCGCTTCCTGCCATCACGAGGCGCAGCGCCTGGTCATAGCTGAATACTCCGCCGCCGGCGAACATCGGGATATCTATCCCCTTGCTCCTGGCCTCGGCAACGGCATAGCAGACGATGGGGTTCGCCTGAGTTCCGCCGTAACCGGCACCGGGACGGGCCTCTGTTGTCTTCCAGTCGAGGTCGAAGTAGAATCCCTTCCACCTGGCAGTCGGCCCCACAGCGGATGCTCCGGCAGCGACCGCATTCCTCATCGACGTGAGGGGATCGCAGGCCTCAACGGCGAGCTTGACCATCACGGGAACGGAAGGAACCGTCTCCCTGATCATCTTCGTGCAGTTGTAGACAAGCTGGTAATAGTTGAACTGCCTGTCCTTGGCCACAGCCACTCCAGGAGTATTGAAGTGGAGCTCGAAGGCATCGGCACCGGCGAGCGCAAGCTCTTTCGCCTGGTTCTTCCAGTCCTTATCCCAGTCCCCGCCTTTCACGATATCGCTGTAGTGTCCGATGGAGACCCACAGCTTTATATCGCTGTCCATCTTCGACTTGATCTTCTTCACTTCCTCGCAGTACTGCTCGAGGGAATTCATTGTATCAGGAAGCTGCGTGCCGACAGCATGGGAATGAAACGCGGGCTCTCCCTTGTACATCGCCTCAGCGGAGGGGTAGATGAAGCTGCCTCCTCCCATACCATGTCCGAAATTCCTCAGCACGATGGCGCCGGGGCGGCTTTCGGCGGATTTGAGCACATTGTCCGCGCCCCTGGTGGCGGGACTCGAAGCGATCACGAACGGATTGATCATATCGAAGCAATCAACATGAAGGTCTGCCATAGTTATATCCTCATCCTATCCACTGATGGAGAACTGAAGCGTCCTCCATGAACTGCTCAGTGGTATTATCCTTTACGAATTCCAGAAGCGCACAGCCTGAGAAATCATCGCCGAGCGCCTCCGAATATGCCTTCCAGTCATCCTTTCCTTCCGCAAGCGGCCTTCTGCCGGTGGAATCCCAGTAGTAGACATG
>CASEZU010000122.1 GCA_949292445.1 uncultured Spirochaetales bacterium | reverse complement strand
GTAAAGATGTGCGATGCGCTCGTTTCCGCGGTCCACCGCAATCGTGTACTGTATCAGGTCATTAGTACCTATGGACATGAAATCTACATGATCAGCGAGTATATCGGCCGTGATAGCCGCGGAAGGCGTCTCGATCATCGTCCCTATCTTCATGTTCTCATCGAACGGGATTCCCTTCTCCCTGCACTCAGCCTTCACCTCATCGAGGTACGAGAGCACCTCCAGAAGTTCCTCAGAGCCTGAGATCATCGGGAACATGAGCCTGACAGACGGCGAGACTGCTGAAGCGCGCAGTATTGATATGAGCTGGGGACGGAAAATGTCCTTCCTGGCCATGCAGAAGCGGACGGCCCTCCAGCCGAGTATCGGGTTCTCCTCTCTTTCATGCATGCTGTCCGCAATCTTGTCGCCTCCGAGGTCATATGTGCGGAAGGTGACGGGACCGGCACTGCCCATGCGTCTCGCCGCTTCCTCATAGATACTGGACTGCTCATCTCCGTCACCATGAAGATTCTGCAGGACAAGGAACTCCGTACGGAAAAGTCCGATGCCCTCGGCTCCTGCTGCCGCAGCACTGTCTATGCCCTCGTTTCCCTCTATATTGCACATGAGATGAATCCTGTGCCCGTCAAGCGTGACGGCAGGAAGCGCGGCCTCCTTCCTCAGTTCCTTCTCAGTCCGGGCAGCTATGCCTTTCCGGGCCCTGAAGCTGCGGAGCACCTTCTCATCCGGATCGACTACGGCAATGCCTTCCCTTCCGTCCATGGCGACGATGGCACCGTCCTCAGCTGTCGAGGAAATGTCACCGAGGCCAAGAATGGCAGGTATCTCATCAGAGTGCGCGAGAATGGCCACATGGCTCGTGGGGCCACCCGTATCCAGAAGGAGTCCCAAAACATTGCGCCTCTCAATCTGCATCAGCTCCGACGGAGTCAGATAATCAGCAACGATGATGGAAGGCTCGGAAAGGGATATCTCGGAGGCAATGCCGGCTATTGCTGACAGAAGACGGCTCTCGGCATCCCTGATGTCTGCGATACGCTCGGAAAAATAGGCATCCCCCAGTGCGGCCAGAGCCGCCGTGTATTTCTCTGTGGCAGCCTCCACGGCCCATGAGGCCGTGTACCGCCTGTCCATTATGTTTTCTTTTATGAGCGCGAGGTAATCAGGATCCGAAAGCATGCTCTCATACACGCCGAGCATGTCACGTTCCTCCTTTGTGGAGGGCTTTATCGCACGGACTTCTTTAAGCACACTGTCATGTGCCGCCTCGAATGATTCCAGCTCCCCCTCAGGATTGCCGGTCAGCGCGTGCTCCACATTGTCAAGGATCGTATGGCGGAACACTGCCACCTTTCCTGTAACGACTCCCGGGAATACCCCTGTACCTCTTTTCTCAACCATATCTTCCATTAATATTAACAGGGAATGAAAAAATTGGCGATGTTGCTCTATCCGCCGCGGCACTGTAAAATATCAATATGTCAGATGGAAAAAGGAGGGGCGCGGCCATACTGGCCTTCATCCTCCTTGCATTAACACTATCAGCTTCAGCTGCCGTCATCTATATCAGGCCCCCATATGCGCTGCAGGTTACACAGTTCATCCGTCACATAGCGCTCTGGGAAGCGGGGCCTTCCGATACAGATATCGTGATGATCCCCCGAATCCTCTATATGGACGGGAAAGAGACAGTCTCGGAAATAGGCATAATGAGCCATGACAGAGACATGCTCCACATCGCGGCGGAGGCTGCACTGGCTCCGCTTACCGATAAGGAGATCTCAGAAGGGCTTGAGACAATGATCCCGGAGGACATGAAGCTCATAGGAATTTCAGGTAATGATGGCTATATATTCATGGATCTTTCCGGAAACCCGGGAGAAGAGGCCAGGGCCCAGATTGCGGCAACGCTGAGCCTCTCCGGTGATCTGAGGGAGATACATTTCCTGGAGAACGGAACCCCTGTATGACAAAGGGAAGAGCCCTCTGCGGGCTCCCTCACCTTGTGAATCTCTCTATTGAAACTGCTTTCCCAGTAGAGGCATCGGCTTCTATCACCACACCCTGTATATGGGCATCGCCGGAGGCAACCTCACTCTTCATCGGCAGCTGTGTCAGCTGACGCTCGATGCTCTTCTCCGGATCCGATCCGATGACGGCATCCGTCACGCCGGTGAGGCCCAAATCCGTGATATAAGCGCACCCGCCGGGAAGTATCTTCTCATCCGCAGTCTGCACATGGGTGTGGGTGCCTGCAACAGCAGTTACCCTGCCGTCCAGTGCGAACGCGAATGCCTCCTTCTCCAGTGTATCCTCCGCATGGAAATCAACGAAGACAAGAGGAGTCTCCTTCCTTATGTCGCGGAGCACCTTGTCGATGCGCTTCACCGGATCATCGATCGGCGGCATCATCACGCGGCCCTGGGCATTGATGACAGCAATTGCAAGACTGCCTTTCCTGCGCACGGTATATCCGTGCCCGATACATGGCTCCGGATAATTCAGAGGACGGAGGATATCATCATTCTTGTCGAGAATCTCGTATATCTCCTCCTTCTGCCAGATGTGGTTGCCGCTTGTGATGACGTCGGCTCCCATCTTCCTCAGGGACTGGTAATCCTGGACAGTTATGCCGAATCCGCCTGCGGCATTCTCGCCGTTTATGATGACGAAATCAGCTTTCTCATCCCGTACAAGCGAAGAGAGCCCCACGAAAAGGGCTCCCATTCCTGCGCTTCCGGATACGTCCCCGATCATGAGGACACGCACACGGTCTTTCACTTCGCATACTCCACGACTCTGGTCTCCCTGATGATCGTGACCTTGATCTTTCCGGGATACCTGAGTTCTGCCTCGATTCTGTCAGCGATGCCGCGGGCTATCTTCTTCGCGCTCTCATCGGAGACTGTGTCGCTGTTCACCATGATCCTAAGCTCACGGCCGGCCTGGATGGCGAACGCATTGTCGACACCCTCAAAGCCCTTTGCGATATTCTCCAGCGATTCAAGCCTCTTGATGTAGTTGTCGAGACTTTCACGGCGGGCACCAGGACGGGCTGCGGATATCGCATCAGCGACCTGCACAATGATGGCCTCGGGGCATGTCGGCTCCGTATCATTATGGTGTGCGAGAATGCAGTTGACGACTCTCGGATCCTCTCCCAGCCGCTTCGCAAGCTCAGCACCGAGCTCGGCGTGGTTGGCCTCGCTCTCAGTCTCGGCACCTTTGCCGATATCATGGAGAAGACCTCCGCGCTTGGCTATCTCAGGATCCGCTCCGACCTCAGAGGCGATCATGCCGGCAAGAATTGCCACTTCCTTGGAATGAAGGAGGACATTCTGTCCGTAGCTGGTCCTGAAATGGAGCCTTCCGAGGTTTCTGATCATCTCCGGGCCCATGTTATGGAAGCCGAGGTCGAAGACGACCTTCTCTCCCTCATCGACTATGATCCTGCCGACTTCCTTGGACACCTTGTTGACCATCTCCTCGATGCGGGCCGGATGGATGCGGCCATCCTGAACAAGGCGCTCGAGAGCGACACGCGCTATCTCCTTGCGCACCGGATCAAAGCACGATATGACGACAGCTTCAGGTGTGTCATCGATGATGATATCAACGCCCGTAAGCGTCTCAAGGGTACGGATGTTGCGGCCCTCGCGGCCGATGATACGGCCCTTCATCTCATCGCTCGGAAGCGACACGGATGCTGTCGTGATCTCTCCGGAAACCTCCGTCGCCAGACGCTGGATTGAGGTGACGATTATGTCACGCGCGACCTTGTCAGCCTGGATCTGGGCTTCCTGCTCGATCTTGTTGATGTATACCTGACCGTCGTGCTCGGCTTCCTTGCGCATCTCCTCGATGATGGCGTTCTTGGCTTCCTCACGCGTCATTGCCGCGACTCTCTCAAGTTCCGCCGTCAGCTGAAGATGCTTCTCCTCCGCCTCTTTTTCCTTTGCGACGAGGGCGGCATCCCTCTCTCCTAGCTGTCGCTTTACAGCTTCAAGCTCCTGCTGCCTGTGCTCAAGATTTTCCTCTTTCTGCAGAAGCCTTCTCTCGGATTTCTGCAGTTCAAATCGTCTCTCTCTTGCTTCCCGCTCCTGCTGCTGCTGTTCCTGCAGAAGCCTGTCACGGGTCTCAAGCTCGATCTCCTTCGCCTGAGCCTCCGCTCTGGAGACAGCGTCCTCGCTTAATCTCTGTGCGGCCTGCTCTGCTGAGGTGAGCTTTGATTTAGCATATATCCAACGGCATACAAAGCCTATTGCGATACCAGCAACAAGACATAGGAGGGAAATAATGACTGTCATTGATTATTCCTCCTTATGAATCATTAATGTTCTAATTATCGTCACATAAAAGACAGGTGTCAATAATCCTGTCGGACAATGGCCTGGATGCACACATCCGCGGCATGAAATGATATATTGCAGTTTTTCAGTGCACTGATTTCACATCACTGCTGGTTCTGGTATCATCAGGCCATGAAGATCTATGAAGTGAAAGAAAGGACGGAGGCCCTGATTAACAGCCTCCTCTCTGTATGGGAATCATCGGTCAGGGCCACGCATCTTTTCCTCTCCGAAGAAGAGATCTTGAGCATAAAGCAGTATGTTCCGGAAGCACTGAAAGGAGCCGCCCATCTCATAATAGCTGAAAATGAAGATGGAAAGCCTGCCGCCTTCATGGGAGTTGAGGACGGCTCTCTTGAAATGCTCTTCATAGAGGATGCAAGCCGCGGAAAAGGCCTCGGCAGGCAGCTTATGCAGAAAGGAATTGATGAGTATTCCGTCAGCCGGCTTGCTGTCAATGAGCAGAATCCCCAGGCCAGAGGATTCTATGAGCATATGGGATTCAGGGTCAGCAGACGCACAGAGACAGATGAGCAGGGCAATCCCTATCCCCTCTTATACATGCAGTTGCCGGAAACAAAATAAACCTGCATGGCGGTGCGTCATGCAGGCCTGTATTCATTTCAGATTGCGTCGTCAGCTGTATATGCACCAAGTGAACCTGCCCGGACCTGAATGCAGATATAGCTTATCGGGCTGTCCGGAGCAGCAAAGAACTGCCTCTTTCCAGCAGGAGCGATCCTGATCCAGTCACCTTCATTGAGATCAATCTCCTCTCCGTCTACAGTCACCT
>CASEZU010000121.1 GCA_949292445.1 uncultured Spirochaetales bacterium | reverse complement strand
CAGCATAGGCTGCAGGCACATCACGCGCGAATAGAAGAACTGATACACCGACGCGAACACTATCCAGAAGCCTTCGAGGACAATCGTCCAGCCCAAGAGCATCTGCACAAGCGTCACGAACGATACAAGCACCTCGCTCACCGGATAGTACAGGAACAGCACGAAGAGTATCGCAAAGAAGATGTACAGAGCGAGCAGATAGGTATGTATGCGCGATGAGAATGCGAGGATCCGTCTGAATGCCAGCATATCCGAATACTACCACGATAAGAAGCATGATGCCATTCTTCTTGACGGCGGAAGAATACGATGCCAACCTCAGATGCATGGATGAAGCTGGAATAAACGGCAGAGCATGGGATGGAGAGGCTGAGAACGGAAGCGCCTGGGCGAGGATCGCCTCTGCAGAGGAAATCAGGGAGGCGGGAAACGGCAGGCCCGGTGTCAGGGTAACGATAGACAGGAATGTACCTCTTTCATGGATAGAGCCGCTCAGAGGCGGCCATGTGCTGCTCCTCGGCGGAGGCGGAGGCCAGCAGACACCCGTACTCGCCGCATATGGCTGCAGCGTGGAATGCGTGGACGCCAGCCACAGGATGCTTGAAAAGGACAAAGAAGCCCTGGATCTCTACAGCCTGAATGCAAGACTTCACGAGATGGACATGTCGGATCTCTCCGTCTTTCCGGACGGCGCGTTCGACGGCATCATCTCTCCTGTATCGCTCAATTTCGTCCCGGATATCCTCCGTGTGTACAGAGAGGCCGCAAGAGTGCTCCGCAAGGGAGGCATCTACATATTCGGCATAGCAAACCCCGCTCTCTACATGTTCGATGACAGGCTGCTTGCAAAGGGAAGGATGAAAATAAAGTACACAATCCCCTTCTCCGATGAGAAAAGCCTTTCGGAGAAGGAGCTGAAGAGGAGAATAGCAAAGGGGGACACCGTTGAATTCTCCCATACGCTGGAGGCTATCATCGGAGGGCTCACTGAATGCGGCTTCGCCATCACGGGATTCTTCTCAGACGGAACCTCATTCGAGCCTGTCGACTCATTCCTCCATGACTGCTACATCGCCATCAGAGCTGTCAGAATCGAGGACTGAGCCATCCTCCAGCAGAAGTATGCATCTGACGCCGAAAGCCCGTGCACTCGCCATCGCCTTATCCGAGCCCTCCGCAAACAGCGTGGTTGAGAGCATGTCCCCGAGAGTGCCGGATGATGAGATGACAGTCGCGGAGAGTATGTCAGTCTCATAGGGATAGCCTGTCTCGGAGTTCAGTATATGATGATACCTGACACCATCCTTCTCTATATACCTCTGATACCCTCCGGATGTGATCACAGTGGAATCAGAGACATCCACTACGATGAAATATGATGAGGCATCTCCCTCGGGGTCCCTTATGCCGATCCGCCATGGCTCTCCGTCAGGACGCGTTCCATAGGCAAGCACGTTTCCGCCGAGATTTACCAGTGCGCTCCCGACGCCGAGTGCGCCGAGAAGCTCAGCGACTTTGTCAGAAGCATAGCCCTTGCCTACACCGCCGAGGTCCAGGGCCATGCCGGGAAGAGGAAGGAAGACAGAGTGGTCGCTGTCATCCAGTTCGATCAGGGTGTAATCAAGGAGCGGCAGCACCCGGCTTATCTCGTCCTGCGAAGGAACCCGTGCATCCTCAGTACCGAGAGCCCAGAGCGATGAGAGCGGTCCTACCGCAGGGTTGAAGACCCCGCCCGTCCTGTATGCCATCTCAACGGCCTCCTTCACAAGGCTGTATATCTCTTCCGGAACCTGGACAGGAGCACTGCCCGCAGCTTCGTTTATGCGCCCGATCCATGACTTCTCTGAAAATCTCGATATCTCACCGTCAATCTCATAGATCAGTGAGAAGACATCATCCATAGCCGCAGCATCGCGCTCCGGGAGCGACACGGTGACGAGGGTTCCCATCGCAATGCGGGAATCGGAAACCATATCCTCCGTGCAGGAGGAGAACATTAACATGGCCGCCAGCAGGAGAGCGGATATCCTGAACGCTTTCACACGCCAGAGTATCCCACAGCGCCAAGACGAAAGCAACCACTTCTCCCTCCGCCTCCATCCGGGTATAGTAGCGCTATGTACTCAGCCATCTTCACAGATATAGACGGCACGCTCTTCCGTTCCGACCTCACTGTCGGAGAGCGCACCGCAGCAGCACTGAGGAAAGCGTATTCGAACGGAATAAGGATAGTCCTCTCATCAGGAAGATACATAACGGGAATGGAAAGAGCCGCAGAGCAGCTCGGCATTCCGGTGATCTACGCCGCGATAAACGGAGCCCTTATCAAAGACGGCAGCAGGTATCTCCGGCAAAGGCGCATCGATGAGGATGTCTACAGGAAAGCCGCATCCTATCTCAGGGGAAAGGCCTCCTCCCTGATAGCCTTCTGCGAAACGCGCTACGCAATCGATGCTGAGGATTCATGGTACAAGCTGCAGAACAGGATATGCGGGGATGTGGGAGTGAGGATGGATATCTCCGACCCGGAGAGAGTGGCCGAGGCAACAGGTGAACATCCTTATAAGATACTTGTAAAGGACAGCAGTCGGCAGAAACTGGAAGAGCTGATGGATGAGCTGAGGCCGGTTGTCGGAGACAAAGCGAGGGTGATAAGCTCCGGCGAGACAAATTTCGAGGTGCTGCCACCTGACATCGACAAGAAAGATGCCCTCGCGATCGTCTCTGAGTATCTCGGAATAGAAACCAGCGGGACAATCGCTTTCGGGGACTGGGACAACGATGCCGGAATGATAGCCGCTGCAGGGCTCGGAATAGCGATGGAGAACGCATCTGAGGCAGCCAAGGCAGCCGCTTCCTTCATAACACTCTCCAATAACAGCGATGGGATCGCCTACGCCCTCGAGAGATTAGGGGTCATCTGACGAGGGATAGCACCTCATCCCTGTCGCTACTGATCAGCACGCCTGGAACGGAGGCCCTGAAACCGGAAAGCGTTCTCTCAAGTATCGAGGCATTGCCTTCCGCAGCCTCAGGATACCCTGTGTCTACAGCAACTCTGGGAAGCGGATTCATGAAGGATACGGCATCGAGGACAGCCGAGGCTGCCGGGTTGTATGAGAGGATCGTCCCTGATACGACCACAGATTCTATATCGCTGAAATATGAGAAGGCATCAGAAAGCTTCTCAGTGGAAAGAGAAACAGGTGCAGATCCTTTCAGAAGCCATTCGCCGTCAATCACCACGGCAGGATTGAGAGGCGCGCGCATATCGGGATCGAACACAACGCCCAGGCGCACAAGCTCATCAGCCATGTCCCTACCGGTCCTGCCATGAGGAAGCACCGTAAGAAGAAGGACATCCTTGCCCATTTCCCTGAGCCTCGCGGCCCATTCGTATCCGAGGCCGGAGAATTCCCTCTCCCAGCTCCCTTCAGCGGGGATGAATGATACTGCCATCTCTCCGATTACTGCGATCATGTGCAAAGTCTACCCCTATGGATTGCCTCGTTCAAGAGCGGTTATAATCGCAGTATGAACACCAAGAAGGCAATATGGATCTCGAAACCGGAGAAGGTCAGAGCAACCCTCCACTCACTGTCATTCAGATCATCGGATGCCCATTCCGTTTATTTCATCATCGGAGAGGAAGGAGAGATCTCGCTTTCATGCTCATCCACGGCAAGCACGGCCTTCGTGCTTCTTCACACACCGGAGGAATATGTGGTGTTCGGCCGAGAAAGAACCGTGCTCTCCTTCGGCGGTGTCAGGACTGAGCTGCCCTCAGAGGGTTTCAGTACGCTGAGGCTCGTGAAGAACGGGAAAAAGCTCACATTCATATCGGGGGAAAGGACTGTGCTCACCCTGGAAAAGGATTCCTTTACAACCTCCGCATCATTCGGGCTGGCAGCAAAAGGCAGCGGCGAGGTGACGCTCGAGGTATTCTAAGACGGCAATATATGTTAGACTTCCATCATCTCTGCAAGGACCCTATGGAAGGTCTGAAAAGGATGGTGAATCATGGAAAACAAGGAAGAGCGGCCGCTCAACTTTCTGGAGAAGATCATCGAGGATGATCTCAAGTCGGGAAGAGTACCGGGGAACAAGATCGTAACACGCTTCCCGCCGGAGCCCAACGGCTATCTGCACATCGGCCACATCAAGGCTATCTGCATCAACTTCGGCCTCGCCGAGAAGTATGGCGGCACATGCCACCTGAGGCTCGACGACACGAATCCGGCAAAGGAAGAGCAGGAGTACATCGACTCAATCAAGGACAACATCCACTGGCTCGGTTTTGACTGGGGAGAAAAGACATACTATGCTTCCGATTACTACGACCAGCTCTTCGATATCGCCGTCCGCCTTATCAAGGAAGGGAAAGCATATGTGGACTCCCTCACTCCGGAGGAGATGAAGGAGTACAGGGGAACGCTCACAGAGCCGGGAAAGAACTCGCCCGACCGCGACAGGTCAGTGGAGGAGAACCTCGACCTCTTCATGAGGATGAAGAACGGGGAGTTCCCGGAGGGTGCGTATACGCTCAGGGCCAAGATCGACATGGCAAGCCCCAACATCAATATGCGCGACCCAGCGCTCTACAGGATCAAGTATGCCGAGCATCCGAGGACAGGAAAGAAGTGGTGCATCTACCCGATGTATGATTTCACCCACCCCATCTCCGATGCGATAGAGGGAATCACGCACTCGATCTGCACACTGGAGTTCGAGGACCACCGTCCGGCATATGACTGGGCGACATCGATCGACGGCATTGAGCACACCCCGCATCAGTATGAGTTCGCCAGGCTCAACATAAGCTATCTGCTGATGTCGAAGAGGAAGCTCCTCTATCTTGTGAACAACAATTTCGTATCAGGCTGGGATGATCCGAGGATGCCCACGATCGCAGGTATCAAGAGAAGGGGCTATTCCCCTGAGGCAATGAAGGATTTCGTACAGCGCGTAGGCGTCGCCAAAGTCGAGTCCGTCGTTGATTACTCCCTGATGGAGTTCTGCGTCCGCGAGGACCTGAACAAGAGGGCAAAGAGGCTCATGGCCGTGCTCGACCCGCTGAAGATAATCATCGACAACTATCCTGAGGACAGGACGGAATACTTCGATGCCGAGAACAATCCGGAGGATCCGTCTGCCGGCACGCACAAGGTGGCTTTCACGAAGGAGCTCTACATTGAGAGGGAGGACTTCATGGAGGTTCCTGTCAAGGGATACCACAGGCTCTACCCCGGCAATGAGATAAGGCTCAAGCATGCCTACTATGTGACGGCAGTCTCCGTCGAAAAGGATACTGAAGGCAATATCACAGCTGTGCACTGCACCTATGATCCGGAGTCGAAGGGAGGAACGACAGCCGACGGCAGGAAGGTCAAGGGAACAAGCCACTGGGTATCTGCCGCCCATTCGATAACCGCAGAAGTAAGGCAGTACGACAAGCTATTCAAAGCGGAGAATCCTGGAGCCGCAACCGGCAACTATCTCGATGACCTCAATCCGGATTCGCTCATAGTGATCCCCGATGCGAGAATTGAGGAGGAAGCGGCGACAGCGAAGAGCGGAGAGTATCTCCAGTTCATACGCAACGGCTATTACATGGCCGACAGCGTCGACTCAACACCTGACCACCTCGTCTTCAACAGGACCGTCACACTCAAGGACTCCTGGTCGAAGATGAAGCAGAAGATGGGACTCTGAACAAAACGGGGCCGCTCAGGCGGCCTCTTTCCCAAGACAATGAAGTACTTCTCCGACTGCCATTTCCATGTCATGACGATGAATGAGCCGAACTTCGCCTCATTCCTCAACTCATTCTATGACTCGGCAGCGGGGATTCTCTCCGCGAATGCGGCGTCCAATTACATCATCACGCCGCAGATGATGAAGGGAAACAATTTCCTCAACACCCTCACCAACACGCTCAGCGCTTTCTCCCGTCCGATCGGGGAGACTTTCGTGATGATGGAGGATGACCTCGAGGGCATGTACAGCTCGGAAAGGAAGCATGAATATGCCCCGTTCCTGCCGTTCATCCACGGCGGACGTTTCCACATAAGGGCACTGGAGGCGGAGAAGCTCATCATGGTGCCGCTGCTGATGGACTTCTCACAGGACCAGAAAGCAATCGACAGCATCTACTACTCATTTCCTGCCGAGGACAAGATAATCCCCTATGCTGAGGCCACTGTCGAAGGGATGCGCTATTATTACAGGAAACGCCCGGAAGGGCTTTTCGAGTTCTACCCGTTTCTTGGAATAGATCCGAGGCTGCATTCGCAGTGCTTCATGGAGGAGCTTTTCCAGAGATACATGAACACATCCCACAGGATGCATCGCCCTCATGAAGTGCCGCAGAAACCCTGTTACGGCGTGAAGATATACCCTCCGCTAGGGTTCAAGCCGTGGCCTAATGACAGAGAGACGCTGGAAAAGCACAGATGGCTCTATGCCTGGTGCGAGAAGAACAGGATACCCGTCATAACCCACTGCGATGACCAGGGATTCAGGGGGATCTCCGCAGAGGAGGCATGGTCATATACCGATCCGGCAGCATGGAGGACGGTGCTGGAGAACTATCCTGATCTGATAATCGACTTCGCCCATTTCGGTAAGCAGTATGCAATCGCATCCAGAAGCAATGTGCAGAGCATCGCTGCGCGTCTCAAGCACCACCCGGACAGTCCATGGTTCATGTCCCTCATATCGCTGATGAAGGACTTCAGCGGCGTCTATGCGGATGTCTCATTCTCCGGCTGCACACCGGAGTTCTACTCCGATCTTCTCTCCTTTCTGAATGACCAGAAGGACGGTGACAGGGAAAGGATACTGAGCCGCATCCTCTTCGGCTCTGATTTCTCAGTGAACCTCCTGAAGGTGGAATCCTACACTGAGTACATATCGATATTCGAGCGCTCAGGTTTCACAGATGAGGAGATATCCGCAATCGGAGAGACCAACATGCTCCGTTTCCTCGGCCTCTCAGAGCCTGCGGCGCCTCCACTGGGTCGGAGAAAAGCCGTAAAGCGCCCTGAATGATCTGGAGAAATGCGAAGGATTCTCAAATCCCGTACGCCAGGCTATCTCCGCAATGCCGAGTTCAGTGGACTCCAGGAGCTTCACGCTCTCCGAGAGCCTGTATGAGATGAGATACTGTACAGGTGACGTTCCCAGCGTCCTGCGGAAAGACCTCAGGCACTCACGCTCGGAGACATTTCCGGCTGCTGCAATGTCCGACAGCGAAACAGCCTCGCTGTAGTGCTCCTTGATGAAAGTCATCATGTTAAGGAGCCTGCCTTCTGCAAATGCACGTTTTTCCGCCCTGCCCTCATTCTCCATCAATATGGCGATCAGCACGGAGACTATCAGGGAACGTGCCTCCAGCTCGTAGCACCAGCTGTGTTCAGAAAGCACATCATATGCTTTCAGCGCCTGTCCGGCCGCAGTTGGGGAAAGGGAGACAGCGCATCCGAGTGAGAGAAGAGGTTCCGAATACTTCCTGTAGACAGCGCTCTCCTCATCCTCCCATAAAAGAGCAAGTGGGAATGAAAGGATGCGGATTACGGCACTTCCGGCTGCGGCAACCACCGAAGAGATCACACGGGGCGGGATGAAGACACCCTCCTTCTCGCGCAGCGTGAAGACCTGGAAACCATCAGCGGCAATGACCCGAACCGATCCGTGCCAGGCAACGACAAGCTCCGCATCATCGGAGAAATCCCAGACCGTGCTTGTCTCCCCTATCACGCGCTCATGAATCAGCATCCCATGACCTGTCATGGCTTCTGAATATCACTCGGCGGCGCTTTCATCAAGAAACACAGACCTGAATGGCGGAATATGGCATCAGCGTGTCCGTTCACGGGATTTGGCAGAGATAATGCGGAATGCTAAACTCCAGCCATGTTCTCACTTATGCTGCTGGTCATTATCTATCTGGCATTCATATCGCTGGGCCTCCCCGACTCGATGCTCGGGGCTGCATGGCCGATGATGTTCCAGGATCTCGGAGTTCCCGTATCATACGCAGGCTTCATCTCCCTCACCATCTGCCTTGGCACGACGATATC
>CASEZU010000120.1 GCA_949292445.1 uncultured Spirochaetales bacterium | reverse complement strand
AAAATGGAGGAATCGCTTTCCGTCATAGCCCGTCAGGCCGGGAGGATGTCCAGGCTTGTGTCCGAACTCCTGCTTATTGCCCGTTCCGACAAAGGAACGCTGACGCCGCATCCGGAGCATTTCGATGTTTCCGAGCTGTGTGAGATTGTGGCCGGGGCAATGGAGGATCCAGCTGCTGAGAGGAAGATATCGCTTCACGTTGACTCGCCATCTCACGTGATGATAGATGCCGACAGGGATATGATTGCCAGGGCAGTGATGAATCTTATCTCGAATGCTGTAAAATATGGCCGGGAAGGCGGAAATGTTTTCATTTCAGCAGCTGAAAAAGGAAAAGAGGCTGTCATTTCTGTCCGTGATGACGGTATCGGGATAGCTCAGTCCCATCTTGGCAGGATATGGGACCGCTTCTATCAGGTGGATCCTTCCCGTACCTCGTCATCCGATGGTGCCGGACTCGGGCTTTCAATAGTCCGGGAGATAATCAAACTGCATCACGGCACAGTATCGGCTGAGAGCGTTGAAGGACTTGGCAGTGTTTTCACTATCAGGCTTCCGCTTGCAGAAAAGTGATGATCCATGGAATGTTATGTCATTTTCATCGCTCTCTATTGACTCAGAGGACTCTTTGTCATTACTGTTTCTGACAGTTTTTAATATTTTGTCAGAAAAGATAGAGGGGAGGGATGCATGTACAGCACGCTCGTTCAGCTGTTTGATGACAGGGCGGAGAAGAGTCCGGATGCGGTGATCCAGATGGGAAAGAACCCCAAGGGAGCTTTTGTTTCCAGGAGTTTTTCAGAACTTCAGAGGGAATACAGGAGCATTGCGCTTGCCCTGAGGAAAATCGGTGTGAGACGCGGCGACAATGTCGGAATCATCAGCGACAACAGGCCTGAATGGCTTGCAGCGGATCTTGCTGTACTCTCACTTGGCGCTGCAGATGTTCCCAGAGGGCGGGATGCGATGCCCTACGAGGTCAGCCATATTCTTTCCGTGACGGAGGCCCGTGTTGCTTTTGCTGAAAACGATGAGCAGTGCCGGAAGATCACAGGGCTTGCTTCCGCTCTCCCTGAACTCCGTACTGTCATTGTCTTTGACGGAGATGGCGGCGAGGAGAACGGAATAGAGGTTATTCCTTACCGCGATGTTCTTTCCATGGGGGAGAAACTGCTGGATGAGAGCGAAGGCAGAGCGGTCATTGAGCGCGAGATTGCAGCAGGAAAGGAGGATGACACTGCCACCATCATTTTCACCTCCGGTACAACAGGGCTCCCGAAAGGCGTCATGCTCTCACATCGCAACATGCTTTACCAGCTGGGGGAAATAGACAAGATCATCGAGTTCAAGCCCGGCTGGAAATGGCTTTCAGTGCTTCCTGTCTGGCATTCATTCGAGAGGATAATCCAGTATGTGGCTGTATATGAGACAGGTGTTCTCGCATATTCCAAGCCGATAGGAAAGATCATGCTCACAGATCTTCTGAGAATCAATCCTGAGCTTATGTGTTCAGTTCCGAGGATATGGGAGACGGTGAAAGCCGGAGTCAATCAGGCCATGAAGTCAAAGAAGCCGTTCGAGCGCCGGATGTTCTCATTCTTTGTCTCTGCGGCAAAGCGTTACAGAAAGGCGGAGGATATGGTTCTAGGACTCAGACCGCGCTTCAGGGCCAAATCAGATATTCCGGGAAAGATCGCCGGATTCATTCCTTATCTTTTCTTCGGTCTGCTGTATAGGATCGGTGACAGGCTCGCGTTCAGGCAGATAAAGGAGAAGTTCGGCACCTCGTTCATCGCCGGGATCTCAGGCGGCGGATCAATGAGCAGGGATGTCGATGATTTCTTCTCCGCAATAGGAGTGAAGCTCCTCAACGGATACGGCATGACGGAGACAGCTCCGGTGATAGGAGTTCAGAGCTACCCGCATGCTGTGAGAGGATTCATGCATCCGTTCGCCGGAACAGAGCTCCGTGTCATCAGCACGGAGGACGGGCATATACTGCCTCCGGGAGAGAAGGGTGAGCTTCTTGTACGCGGGCCCCAGGTCATGAAAGGATATTATAAAGATCCGGAGAGGACTGCCCGCATGATAGACAGCGAGGGCTTTCTCCACACAGGTGATCTTGCTGTGCTCGAGTACAGGGGGGACTTTGCAATTGTCGGCCGCGTCAAGGATACAATCGTCCTCTCAGGTGGTGAGAACATAGAGCCTGTGCCGATCGAGGCGGCACTCCAGGAGAGCGAGTACATTGAGACAGCTGTTGTTGTCGGACAGGATGAGAAATTCCTCGGAGCACTGATCGTTCCCGATGAGAAGAACATAGAGCGCTATCTCAAGGACAGCAAGGTTCCGTACATAAGCCGTGAGAACCTTGCTGAAATGGAGGAAGTGCGCCATTTGATCGGCTCCGAGGTGATGAGGCTTGTCTCCAGGGAACGCGGTTTCAAGGCTTTCGAGCAGATTTCCCGGTTTGTGCTTCTGCACAGATCCTTCCAGGTCGGACAGGAGCTTTCGGCAAAGCAGGAAGTCAAGCGCTCGGAGATAAGCAGGCTTTACAGCGCTGAGATAAAGTCATTGTTCTCCTGATATGCTATCATGGCACCGTGAAGGTTCTTGTAGGAATGTCGGGAGGAATAGATTCCTCCGTAGCTGCTTATCTCCTTAAAAAAGAAGGATACGAGGTGATGGGCATAACAATGCTCATCTGGAAGCCGGGCTCCCCGTATCCTCAGCCGATGTCAGCAAACAGCTGTTACAGTCCGGATAAGACAAAGGATATGGAGAAGATCCGGGAGATATCGGAGAAGATAGGCATACGCCATCTGACGGTTGACTGCTCAGATCTTTTCGAGAGTGATGTGCTTGGCAATTTCAGGTCTGAGTATATGAACGGACGTACGCCGAATCCCTGTATCTGGTGCAACCAGAAGGTCAAGTTCGGGGCCATGGTGGATTATGCCCGTTCGGTGATGGATTTCGATTTCTTCGCCACCGGTCATTATGCTCGGGTCCGCCGTCTGGATAACGGACGTTATGCGCTCCTGAAGGCCAGGGATCTGCAGAAGGATCAGAGCTATTTCCTTTCCAGGCTGTCCCAGTCCCAGCTTTCATCTGTCCTCTTTCCCCTCGGAGAGCATCTCAAGAGTGAGATACGGGAGATTGATGAAATACTTGGTTTCCATGAGAAGGGGCAGACGGAGAGCCAGGATTTCTATGGGGGAGATTATGCGGAACTCATCGGAGCAGAGGACAAGCCGGGAGAGATTGTGACGGAGGATGGCCGTGTCGTTGGGCATCACAATGGTTTCTGGCATTACACGATAGGGCAGCGCAGGGGACTCGGCATCGCATATTCAGAGCCGCTCTATGTCATCTCCATAGATCCTGCCGGGAACCGTGTCATCGTCGGCACGGAGAAAAGCACCCATGCTTCGGTGCTGCATGCTTCAGATGCTGTTTTCGGAGCTTATGAGGATTTTGATCCTGAAATACTTTATTCCGTGAAGATCCGGAGCATGGCAAAAGACGCTGCGGCGCATGTTGTCAGACGCGGTGATGGTTTCGATGTGTTCTTTTCAGAATATGTGAAAGGGGCAGCTCCGGGGCAGAGCGCGGTTGTCTATGACGGAGATACCGTGGTCGCTTCCGGGATAATATCAGGAGGAGGACAGTGTTCAGGGAGATGAGGAGAAAAGGGCAGGAGATTCCTGAAGCTGAAGCATGGGAGATCCTTGAAAAAGGGACGCATGGTGTTCTGGCACTTTCTGGCGATGATGGATACCCATATGCCCTCCCGATAAGCTATGCAGTCCATGCCGGGCATCTTGTCTTTCATTCGGCGCTTTCAGGACATAAGATAGATGCCATACGCCGCTCTGGCAGGGCATCATTTTGTGTGGTAGGGCAGGATGATGTCGTTCCTTTTGAGTACACCACAAGATACAGGAGCGTCATTGTCTTCGGCAGGCTGTCTATCGTGGAGGATGAGGCGTATAAGCGCGAGTGCATCATGGCACTGGGAAGGAAGTATGCGCCGATGGATACGGAAGAGCACATGGCTGCATATGCGGAAAAGGAGTGGCCTATGTTCTGCATGCTCGATATGGAGATAGCTCATATTTCAGGGAAGGAATCAGGTGCTCTGATGAAAGAGAGGAATCGTAAATAATAGCTCCGTTAATGGAATGATATTCCGCTTGTAGCATTGATTTGCTGACGATGCCAGAGCCTGTGAACAAGTCATTTGCGAAGGCGCCGAAGGAATGGTATCCTCGAGGGAGGAGGAAATATGAGAGTAATAATTGAGCCGGACTATGAGAGGCTTTCACAGTGGGCGGCACGGTATATAGCAGCCAGAATCAAGGAACATGAGAGAAAAGGCGAGAAGAGGCCGTTTGTGCTTGGGCTTCCCACAGGATCATCTCCGCTCGGGACATATAAGGAGCTCATCAGGCTCAACAAGTCGGGATACATCTCATTCAGGAATGTCGTGACATTCAACATGGATGAATATGTCGGCCTGCCGCGCGATCATGAGCAGAGCTACTACACGTTCATGCATACGAATTTCTTCGATCATATCGATATCGATCCGGCTAACACGAACATACTCGACGGCAATGCCGTGAATCCTGAGGAGGAGTGCCGGTGCTATGAGGAGAAGATTGCCTCATATGGCGGTATCGATCTTTTCCTCGGCGGCATCGGAGCTGATGGTCACATCGCTTTCAACGAACCTTTCAGTTCGCTTTCCTCCAGGACAAGAGTGAAGTCCCTTACATATGATACGAAAGTGATGAACTCACGCTTCTTCGGCGGGAATATCTCGGATGTTCCTTCAACAGCGCTCACAGTCGGAGTCCAGACTGTAATGGATGCGAAGGAAGTGATGATCCTCGTCAACGGCCATAACAAGGCCAGAGCCCTCAAGCACACTGTCGAAGACGGTGTGTCCCAGGCCTGGACATGCTCAGCGCTGCAGATGCATCGCCATGCGATAATTGTCTGCGACGAGCCGGCATGCGATGAGCTGAAGGTCTCAACCTACCGTTATTTTAAGGACATTGAACAGGCCAATCTCGATCCTGATACGCTCTGAGATTTCATGCAGGAAAAGAGATCGCCCGTGGTTCTCCGCGGGCGATTCCAATATCATGGCTTTATCTGACTGTGATCAGATTGTATTCTCTGGTGCCGAGCCCGATTGATTCGGCATATTCGAGTCCCTGCTTCCAGTTTGTGTCAGGGTGCACGTCATCGAAATGATCATTGTGCCCGTGCGCGGACTCGGAGAGCATTGTCCCCGGATTCTCCGGCATCCTGTTCACGGCATCTGCACATGCCTGATCAAGTGCCACCGGATCGTATGAGGCGAAGATGCCGATATTCGGCACTATAGGGGCATCATTCTCTCCATGGCAGTCACAGTTGGGCGAGATGTCAATTGCAATCGCGATATGGAAGGAGGGCCTGTCCTGAAGGACTGCCTTCGCATACTCCATCATGCGGCAGTTGAGTATCTCATTTGAATTGCTTGTTCCCTCTACAATCGCATCTTTCGGGCATACTCCGATG
>CASEZU010000119.1 GCA_949292445.1 uncultured Spirochaetales bacterium | reverse complement strand
CAAGAAGATAACGGAGAAGATGGCTGAGCATGAGATTGACATCTCCACAGTGAGGGCCCTTTTCCTGACTCATCTGCACCCGGATCACTCGAAGGGCGTCGGAGTCCTTCAGCGCAAGCTGCATATTCCGGTATATGTCTCGTCGGTCTCGATGGAGAAGAATGAAAGCATCATGCTCCATCAGAAGATCGAGAGGAAAGAGGTCAGGACGTACGAGTTCGGACAGCCCGTGAACGTTCCCGGGTTCACGGTGCATCCGTTTCCGACTTCCCATGATTCGGACGGGAGCGCTGGCTATGCCTTCTTTTCCGAAGGCCGCAGTTATTTCCTGATGACCGACACCGGTGTGATACCGGATGAGGCATGGGAGCTTGCGAAAGGTGCCCGGGTCAAGTTCATTGAATCGAATTACGATGAGGAGATGCTTCTTGAAGGGTCATATCCCAAGTTCCTCAAGGAGAGGATACATGGCCGCTACGGCCATCTTTCAAACAGGGAGGCGATGGATTTCGCGAAGAGGACCGCTTCACTCGGCGATAGCCTCTATTTCGTGCATCTGAGCGCCAATAACAATACTCCGCAGTGTGTGCGCTCTCTTGCTGCGAAGGAGATTCCGTCCGGTGTGTTCTGCAAGGTCTGCGAACGGGGAGAACTTTTCGAGGGGTTCCAGGATGGCGAGGAAGAATAAGGAAAGAATAACGGAAAAGGAATGCCGCAGGATTAAGCGTCCTGACGGGCTGAGAATGAAGACAGTCAAGGGCTATACATTCCCGGATTTCATGGATGCTATCGCGTCCCGCTATCCAGGAAAGAGATGCTATCGCGTCTTCCGCACCGGCGAGGAGAATGATATGAGCTACAGCCAGCTTGTCTGGTATGCGAAGGCAGCGGCTTCCTATCTCCTTTCGCTCGGAATCGGAAAGGGAGACAGGATAGCCCTGATCGGGGAGAGTTCTCCGGAGTGGATGGTGATGTATCTTGCGATTGTCTCTGCCGGCGCCGTGGCGGTTCCCGTCCTTCCTGACTTTCCTTCCCGTGACATGCTCTCGATACTCCGCGACAGCGGTGCCAAGGGCGCGGCGGTGAACATCAAGCATTATCAGAAGATCGCGGAGGCTGAGGATCTCCTGCTTTTCCGCCTCGATGACCTGGTGCATGTGCCTGAGGTCCCGGAATCATCATCATTCTCCGCTGCTCCCGGCTTCTCGCTGCGGACGCAGAAGATAAGGCAGAAGGAGCTTGATGCTGTAAGGCCAGGTGAGAACGATACCGCTTCTATAATCTACACCTCGGGCACAACCGGAGCATCAAAGGGCGTTGAGCTCTCGCATATGAACATACTCCGCTGTGCCGATCTCGCGAGCGATGTGTATGTCCGTCTCAGCCCGGGGGAGAAAGTGCTGTCAATCCTGCCGATGGCGCATGTCTATGAATTCACGATCGGACAGATCCTGCCCCTTATGAAGGGCCTTGAGATAAACTTCCTCGGCCGCCAGCCGGCTGTCTCCATCCTCCTGCCGGCGCTTGCCGAGATCAGGCCCCATGTCATGCTCTCCGTGCCTCTTCTCATAGAGAAGGTCTACAAATCTGCAGTAGTGCCGGTCCTGAAAGGAGAGGGGCGTATCGCGAAGCTCGCTGCAAATCCTCTTACACGTCCTGTTGTCATGCGTACCATCGGGCGCAAGCTGATGAAGACCTTCGGCCACCGCCTCAAGTTCTTCGGCATCGGGGGCGCGCCGCTTGATCCTGAGGTCGAGAGCTTTTTGCATGCTGCCCACTTCCCCTATGCTCTCGGCTACGGACTGACAGAGACCTCGCCGCTTGTCGCAGGATGCGGCTCGAGGCACAGGGATGAGAAGCCTGGCTTCATCGGCCCCGTTGTCGCAGATGACAGCGTGATCCTGCTGGACAGGAATGCGGATGGGACTGGTGAGATAGCAGTCAAAGGGCCGAATGTCATGAAGGGCTACTACAACCGTCCCGATCTCACCGCGGAGGTATTCACTCCAGACGGCTATTTCCGTACCGGTGATCTCGGATATATCGACAGGAAGGGGCGCCTTGCGATCAGGGGAAGGGTTAAGACGATGATCCTCGGTCCCGGCGGAGAGAACATCTATCCGGAGATGATCGAGAGCCTCATAAACAGCCAGGATTTCGTTGCCGAGTCGCTTGTAGTTCCGGAAAACGGAGGCCTTCTGGCACTTATCAGGATAGATATCGACCTGATGGCTGATAAGATGAAGATCTCGCTGCAGGAGGCTCAGCGGGAGGCTGAGAAGCATATCGCCGCGATAAGGAAGACTGTGAACTCCCAGCTTTCCGCTTTCTCGAAGATATCGAGCGTGGAGCTGCAGGAGAAGCCTTTTGAGCGTACTCCGACACAGAAGATAAAGAGATTCCTCTATCCCAGAAAGCGTTCCGGCGGGGACAAGGACGGTGAAAAAGGCTAGAATACCGGACTATGAGAAATATCCAGGATTTGAGAATACGCTCGATAGAACCTCTGATGTCCCCCAGCGAGATGGAGGCTGCGTGCCCTGTCTCCGAGTCGGCTGCGGAGAGGATATCGTCGTACCGTCATACAGTCAACTCGATCTTGAAGGGGAATGATGACCGCCTTCTTGCAGTAATAGGGCCGTGTTCAATTCATGACACGGCTGCCGCTCTGGATTATGCCCGCCGCCTGAAGGGACTTGCCGATTCCGTTTCCGATGTCTTCTTCATTGTCATGCGTACATATTTCGAGAAGCCCCGCACCGCGCTGGGCTGGAAGGGCTTCATCATCGATCCGGATATGGACGAAAGCTGCAATATTGAGAAAGGTCTCATGATAGCCCGCCGTCTCCTTATCGATATAACTGAGATAGGGCTTCCTGTCGGCTGCGAGGTCCTCGATCCGATCGTACCTCAGTATACGGATGAGCTGATGAGCTGGTCCTCAATCGGCGCAAGGACCACAGAGAGCCAGACACACAGATCGCTTGCATCCGGACTTTCCGTCGCCGTAGGCTTCAAGAACAGCACATCGGGAGACTTCACGGCAGCTGTCAATGCCGCCAAGGCAGCGGCCAGCCCCGCTTCTTTCATCGGTGTCGGACGCGATGGACGCCTTGCTGTCTACCGTTCAGCGGGAAATGATGCCACGCATCTCATCCTGCGCGGCGGTGATCAGGGCCCCAACTACTACGAGGATGATGTCGAGGAGGCCTCAGCCATGATGAGGAAGGCCGGCCTTACGGCAAGTATCCTCGTCGACTGCTCACACCAGAACAGCCACAAGGATTTCACGAGGCAGAAGAGGGTGCTGCGCTCAGTCATCGATCAGGTCAGGTGGGGCGAGAAGAGCATCAGGGGCTTCATGCTGGAGTCCAACATAGCAGAGGGATCGCAGAAAATTCCTGAGGATCTTTCCCAGCTTAAGTATGGCGTCTCCGTCACCGATGGCTGCATCGGGTGGGAGGAGACCGAGAGAATTGTCAGAAATGCCGCCGGCCTTGTCAGAGAGGCGAAGAAGAACGGCGGAAAGGTGGAGATACTATGAGAGTTATCGTCTTTCTTGCTGATGGTTTTGAGGAAACCGAGGCGCTCTGTCCTGTTGATGTGATGAGAAGGGCAGGGCTTGATGTCGTCACAGCAGGTGTTGCCGGCGAGATGGTCACATCCTCGCATGGAGTGACGGTAAAAGCCGATACAGCACTTTCCGATCTGGATGAGAAAGAGGAGTTTGCCGCGGCTTTCTGTCCCGGCGGCATGCCCGGGAGCGTCAATCTATCCCAGTCCTGGAGAGTCAATGAGATACTTGTCCGCACTGCCCAGACGGGCATTGTCGCCGCCATCTGTGCCGCTCCGGCTGTCGTGCTGGCGCCCCTCGGCCTTCTTACAGGCCGCAGGGCCACCTGCTTCCCCGGATGCGGGAGCTATGCCCCGGATTTTCATTTCTCCACAGAGGGTATTGTCACTGACGGGAATATCGTCACAGGAAAGAGTGCCGGATGGGCATTCGATCTCGGCATTGAGCTTGTGCGCATGCTCAAAGGCGATGCCAAGGCAGAGGAAGTCAG
This sequence comes from uncultured Spirochaetales bacterium, assembly GCA_949292445.1. The sequence goes on along the minus strand of CASEZU010000119.1, from coordinate 11,014 downwards.
GGCCGCAATCTTCTACAAGTGCTGATCACGCTATGAGTCTTGATATGAAGGCCCTGATTCCGTGGGCCTTCTTCATCACGGCCCTGCGTACCGCAGCTGCAGAGAATTCAAAGCCATTGTCCTCGACAGCGTAAAGCGCGGGGAAGAATGCCTCCTCGATTCTGCTGCCTGCGGCGATGGAAAGTGCCATGTCGCTTCTTATTTCCGAGATGATCGGCAGGAATATCCGCTCCTTCCATTCCGCTGCAGCTTCTGCGAAGGTCAGAGCCATGCCTTCCTTCTTCCTGAGCCTTCTGTAGTTCTGGATGCTGCCGTAGATAGCCATCGCCTCGCCGGGAAGATATGATCCCGCGATACTGTTTACAAGGATCCTTTCATTTTCTGTCATTAACGACTCCTTAAGAATCCCTCGCTTTTGTCGGCTATAGAATGGTCAAAGCCGGTATATATGTCAATATGAAGATGAAAATTTTATAATAAGACTCTGTTAATTGTTTTTGAATAAAGGAAAAGAGTGAAATAAAAACGGGCCTAGAGGCCCGCATGTCACTTCCTCTCCCTGAGGAGATCCCTGATCTCTGTCAGGAGCTGGATGTCCGCAGGAGGAGCTGCTGGTGCTGCTGCCTTTGCCTCCGCTTCCTTCTTCTTTGCATTCTCCTTGAGCGTGTTGAATGCCTTGACCATGAGGAAGAGCGCGAACGAGATGATGATGAATGAGATGATGGAGTTGATGAACTGTCCGTATCTTATCGCGACAGCCTCACTGCTCTCCGTCGCCGGCTTGAGCACGATCTCAAGGCTGGAGAAGTCTATTCCGCCTATGAGAAGACCGATGACCGGGTTGATGATGTCCTTCACAAATGAGTTGACGATTGCTGTGAATGCAGCGCCTGCTGCGATGCCGACTGCCATATCGAGGACGTTGCCCCTTGATATGAACTTCCTGAACTCGGCAAAGAATCCTGTGTTTTTCATATTTTCTCCTGTTCTTCCGCCGGATTCTATAGGAATGACTCTATTATGGCAATTCTCCCTTGCCGCGGGCTCTCCGCCGCATGTTCCTGTATTCCCTCGGGCTCATGCCGGCAAAAGACGAGAAGGAGGATGAGAAGAGGGAAGGGGAAGTATAGCCGACGGCGTCTGCCACCTCGAGTATGGACAGCGAGCTGCTTGAAAGGAGAATCTTGGCGTTCTCCATCCTTATGCGGCGGATCTTCTCGCCTGGAGTCTCCCCGTAGAGCTTCTTGCAGAGCCTTGTCAGCTGGGAGCGTGAGAAGTTCATCATCTGGCAGAGTCTCTCAACCTCCCACTCCTGATTGAGCGAACTTGATACATCATTCCAGAGCTTTTCGAAGCGCGATCTGATTCTTGCCCTGTCTCCTGTCTCCGATGTCTGCAGGGCCCGGCGGAGCGTCAGCAGCAGAAGCCTTTCCGAGAGCTCTATCGAGAGGGCGCTCTCTGCCGCGGCGTTGATGTCCTCCCTTATTATATTAAGCATCAGCTCCCTCATCATCGCGGTATCCGGGAATTTCACGATCCTCCAGTCGAATTCTTCCGAGGGAAGAAGAGGGGATGAACCATAGAATGTGAGCCATACCTGTTCCCATGTGTCATTGCCGGCTGTCTCCTCCCTGTGTCCCTGGCTTGATGGGGATGAGATGAACATCTCCCCCTCATCGAGGCAGAACTCAGTGCCGTCCTCCTGGATGAATCTTCCCCTGCCTGAGAGCGTGATGATCATGGTTGAGTAACCTTTCGCGCGGGGTCTCTCGATCCAGAACTCGCTGTCCAGAAGACAGTATCCCCCCTGCTTGAAGAGCGATGATGCGAACGGGTATGCTTCCGCTGTGCGCGATGATATGAACCACTGTTCGGAATTCTTGCCGGGGTTTATCGTCTCCTTCTTGTAGATCATGAGAATAATGTATCACAAATGCGAAGATGCTACAAATCCTGAAGTTTTTAGAGTAAAACAGTAAAGATTGGGATTAACATTATGGTAACATGGCCATGTTTTTGGAGGAGACATGGAAAATTTCCCATATGATCCCTGGCAGAAGTGCAAGACCATAAGCGGGCTTGCCGCCGATCTCGTGATCTCCGCGCTCCAGAAGGAGATCAGGAGAGGACACGAGGAGAATGCCGCGACTCTGGCATACGAGATGATGATCACGAGCGAGGACATGGAGGATTACCTCTGGTTCCGCCTCCGCACGATAAGCGTGGAGGATGTCGGATTCGCCAATGTCTACGCACCGGTTCTGATCGGAGAGCTCGACCAGATGAGGCGCGTGACGAAGCAGCCCGGAGACAGGGGCCTTCTTGCGATTCACGCCGTCAGGTACCTCTGCAAGAGCCAGAAGGACAGGTCAAGCGATGAGATGTACAACTGGATCATGAAGGAGTACAAGAGCGGCAGCCTCAGGCCGCAGATTCCCGATTACGCCATCGACAAGCATACTCTGCAGGGACAGCTGGAGGGCCGCAACGAGGACGATTTCTACGCGGAGGGATCGAAGGTCTACCCGGAGTGGGAAGGCCGCGACAGGACTTACCGCGAAAGGATACTCAGGATTCTTGAGTCCCAGAAGAAGGGAGAAGAGGAGAAAAAATGAAGAGAGCCGTTTTCACAGTGCTTTTCGCAGCAGTCCTTGCAGCCGCAGTCTTCGCAGGCGGAAGCAGCGAGGAGCAGTCGGATGAGAGAGTTGTCACCACTGTCTGCAGGGCATCCTATGTCAATGAGGTCTGGTACAACGAGATGAACAAGGCGTTCGAGGAGGAGACTGGCATCCATGTCGTGGTGCAGCCGACTCCGGGCAACGACGAGGACCATGACTCGAAGGTCAACATCGACCTGACAGCAGGAAGCACGATCGACGTCATCCCATCGCTCGGGCCAAAGTATTATGAGGCGAGGGTCGAGGCCGGCTTCTTCGTACCTCTCCGTGAGCTGGTCGAGGGACAGGGCATCGATGCTGAGGCGACATACGGCGTGAACCTTCCTGTCGAGGATGACGGTGACTACTACGGCCTTCCCTCAAAGGTCGAGGCATACTGCGTCTTCTACAACAAGGACCTCTTCGACAAGGCCGGTGTTCCTTATCCTACAGGAGCATGGACATGGGAGGACTACAAGAACACTGCCATCGCTCTCACCGATCCCGAGGCCGGCATCTACGGCTCCTTCATGAACGCTGAGAACCCCTGGTACATCATTCAGGCCACGCAGTGCGCTGATCCTCTCTACACAGAGGACGGACTCTGCAATTTCGACACACCTGTACGCCGCGCTGCCATCGAGTGGTTCTATGAGATGACCAACGTGCTCGGCTGCCAGATGCCTGTCGAGGAGATTCAGAATGAGAATGTATCCTGGAACTACTACGCGATGGCCGGCGACCACCTTGCCATGTTCGTGCAGGGCAACTGGTTCACAAGGCTCCTCAACAGCCAGGAGGATTACCCCAGGGACTGGAAGTACGGCATTGCAGTGACACCGGCAAATCCCGAGGCTAACAACAACATCGTCAGCGCCGCATACAACTCGATCAACGTCAACGCCGAGCATCCTGAGGAAGCTCTTGTGTATGTGCTCTGGCTTGCGGATAACCAGTGGAAGTTCGAGGGAGGAATCCCCGCTTACGCGACAATGACTGAAGAGGACAGGATGACAGCCTTCGGTTCAATCGCAGAGGCTTCCAACGGACAGATCACTGTCGATGATCTCTACAACACACTCGTCAACAACGGCATGGGCGCAGTCCAGTCCGATATCATCGGAACAGCCGCTGATGAGTACAACAGAATTGCGAACGAGGAGCTCACAATGTACTTCCTCGACCTTCAGGACCTCGACCAGACGATGGCAAACATCACGGCAAGGGTCAACGAGGCTATCGCAAGCTACAACTGATTCCATCCGGCCTCCGCACCTGCGGGGGCCTTTTCATCCCATTACTGGTTTAACGGAACATGAGCAGATCAAGATTAAGTAAATCAAGGAAAACAGAGGAGAGGATAGGATATATCTTCATCCTTCCCTTCGTACTTATGTTCACACTGTTCAAGCTCTACCCGATGCTCTACGGCATCCTTGTGAGCTTCTGGCAGAGGAACTCGCTCCGCACGCGCATGTCCACGGCTTTTGCCGGTCTGGAGAACTATTCGACAGTCATACACACCTCGACGTTCTGGTCTTCCCTGGGGCACTCGGTCGTCTTCTCGCTTCTTTATGTCACTCTCCTGATGGTCGTGGGGTTCATAGTTGCGATGCTCTTCAACAGGGATTTCAAGGGGCGCACGGCAGTCAGGACAATGTTCTACATGCCCTATGTCACGAACATGATCGCTGTCGGAATCGTCTTCAAGTTCATGCTCAATCCCACGCGCGGCCCGGTGAACGCCATCTGGCGTCTCTTCGGCAGCGAGGGGCCGAAGTGGTTCACGAGCCCGGCGCTCGCGCTTCCGACTGCGACTGTCATCGCGGCATGGGCAGCTCTTGCATTCAATATCATAACGATACTCGCGGCGCTGCAGGAGGTGCCTGATGAGCTTTTCGAGGTCGCGGAGATCGAGGGTGCTACAAGGATGCAGAAGATACGCTATGTCGTCCTTCCGATGATCGCGCCGGCGCTTTTCATGCTGCTGACGATCACGATCATCAACTCATTCAGGAACTACACGGCTATCGTGGCTCTTACGGACGGAGGCCCCGGAACATCCTCCAGGGTGCTTTCGCTCCAGATCTACGATGACGCCTTCACATACAGCAAATACGGTGTCGCGGCCGCAGAGGGCGTGCTTTTCGCCGCATTCATAATTGTCGTCAATGCGATTGTATCAAAGGTGAGGAACAAATGCCTGGAAAGACTGTAGAAAGAAAAGGCAGCCTGCCTTATGCGGTTGTGATGTGGATTCTCGGCATCCTGATGGTCAGCCCGTTCATAATGATGGTCATAATCTCCTTCAGGACACAGGGCGAGGCCTACAGGCCGATCTTCGCTCCGTTCACTCCGATTATCCGCAACTACCAGAGGGTCATAGGACACACGAATTTCTTCGACTGGTACGGCAATACGATAAAGACGGTCGTGATCACGATCATACTCCGCCTCATTGTGACGCTTCCCGCGGCCTATGCATTCAGCAGGATACGCTTCCGCGGCTCGAGGGCGATCATGGCGGTGTTGATGGCTACCCTCATGGTCCCGGGAGAAACCACGATGGTGCCGAGGTATCTCTACTTCAGCAACATCCATCTGCTGGACAGCATGTGGGTCATCATCCTGCCCGAGGTGAGCGAGGTTTTCTACCTGATGCTACTCTCTGAATTCTTCCGCTCAATACCGGAGGATCTCATAGAGGCGGCAAAGATCGACGGACTGGGGCATGGGAGGATACTCCTTTCGATATTCATTCCGCTCTCAGGCCCGGCAATTGCCACCGCGGTGCTTTTCAGCTTCATAAACATCTGGAACAACTTCCTCGATCCGTATCTCTTCATCAACTCGATCGATCATCAGCTGATAACTCCGGCTCTGAGGTTCTTCCAGGGTAGCGGCGGAGCGGATGTCCCCGTGCAGCTTGCCGGTGCTTCCGTTGCCACAATTCCTATCATCATACTGTTCATATTCACGCAGAAGTACTTCGTCAAAGGAGTCGCTTCTTCCGGTATAAAGGGGTGAGAAAATGAGTGAGTTCATGTCATACGATCCCTGGGCAAAGGTCACGACCAGAAACGGAATCCCAGGAGATGAGATCATCAGCATGCTGCAGAAATCCATCAGGAGAAGCATGGAGCACAATGCTCTTGCGGCGGCATATGAGATGTATATAACAAGTCCGCAGTTCGAGGACAAGATGTGGAGACGCCTTCTGTCGATCAGCGTCGAGGATATAGGATTCGGCGATGTCCATGCTCCCGAGCTGATCTGGACGCTCTACAACATGAGGAAGGAGTTCCTTTATCAGGATGGAGACAGGCCGATGTTCTTCGTCCACGCCATCCGCTACCTCTGCAGGCAGAAGAAGGAGAGGTCCAGCGACAACGTGAAGAACATGCTGATCAAAGATTTCGCCCATGGCCGCGTGGCAGAGGTTCCTGACTATGCATATGACCTCCATACCGCGAAGGGCAGGGCCATGGGAAGGGATGAGGTGCACTTCCTCACCGAGGCCAGCAAGGTCATTCCCCAGCTCGAGGGCGAGGACATAAAGAAGGTCTATGAGGAGTACCTCGAGTACTGCAGAAACGAGAAGAACGACACCGGAAAGCCCGAGGTCGCACCGTTTGAGTACAACTCCTGGCAGTATTGATGAAAGCTGCCTTCATCTCCATCGACGGACTTGATATCGAGGATCTCGATGCATTCTCACAGACGGAATGCATCGGGAGCCTTCTGAAAAACGCGTCGGTAGCGAGAAGCACTGCTGTCACTCCGGCCCAGACATATGCCTGCCACGCGTCGATGCTCTCCGGCTGCTATCCGGCGAGGACCGGGGTCGCGGACAACCTCTCGCATCCGGATATGCAGTGGCAGTGGCAGCGGAGCTCCATAAAAGTGCCTGTCATAACCGATACGGCACGCTCTGCCGGTCTCTCGACCGCTGCTGTCTGTTTCCCCGTCACGGCCGGTGCTGATATCACATACCTGATTCCCGAGATATGGACGGAGCGGGATGGAGATGATCCTGATCCGGTTTTCCGCTCCTCTTCTTCAGAAGCGGGGTACGAATACTATCTCCGTCACCGCAGCAAGCTGGACTGGATGCGCACTCCTGGAATGGATGAGTTCGCGGCCGCGGCATTCTCCGACATCATCAGGGAACGCCGTCCCGATCTCGCGCTTCTCCATCTCTCATACCTTGATCATCAGAAGCATCTTTCAGGTCCCAGGGCTGAGGATGTGCCTCATGCTGTCTCCTTCATCGATTCACTGATGAAAGAGGCCGTCGATGCAATGGGTGATGATTATGTCATCTTCATCGCCGGCGATCACGGGCACAGGGCCCAGAGCAAGGCTGTGAATTTCTCCGGAGATAGCCGGATAGTCATCCACCCGACAGGAATGAGCGCAGAGGTCTATCTTTCAGGAATTGCGGAGGATGAGGCTGCGCGTGAGCTTCTTTGCGCTGAGGGTATCAGCAGGGTCTGGAGACGGGACGAGTTTCCTCTTCTCGGGCTCTCCGGGGCTTTCAGCCTTTTCGCGGAATGCGCACCCGGGTATGCCTTCTCAAAAGACGGCAGCGTCACTCCTTCCGGTCATGGGTATGTAGGGGAGAAGGGACCATATCCTCCATTCATCGCATCCGGTGCTCCGGAACCGTTCAGAAGGGATGTCTGTTCCCTTGTCGATGAAGCCCCGACGGTACTGTCGCTTTTCGGTCTTGCCATGCCTGAAGCTGACGGAGAACCCCTCTTCTGAGCCATGAGAGGGAAATATTCTGTAAATCCATGGAAAAGAATGAAAAAAATATGGATATAGTGGCGTTAATATCGGATTATTGGGCTGGGCATAGAGGCATAAATGTATTAGAGTCTACGACCTGTGATATTTCTCCATTGTAATGAGGAGCGCAATGATAGAGATCAAGCATCTAAGAAAAGTTTTTGATGATGATACCATCCCGCTGAAAGACATTGATGTCACGATCAATGACGGCGATGTGATATCCATTATCGGTCCTTCCGGAACGGGTAAGTCGACCCTTCTCAGATGTATCAACATGCTCACCGAACCTACTTCGGGGAGCATTATTGTCGATGGCCAGGACATCACTGAGAAAGGCTGTGATCTCAATGAGATAAGAAAGAAGATGGGAATGGTCTTCCAGTCATTCAACCTCTTCGGTCATCTCACGATAATCGAGAACATAATGAATCCGCAGATCACCCTTCTCGGCAGAAGCCGCCAGGAGGCCTACGACAAGGCGATGTACCTCCTGCAGCAGGTCGGTCTTGCCTCCAAGGTCTTCGCTTATCCTGAGGAGCTCTCCGGAGGCCAGCAGCAGAGAATCGCGATCGCGAGGACGCTTGCGATGGATCCGGACATCATCCTCTTCGATGAGCCGACCTCTGCCCTCGATCCGTCGATGATAGGAGAGGTCCAGTCGGTAATAAAGATGCTGGCGAAGTCAGGCCGCACGATGGTCATTGTCACGCATGAGATGGATTTCGCAAGGAAAATATCCAACAGGGTCATCTTCATGTATGACGGCTACATCTATGAGGATGGAACGCCGAAGCAGATTTTCGAGCATCCCAAGCATGAGATGACAAAGCGCTTCATCCAGCGCCTCTCTTCTCTCACATACAGGATCAACTCGACGGATTTCGACATCGAGGCTATGAACGACGAGCTCACCGCCTATGGTGAGAAGCTCCTGATCGAGGCGGAGCGTCTCAGCAAGGTCAGCCTCGCATTCGAGGAGATATGTATCAACAATATCGCCGCGGATGCGGAAGAGCCGGATATCCTCGTGAAGATAGAGTATTCCGAGAAGCTCGACATACTGACGATGCTCGTCTGCTACAAGGGGGAGCGCTTCGATGTCCACACATCGGGCAGCAAGCTCTTCCAGGACCTTCTCGCCGAGCCTACCACCGAGGTGAAGCAGGATGACATCACTTCAGATCCCATGGGATATGAGCATGTTATTTCGATCAGATTCAGATGGGTGGAGGAAGAGTGATGAGAAGATTCACCGTATTCCTTGTTTCCCTGGTGCTTCTCGCAGCAGGGCTGGCAGCCTCGGAGTTCAAGACGATCGAGGATCTCAACGGCCATGATATCGGCGTCCAGACAGCAGTGCTCTACGAGGAGCTGATCCGGGACAGGGTTCCTGACAGTACGTTCCAGTATTACACGATGCCGAACGACATGATCCTCGCTCTCAAATCCGGCAAGATCGATGCTTATCTCATTGAAGAAGTCAGCTACGGCGTACAGAAGAAGAATCATCCGGATCTCACTGTGCTCGAGGAGCCTGCCGGATACATCAATGCCACCTGCATCATCGGCAACAACGAGAAGCAGGACAGGCTTCTGTCGGAGCTCAACCAGTTCATAGCGGACAGCCATGAGAACGGCCTTCTCGAGGAGCTTTATGATTACTGGATCACGGATTTCGATCCCGTGAATGATACCTGCGATGTCTCAGGGTTCACGGGGGAGAACGGTACGATAACCGTTGCCGTAGAGGGAGGCTATGAGCCGTTCTCATTCATCAGCAACGGCCAGATATCCGGCTTCGATGTTGATTTCATCTGCCGTTTCGCCAGGGCTTACGGCTACACGCCTGAGTTCTTCGAGGTTCCTTTCGAGGCTATTGCCCCGGGGGTCGAGAGCGGCAAGTATGATATCGGCATGAACATCGTCGTCAGTGCTGAGCGAAATGAGACGGGAACGCTTTCCGATGTCTATTACTCGACGCCGATCAGGCTTGTAATCCTCGGAGAGGATGAGTCGAATCTCGGGTTCTTCGCCAAGCTAGGTGAGAGCTTCGAGAAGACGTTCATCAGGGAGTCGAGATGGGAGCTGTTCATTCAGGGCGCAGGCATTACCGTGCTCATAACAGTCACCTCGATAATCGCAGGAACCGTTCTGGGCTTCCTTGTCTACATGCTCTGCCGCAAGGGAGGACTTGCTGCGAACAAGGCCACCAATTTCTTCCTCTGGCTCATTCACGGCATGCCTACGGTCCTTCTGCTGATGATCCTCTACTACATTGTCTTCGGCTCGTCCAAGCTGAGCGGCACCTGGGTTTCAGTTGTGGGCTTCTCGCTGATGTTCGCGTGCTCGATGATCGACATGCTCCGCGTCGGCTGCAATGCGATCGGAAAGGGGCAGTGGGAGGCTTCGAGAGCTCTCGGATACTCCGAGCGCCAGAGCTTCTTCCGCATCATACTTCCGCAGGCTGCCCAGCACTTCCTGCCGATCTACCGCAACGATGTCGTCACGCTCATCAAGGAGACTTCTGTTGTCGGCTATATCGCAGTGCTCGATCTCACGAAGATAAGCGACCTCGTCCGTTCCAGAACGTATGAGGCGTTCTTCCCGCTGATTGTCACAGCTATCATGTACTTCGTGATCTCTGCCGTCCTCACCCGTATCGTCACCCTTGTGGAACATGCGATTGATCCCAAGCGGCGCAAGAAGGACAAGATACTGAAAGGCATCAAGGAGTGGGAGTAAGGGCCTGAGTGCATACCCTCATTAATGCATGTGAAAGGATCCTCCTCAGCGGGGGATCCTTTTCCTTGTACCGGACTGGGCTGCATTTCTGTTTCTCTTTTTATCCGTTTCTGATTACTTTTCCTTTTGGAGGTGTTTATGCCCGATACCAGAAAAGTGATGCTGATTGGATGCGGTATGGTAGGCATGAGCTATGCCTATGCACTTCTCAATCAGAACATTGTCGATGAGCTGGTGCTTGTCGATGTGAATAAGGAAAAGGCTGAAGGTGAGGCAATGGATCTCAATCATGGTCTCGCATTCGCTTCTTCATCGATGAAGATCTATGCCGGAGATTACTCCGATGCCGGCGATGCCGACATCGTCGTCATAGCGGCAGGCGTGAATCAGAAACCGGGAGAGTCAAGGATAGATCTTCTTGGCAGGAATACGGAAGTATTCAGATCGATCATTGAGCCTGTAATCGATTCAGGTTTCAGTGGTATCTTCCTGATAGCCACCAATCCTGTGGATGTCATGTCCCAGATAACGCTTAAGCTGTCCGGGTTCTCTCCGGATAAGGTCATAGGATCAGGAACCACGCTCGATTCCGCCAGGCTGAGGTATCTCGTCGGCGAGAAGCTGCATGTCGATCCGCGCAATGTGCATGCCTATGTGGTGGGTGAGCATGGAGAGAGCGAGTTCGTCCCATGGAGCCAGGCCCATGTATCCACTGTCTCACTGGATGAGATGAGGGCGAAGTATCCTGACAGAAGCGAGGAACTCGACATGAGTGAAATCGAGGATGAGGTCAGGAACTCAGCCCAGAAGATCATCAAGGC
>CASEZU010000118.1 GCA_949292445.1 uncultured Spirochaetales bacterium | reverse complement strand
AAGAAATCAATTGTTCTAAGAGATGTGAAGCTCAGGGAAAATGCCCTGATGAAGAATGTCTATCTCTGGATGATACTCGGTCTGGCCATCACTGCCGGAGTCTCTTTTGCCGTTTCGCAGTCAATCACGTTGATGAGATATATCCTCCTCAATCCTTTTGTGACAATCGCCATCTTCATCGCGCAGATAGTGCTTGTGATGGTGCTCTCGGGCAGGGTTGAGAGGCTTTCGACAGGTGCGGCGATCGCGCTCTTCCTCGGTTATTCGGCGCTTACCGGTGTGACGCTCTCTTCGATCTTCCTCGCATATACAGGAACATCGATTGCTGTGGCGTTCGTATCAGCGCTTTCCGTTTTTGCCGGCGGTGCCATTTACGGTGCAGTGACAAAGAAGAGCCTTAAGAGCTGGGGTGGTTTTCTGATGATGGGCCTCTTCGGCCTCATTATCGCATCGCTTCTAAATATGCTTTTTGCTTCTTCCGGGCTCAACTTCCTCGTCTCCATTGTAGGCGTGGTACTTTTCACCGGTCTGACAGCTTGGGATTCACAGCGCATTGCTGACATGAATGCACAGTATGGTCAGAACATGACGAATGAGGAGCTCACGAAGATCGGCATTCTCGGAGCGCTCGATCTCTACCTTGACTTCATCAACATATTCCTCTATCTCGTCAGGATATTCGGACGCAGTGACAACTAAGCTCCTTTTTGAAGGTCCGGATACACTTGTTTACTGGAAGGAGAGCGGCATCCCCACGGTGCCGCTCAAATCCACGATTGACGGCCGCACGCTGCTTTCAATTGCCGCGGCCTATTACCCTGAGATAAGGTGCTGCCACGGCCAGAATGAGTGGGAAGGGGGAGTGATCCACCGCTTGGACAGCCTTACCAAAGGGCTCGTGCTGATAGCACGTTCCCAGAAAGCGTATGACGCCCTGATGCAGCAGCAGAAGAAGGATATGATCCTCAAGGAATACCGTGCAGCGGTCACACGCGGGCGCAGCCTTGATGACGGTTATGAGCCGTATGTTTTCCTTGACCCATTTGAAGGCAGTGCCACGATAACATCCTACTTCAGATCATTCGGTCCCGGCGGAAAGAGCGTGCGTCCTGCATACTCGAACAAGCGTTACGCCAAAGGGCGCATCTACACGACCATGATAGAGCCTGAGGATGAGGATACGCTCCGCTGCACTATAACCCGCGGTTTCCGCCATCAGATCAGGGCACACCTCTCATGGGCCGGGTATCCGATAAGAGGCGATGTCCAGTACGGAGGAGTTCCTTCCGATGATTTCGGCCTCGAGGCTGTTTCCATCAGCTACATCGAGCCTTGTTCCGGCAGGAAGCTGACAATAACGGTCTAGCGTTCCACTGAAAACACTACTGTCCTGTTGCGGTAGATGATCACACGATGCTCAAGGTGTGCCTTCACGGCAGAGGCAAGCACTCTCTTCTCACAGTCCTTTCCCACTTCCCTGAGCCCCGCTGGTGTCAGCTCATGGTTCACCCTGATCACATCCTGCTCGATGATCGGGCCCTGGTCGAGATCCTCTGAGGCATAATGCGCTGTCGCTCCGATCATCTTCACTCCGCGCTCATATGCTCTTCTGTATGGGTTGGCACCTTGGAAGGCGGGGAGGAATGCATGGTGTATGTTGATGATCCTCCCTTTCCATTCCTCTGTGAACTCAGGGGAGAGTATCTGCATGTAACGGGCGAGCACGACAAGGTCGATATCGAATCTCTTCAGCAGTGCTCTTATTTTCCGTTCCTGTTCAGCCTTGTCATCTCCGACGGGATAGCAGTAGAAGGGGATCCTGAACTGGTTTGCAGCCATCTCGAGATCCGGATGGTTCGAGATTATGAGCGGAATCTCGGCATTGAGCTCTCCCTCAAGCTGGCGGGCAAGAAGATCGTAAAGACAGTGCCCCGTTTTTGAAACGAGTATAGCCATTCTCATTCTGTAGTCAGACCAGTGGCAGGACCATTCCAGTCCGAGACGGTCTGCAAGCGCCCCGAAGTCATCCTCGAGCGCTTTGCGCGAGGTCTGCATGCCGTCGGCATCGAGCTCTATCCTCATGAAGAAACGTTTCTCAAAGCTG
>CASEZU010000117.1 GCA_949292445.1 uncultured Spirochaetales bacterium | reverse complement strand
CCTATCATCTCCTCCAAGCCGCTGTCGATCAGCCGGACACGGGAATACGGCGCATTTGCAAGGTCCCTCTCAGAAGGGGCATGGAAAGTAAGCATCTGCACATCCCTTCCCAGCTGCATCGAAATGAGGCGGGAATATACGGCAACCCCGGCATCCGCGCTGTGATCGCTGTGGAAATGTGAGATGATTATGTCATTAACACTGTCAAACGGAATGATACGCGAAAGCAGGGAGATGGCACCTGATCCGATATCCAGGAGGAGACGGTTTCCGCCTCCCTCGACAAGATAACAGCTCGTTGCACCTCCTGGCAGAGGAGCTCCTCCGCTCTCACCTATCACCGTCACTCTGATACCCATAAGCATCCCTCAAAAGCATTCTGGTATATTCGCTCTTCGCACTCTCCATCATTTTATCGCAGTCAAGGCATTCGACAATGCGGCCATGGAGCATCACATACATCCTGCTGCAGAAACTGCGAACCAGGCTGAGATCATGGGAAATGAAGAGAAATGCAGCCCCCGTACTTTCCCTGATGCGGCAGAGGAGATCCATCACCTCGGCCTGAATTGATGGATCGAGCGCTGACACGCACTCATCCGCAATGATTACCTCGGGCTCAAGGAGAAGGGCTCTGGCAATGACCACGCGCTGGGCTTCACCTCCTGAAATCTCATATGGATGGAGACGGAGCATGTCCCGGGAGAGGCCGACACTCTCGAGAATATCAGCAGCACGGCATTCCGTCTCAGCCTTCCCCAGCTCAGGGAAGTTGATTCGCAATGGCTCAGCAAGCACTGAGCGCAGCGTGAAGAAAGGATTCATCGCACCCTTCGGATCCTGGAATATATACTGCACGAAACGCCTGAAATGCCTCCATTCCTGGCCCCGCATCGAGGCAATATCCTTTCCCCTGTATCTGACAATGCCTCCTGTCGGCTTCTCAAGCCCTCCTATGATGCTGCCAAGCGTGCTCTTTCCGCTGCCGGACTCTCCGACAATGCCGACACTCTCACCCTCTCCTATATCTACAGAAATGCTGCGGAGAGCCTCGAAGCCATTGTCTGAGAAGACCTTCGATACCGATTCAGCAGAGAGAATCATAGGACACACCTCACACGATGGGTTTCCGAAACGGATCTGTATCCGGCATTTTCGCTGCAGCGTGTCATGCGGAACGGGCAGCGGGGAAAGAATGCACAGGCGGGACTTTCCCTGTCAGGAACATATCCGTCCGCGCCGCTTCCATGAAGGATGTCCCTCACTTTTCCCCTGTCCCTTCCAAGCGCGATGAGGGACCTGGTATACGGATGGACGGGAGAAGAGAATATCTCATCAGCACTCCCTTCCTCGACAATCCTGCCGGCATACATCACATAGACCCTGTCTGCTATGCGCTTGACGAAATCCATATCATGGCTGATTACAAGCATCGCAAGTCCTTTCCTTCCGGCAAGAGAGATATAGAGCTCCTCTATCTGCCGTCTTATATGGATATCCAGAGCGCTGGTGGGCTCATCCGCGACAAGCAGGCTGATGTCATCCATCAGTGCCATGGCAATGTTTATCCTCTGCTTCATTCCCCCTGAAAGCTGCGATGGATAGAGCCGGAGCACACGCTGCGGGTCATCGATTCCGAGGGATGAGAGAATCTGGGCAGCGCGTGCGCATGCCGCACTTCTCCCCGTTCCATGACGGCTGACATAGGCATCGGTCATCGACTGCGATACACGCAGAAGCGGATGGAGTGAGTCGCTCGTGTTCTGTGGAACATATCCGATCTTCCTGTATATCTCGTCAAGCTGCCTCCTGCTGCAGCCAAGCACATCGGTTCCCTCAAATAATACCGATCCGGAAGTAACGGAGACATCATCCGGCAGGAGATGCAGGAGAGCTCCCGTGCTCATCGTCTTGCCGCAGCCGGATTCCCCGACAAGCACCACCTTCTCGCCTTCCTGGATATCCAGGCTGAGACCTGCAAGTATCGTATGGCGCTCATCCCTTGCATACAGGGATCTGAATGAAAGGAGCTCAGCCATGCCGCACGCTCCTTCTGCCGGCAAGCGCCTCGCTTATCCCATCCCCGAGAAGATTGAAGCCGAGAACCACGGCAAGCAGCACAGCTCCGGAAGGAAGCGCCTGATAAGGATATGTCAGCACATAGCTTCTGGCCTCGCTCAGCATCATGCCCAGGCTTGCAGAAGGCGGCTGGATACCAAGCCCGAGGAATGAAAGAGATGATTCCAGTAAAATCGCGCTGCCGATCGAAGAAGTGAACTGCGTCACCAGGCGCGGCAGCATCGGCGGGAACAGATGGAATATGACAATCCTCAGCCTCCCAGCTCCGTAACTTTCAGCAGCCCTGACATAAAGCCTGCTTCTGGTCTCCAGCACCATTGTATTAACGAGCCTGGAGAATGTGGGGACCATCGCGACAGCGACGGCAATCGCGGAGGGCAGCAGCCCCTTACCTGCTATTGCCACAAGCATCAGGGCAAGAAGAATCGTCGGGAAGGCCATCGCGGCATCGACAATACGGCGGAGAACACCGCTGATCCACCCCGGTGCAAGTGCTGTGGCCATACCAGTGGCAATGCCTGCCAGTGCCCCGGCCGTGACAGAGACAAACGCCGCGGAAAGTGCTGTCAGGGTGCCGCTCATGATCCGCGAGAGGATATCACGTCCGAAATGATCCGTTCCGAGAAGATGCGAAAGCGACGGCCCCTGGAAACGGTTGTAAATATCCATCGCCTCCGGATCATATGGCGTGTAAAAAATGGAAGTGAGCGCCATGAGGAGAGCCGCTGCCACAAGAACAGTTCCTATCACGAGCGATGCATCATGCCTCCTCATAGACCTGCTCCTTCAGCCTTCCGCATCGACGGATTGGAAATGAAGAGAAGGATATCCGTCAGCAGGTTCATTACCACGACCAGGAATGAGACGAATATGACAATTCCCTCCACAAGCTGGATATCCCGCATCTCGACAGCAGTGAGGAAGAGACGGCCGAGCCCGGGAAGGGCAAAGACGGATTCCACTATCGCAGTCCCTCCGAGAAGCCTGGCAAGCTCGCTGCCCGCAAGCGTAAGAGGCCCAGGGACAGCGTAGCGGAGGGCATAGGAAATCACAAGGCGCCGCTCCGGCACACCTCTGACACGGCCAATGCGGAACCAGTCCTCACCGACAGCTTTTATCATGCTTATGCGCACAAGGCGCAGCATGGGCCCCGTCTCACCTATCGCAAGTACGAGGACAGGGACAATGATTGATGAGAGATATCCTGAGATGCTGACCGACGGAGAAACATAGCGCCCGACATCAGCAAGATGGAGAACAGAGGAGAAAAGTATCAGAAAAAGCAGGGAAAGCCAGAACGAGGGAATGCTTGAGGCAAGCTGCACAATGCTCCGGGAAAGTGCATCAAGCACCCCGCCTTTCCTTAAAGCAGCGGCAGAACCGAGGATCAAGGAGAAGATAAAAGCAAGGACGACGGAGAAAAACGCCAGAGAGAAAGTGACTCCGAGCCTCTGGGCGATGAGAGTGCCGACACGCTCGCCGAAATAGCTTGATACCCCGAGATCAAAGGTAAGTATTCCCCTGTAATAGCTGGCAAGGCGCTCCGCGAAGCTGCTGTCAAGCCCCAGCTCAGACTCAATGGAGGCAACGGAAGCAGCGCTTCCTTCGGTGCCTGCGGCGATCATGGCCGCATTGCCCGGGATCATCTCAAGCGCGGCAAAGGCAACAAGGCTTACGATAGCCATGACGGCCAGAGCCGATAGAAGCCTCTTCACTGCGTACTTCACCATACTGGAAGAAGTTTAGCATTTTGCGGCGCGGCTTCATAGCACATCACTCACCGTAGCTGAGAAGATCCATCCTGAAGATGTTTATCGGATAAGTCGTGAAGCCGGAGAGGGATGAATCCGTCACATATACCTGGATAGGATCCTGGATATAGAGTGCGGGCACCTTCTCCGCAAGGATCTCCTGCATCCTCACGGCGATATCAGCACGGCGCGAGGCATCCGTTTCCCTGCTGTAATCATCCAGAAGACCATCCATCTCCTCATCGGAGAAATTGAAGTAATTCTCCGCGGCATCGCTCCTGTATCTCTGCAGGAGTGAATAGGCATCGAGGCGTCCGGTATGTCCGACAACAGTGAGATCATAGTTCCTGCCATTGTAGACATCGCTGAGCCACGCCGCCCATTCCACTATCTCGATATCCACATCGATGCCGACCTCTCCGAGCATGGCGGCGATGACCTGCCCGGCATTGACATACTCCTGATAATTCTTCGGCAGATACATCTGGAGCCTGAGATCCCCTTCTCCATACCCGGCCTCAAGAAGAAGCTCCTTTGCCCGCTCTGGATCATACGGGTACTTCCCGTTCATGTCGGCATACTCGCTCAGGACCACGGGGAAATGAGAACCGATCTCCTCTCCATATCCCCACCAGACAGCCTCTATGAGGGCTTTCTTGTCCACAGCATGGTTTATTGCCTGCCTGACCCTCAGATCATCAAGTCCGCTGCTCATAGAGTTCATGGCCATGAGCTGCAGGCCGTTTGTCGGAAGCGCATGAATGGTGAATCTTTCATCACCCTCAAACTGACCCGCCAGATCGCCTGTGATGAGGATTATATCGAGCTGTCCGTTCTTCATGGCAGTCACCTGGCTCGTCATATCGCTCATCATCACGAACTCCACCTGATCAATACCGCACTCCCCCTGGTAATACGGATTCCGTTCCAGGAGAAGCGACTGCTGGGGTATCCAGCGTGAAAGCATGTACGGACCGCTCCCGACGGGCCTGGTCCTGAGTGTCTCAGCCTCTTTGACATCGACAACTGCTGACCATGGATATGAGAACTGCGAGAGCGCTGTGACATCGAGACGGCTGAACGTGAATCTCACCGTCCTTCCATCAAGCGCCTCCACAGAACTGATGAAGCTGTAATCCTGGTGTCTTGCGGACGATGGAGAGATGAGGCGTTCAAAAGAAGCGGTGACAGCTGCGGCATCACACGGGTCGCCATCGGAGAACCTCGCGCCCTCGCGCAGCGTGAATGTCATGGAAAGTCCATCCTCAGAGCTTTCCCAGCTCTCAGCAAGAGATGGCACTATATTGCCGCTCTCATCGACCGTGACAAGGGTCTCATAGATGCTGCTTGTCACCTGGAATGTGCTCGCACTCGCGCTCAGCTGCGGATCCAGTCCATCGGGATCAACGGCAACAGCCATGCGCACAATGGAAGGCTGAGGCTCTGAAGCCGCAGCCTCAGGAGCGCTTTCATCCTTGGAACAGGCGGTGATCATGAATACAAGAGAGGCAATGGCGATCGCTGCAAAGAGTCTTTTCATTGTGCAGAGAGTATAGCAGAAAGGACCTGCCGTTTATATATCCCTGCCCCTCTCGACCTGGCTGAAACCGAAGCCGTCAGAGAAGACCGCATCGCCGGACTCTGAAAAAATTCCCATCAGAGTACCTGTGAACGTCATATACATCGTCCCCTCGGTGGCAAATGAGGCCATTGCGGCGCTCCCGATCTCCGCATCATCAGCGAAGAATGTGTACTTTTCCCTGTCAGCCCGGACGCGGAGCGTGATGGATGAGGTTGGCACCAGCACAATCTCTGCCGTGACAGCCTCCAGGTCATGGATCCTCCTGCGTAGAGTCAGTCTGAGCCGGTCGCCCTTCCTCTCGGCACATAGGGCCGCGTGGTAATCACTGTTGTAGAACACCGTGATGCCGGCGCATCCCGTAAGCGTCTCATCCGTACGCAGGACAGCGGAAAACTCCGCGTTGAAATCACTCTGGCGCAGGAGAAGCGCAGAAGGTTCCCCGCTGCCGGCAGACAGCCTTCCGCGGCCATGTATCACGAGTTCATCTCCGCGCTTTTCATATGCCTCTCCATGCTCCGCCCTTACTCTGAGAACAGGACAGCGGGACAGTTCATCGGAGAAACTGACATGGACGGGTTTCATCGGCACAGTCTCGACAGCTGCCTCCTCTTCCATCTCGACGCATCCGCCGTGCCCTATCACGGGCCAGCCGTCCTCCCAGCTTACAGGTGCCATGAACGTCTCGCGCCCCAGGTTATGGAGCTGGGCCCTCCCGGGAACGCGGATAGCAAGGAACACAGCCATCCACCTGCCATCAGGAAGCTCAATGAGATCACAGTGCCCTGTCGCCTGTATCTCATGGCCTTTTCTCTCAGTATGGGACAGGATCGGATGCTCCCTGAGTTCATACGGTCCGTATATCGACTCTGAACGCCCCGCAACCGCATGATGCCCGTATTCAGTGCCGCCCTCCGCGAAGACAAGATAATAAATACCGCGGTGAAGATATATATGGGGAGCCTCTGTCGCATACCCGGAGAGGCCTGGGGATATCAGCCGGAGCGGCTCAAGGAGCTTCCCGTTCTCAGGATCGATGAATGCACCGAACAGTCCTCCCTTTCCATTCTGGGTGTAGAAACATGAACCGTCAGGGAGGAAAAGAAGGCTCGGATCAATTCCATCCCTGCTGATGAAAAGAGCCTCCGACCATGGGCCTGAGATGGATGGGGAGTGTGAAATGAAATTGCCAAATCCGTTCTTGTTGGTCGTGACCATGTAGTACCGGCCTTCATGAAACCTTATCGTCGCCGCATAAAGACCGCTGCTGTTCCTTGCACCATGAAGTGAGAACCCGTTCTCGCTGGTCATGACGGATGAGGCGTATGCCCATGATGAGAGGTCACGGGAGGTGTACAGGGAGACACCGGGATAGTATTCGAATGTGGACGTCGCTATTATATAGCGCTCTCCGTCGTATGTGATCGACGGATCCGGATTGAAACCGGGAATTACAGGATTGTGTATCATACCGCAATTATAGCATCGGAATGTTATCTGCTGGCTTTGGGAGCAAGCGCTCTGCGTCTTATGATGAGATATGCAGCCAGAACAGCGGCTCCGGTCAGTATCCATGAGACAGGATAGACTGCCATCAGAATACGGAAATCATGGAATACGCGCGCCACAGAATAAGCCCAGATCAGACGGAACACGCATGTGCCGAATATCGTGAAAACGGCGGGAAGCATTGAATACCCCATTCCACGGAGCGCGGCACCGCCTATCTCGTAGACAGAAATGCATAGGTAGAGGGACAAGGCGATCTCCATTCTTGTCATTGCGTAGGACTGGACTTCGGGATCCGAGGTGAATATCGAGGTGAAGAACGGACGGCCGAGTATGAATATCCAGCTCAGGCAGAAGACAAGGATCATTGCCATCGCAAGGCAGAGGCGGAATATCCTGCGGCATCTGTCATAATTTCCGGCTGAGTAATTCTGGCTTGTGAATGTGACGGTCG
Organism: uncultured Spirochaetales bacterium; assembly: GCA_949292445.1. The sequence goes on along the minus strand of CASEZU010000117.1, from coordinate 18,770 downwards.
CCTGTGTGAAGGCGGATACGACGAAATACGAGAAATTCTCATAGTTGACGGCAACAGAACTTCCAGCGACAGCCGGTGTGCCGAAACTGTTGAGGACGGACTGGATGAACACATTGGAAAGCGAGAAGACCATGCTCTGGAGTCCTGCGGGGACACCGATGTGGAGAATCCTTCTCAGGTATGTCCTGTCGATCCCCAGCTTCCCCGGCTCAAGCCTCACCTCGCTCTTCTCACGCATGAGGAATACCCAGATCATGACAGCGCTGATGGCATTGGAGATGACTGTTGCTATGGCGACACCAGCCACATCGAGGTGGAAGACAATGACGAGGAACATGTTCAGCACGGCGTTTATCACACCGGAGAGCACGAGACACAGCAGAGGCCGCCTCGTATCCCCGATGCAGCGCAGTATGGCCGCCCCGAAGTTGTAGACCATTATGAAAGGCATGCCGAGCGCATATATTCTGAGATACTGGAGCGCGTATGGCATCACAGCCTCAGGAGTGTTCATTGCACTCAGGAGAGGACGGGAAATCAGCAGGCCAATGAAGAGGAGCAGGAAGCCGCTGATCACTGAAAGCATCATCGCAGTGTGGACAGCCTTCCCGGCACTCTTCTCATCCTTTGAGCCGATGAACCCTGATACCACCACATTCGCTCCGACGGAGATGCCGACGAAGAGATTGATGATAAGGTTTATGATCGGGGTATTGCAGCCTACTGCGGCAGTGGCCTCTGCCGGATCTGCTGCGAAATGTCCGACGACAGCGACATCCACAGCATTGAAAAGCTGCTGGAGTATGCTGCTGGCTGCAAGCGGGAGCGCAAAGAGAAGCAGCTTGTCAGCAAGCGTCCCCTCAAGCATGTTCATCTTTCTGGCCTCACCATTCATATTATCCTCACCTCTGGCCATGATAGTGATGACCGGGTGTAATTACAATATGAGAGTGAGGCTTGTAAAAATGCTTCAGCCAGATGATGCAAAAAGCTGCGGCCATATCTCATGCTCCTGATCCGGGTATTCTTCTGCCCAATTCACGATTCATTTTTTCCAGCAATATACTCTTCAAGAAATGAGCATATTGCCTGTTCCTCTCCGCTTCCATCAGTGCTGAACCGCAACAAAGGAAGTCCTGATCTCACAAATATGGAATCCTTCAGCCGATCCCTCTCATACTGTTTCGACCCTCTCTTATGAAAACTGAATCCATCAACCTCAATGCCGGCAACGGGAACCTTGCCGATTGATCTGTATATCAGGAAATCCACGTGCGTCCAGCTTTTTGAAAGATACAGCTTCTCCTCTTCGGTCATATCCGCGGTAATCCTGAAGAGATATCTCAAAGGATAATGGCAAATTATTTTGAAGCCGAATTCCCTGTATCTTGAATCTGAAATGATGTTTTCCAGCATTGAATACATGAGATTCTCTGAATCATATTCTGAAACCTTTTTATGTTTGGCAAGAAAGGCGATTCTGGCTGCAGTTGACTGTTCATATAATAAATCAAAAATTGAAATTATATTTGAATTAACTGATTTGAAACTATTATATAATATATATGATATTAAATCATACATATTACTGTTTTTTGGCTGCTGCTCAGCAGAAGCGACAAGTATGAAACGGTTTCTGGCCCGTGATACAGCTACATTCAGAAGCATGGGAGAATCCGAGAATTCCGTCACCACATCATCCGAAGTTGCAAATATGATCGTATCCATTTCACGGCCCTGAAAACTGTGTATCGTGGCAACCTGTATATCATCACGGCATATCACGCTCTTTATGAGACTGACATTGTTGTGATATGGAGTGATAATTCCAATACTTCCGCAGTCAGAAAGAGTAGGAAGTATTTCTTTTGCAATTATCTCCGCCTGCCTTAGATTTGCATGTTCACGGCTATGATGCCCGGGAGGAGAAAGATAGAGAATTATCTCATCTTTCTGTTTCTTATCTTCAGTCATAACAACAAGTTCGTTGTCATAAAACTTCTCATTGCAGAATCCGATTATTTTCGGCTGGCAGCGATAATGCTCTCGCAGCAGGACTGCAGGAATATCCGGAAAAAGAGAACAGACCGAAGACAGCAGTGAATTTGATGAATACCTATATGCTTCAGCAATGCCATATCTGCTGAAAATTCTGTCAGACAATTCCATATCTTCTTTTGTCACAATATTCTGAAGCTGCTTCACATCTCCTACTATTACCGCATTTCTTGCAGACAGAAGAGAAAGGCTGCCTGTGGCTATATCACACTGTGAAGATTCATCAATTATCACATAATCGTACATTATGTCTCTGAGCGAAGAAAACGATGAGAATGCAGTGCTTGTGACCACCGGATACTCCATAATCACGGCACCGGGATTAATCCAGATGTCCTTCTCCGTGAAAACCTCTCTGGAATTCCTTTTTCCGTATTTACTGTAAAGTGCTGCTTTAAGCAATTTCATTGACGCTTGGGATAATTCATGCTGTTTCTCAGTAAGTGCACATGAGTCAAGCTGTGCTTGCAGTGAACTGATTTCTGCAGAGAGCTCTGCACTTTTCAAGTCATAATATTTCTTCTGCAAAACAATAATTATACGTGCTCCATCTTCCCCCGAATCATGCCACGAGAGGCTCTTATGAACAAATGTGGCCATAAGTCTCCTGAAAAGGGAGAACCTGTGATGCCTGTCAAAATAGCTGCTATATGACTGAATCAAATCAAGAAGAGTTCCTGCTGCATTTAATCTGCCGCTGTCATGGAACTGCTGGGCCTCATGAATCTCATGAAAATGTCTGATTTCCGTTTCAAGCTCTGATTGTTCAGAAATCTTCAGCTGGAGACGTTCCTGGATTTCAAAATATCTGTCAAGCTCACTAATTATTTCCGATATTCTGCGGGAACAGTCTCTTTCCTCCTCCGCTGTCATCCGCCAGTCATCCATGCATGGATAACAATTTGACTGGGAAGCAATAAACTGCTTCTTGTTTTCTGCACTCCCAAGGGTGGCCAGCAAAAATGACAAGCCGTATTTTTCCAGCTTCTCCCTAATGTTATCGACAGCTGAATTATTATTGGAAACTATCTCTGCAGTTTTACCTTGCAATAGCAGGTTTGCAATAATTGTAAGAATCGTTTGGGTCTTTCCTGTGCCAGGAGGGCCTTGAACCACACTGAGTTTTTCTGACAAAGCATTCAAAACTGCCGTTTTCTGGCTTTTGTTGCAGCCAAATGGAAAGATCACAGGACAATCTGTCTTCCCGGCGGAGGAGGCCGAATATCTTCCTTTAAGATACAGAGCAAATACCGAATCATCCGGAACGAAATCAATGCTGCAGTACCGCTTGGCCAGTATTCTGTTTCCATCCTCATCAGTTATGGGATTCAGCAACGACAGTTCTCTAAGATAACCCAGAACACCGGCACAATCTTCCATCTCAAGAACTGAATGGCGTACAATGATATTCTCATCCCGCAGAAGCCATTGCATATCATCCTTTTCCAGATACCAGTAACCGGCTTCTTTGTATCTGTATATTCCAGTAAGACCGGAGAAAAGCCTGTCTTTGTATTTTATGCAGTTATGTTCCGTGGAAAGAATCTCAGGATGGAACAATGCGATATCCTGATTCCTGTAGCAGTAAACAGCCTCCGGTCTGTTCCTGAATCTTATTCTACAGATCTTTGCAGCAGCATCATAATCCATTGACAGAATATCTTCAGTGCGCTCTTCCCCTTTCAGGAATATCAGGCATTCTCTTCTTTCCATACCGCAATAAGGATATCACTAATTATGCACTCGATGGGCAGTTGCATAAAATAATATGTTATCAGGAATTATGAAAATTACTCATTCCATTGAGTAAATTAACTCAATTGACTGAGTAAAAGTCCTGTACACAAAATTCACTGAAGCCGGCAAGGTCCATCCTGCCGGCTTCATTAAAATCAGCCCTCAGCCAATACATCTTTCAGCTTTGAAAGACGCTGCAGAGCTTCATCCAGAGTTTCCTTTGAGCGGGCGAAGTGAAGCCTTATTAGGTTGTTCACCTCCTCGCGGAAGAAACTTGATCCAGGGACGGCGGCAACCCCGATATTTGTGATCATCCACTCGCAGAACTCCAGATCGGACCAGCCGCGGAATCTCGGCAGGTCGAGGAAATCCTGGATATCAACAAGCACGAAGTATGATCCCTGCGGAACATTGTGCTTCAGTCCTATCCTGTCCAGGCCGGCGAGGAAATAGTCCCTCTTCTCCGTATAGAGCTTTCCAAGATCCTCGTAGTAGCTATCCGGCAGAGTCAGGCCTGCGACAGCAGCCTCCTGCAGCGGAGCCGCAGCTCCGACAGTGAGAAAGTCATGGACTTTCTTCGCAGCCTCGATGACGTTCTCAGGCCCGATAAGGTATCCGAGCCTCCAGCCAGTGATCGAATAGGTCTTCGAAAGCGAGTTGCAGGTGATGGTATGATCGAACATTCCGGGAAGTGAGGCAGCTGCGACATGGACATTCGGGGCATAGATGATGTGCTCATAAACCTCGTCCGTGACGACAAATGCGTCATACTTCAGGGCAAGCTCCCCTATCGCCATCAGCTCCTCTTTTGTGAAGACCTTGCCGCAGGGGTTGGAAGGATTGCAGACAATGATCGCCTTCGCTCCCTCCTTGAAGCCCTCCTCAATCAGAGAGATGTCAAACTTGTACTCCGGCGGAACAAGAGGGATGAAGATCGGCGTCGCACCGGAGAGAATGGCATCCGCCCCGTAATTCTCATAGAACGGGGAAAACACCATGACCTTGTCTCCCGGATTGCAGATTGTCATCATGGCGCACATCATCGCCTCAGTGCCGCCGCATGTGACGACGATCTCCGTCTCCGGATCGATCTTCCTCTTCATGGTCTTCTCGACCTTCTTCGCCAGCGCCTCCCTGAAGTTCTCGGCTCCGAACGTGACAGAATACTGATGCGGCCCCTCATAAGCTACCTTTGCAAGCGCATCGAGAAGAGGACGCGGAGGATCGAAATCAGGGAACCCCTGGGAAAGATTGATGCTGCCGGGGCAGGCATCGCTTATGCGCGTCATGCGCCTTATGACAGAATCGGTGAACGTACCTACTCTTTTGCTCAGTTCTGGCATTGTGAACTCCTTATCAATGCTCTGATGTGACAGCTGGAAGAACAGTTGATCCAGTCGGTATTACATAAATGGATTTGCCCTCGAGATCGGCATCTTCCATCAGCTTATCAAGATCGTCATAGGCCTTTATTCCCATCGGTGCAACAGTCTCAGCCGGTATTGAGGAATACATTAGTATCCTGAATCTGGAAGCCTGCTCGCAGTTGAGGAAGAAGATATAGCCGCCGACAGTGAAATTCTCTCTCAGCTCCTTTTCGAAAGTACCGCCGACAAGCGGCCTGATCCAGTCGAAGTAGTCAGGACTGCCGCCTCCGTTGCGCCCCTCAAGCAGAAGCACGAGTGTGCCGCCATCCTTGAGTGCCGAGATCACATTGTCGACCGCCTTCGTCCCCTGATAAAGCGACTCATCCTTGGGATAGCCTCCGCAGCTGGTTATGACGACATCAGCCTTCTTCTCGATTGGGACGGTGTAGATCCTCCTCACTTCCTCGCATGCAGCCTCCCAGGAAGTCCTCCAGTGGCCGGCATAGATTGATGTGAGCCTGAACTCCGTATCAGTCACAAGCGTGATCATGAAAAGATTCTTCATCATTGCCGCCGCCTGGCACATATCCTCATGAAGAGGATTGCCGCTGAGAACGCCGTTGCCGATCGCGGGATTGGTTATGAACTTGTCAGGAGCAAGGCTGTATGCATGGTTGTGCTTGATCGTCTCGAGACCGGAGATGCCGGGAAGGATGCTCTTGCGGCCTCCGCCGAATCCGGCCATGACATGGTATGTAGCAGCACCGAGGCAGATTACGAGATCCGCCCTCGCGGCATCGCCGTTTACCATGACGGGCGTACCATATTCCGTCGTGCCGAGATAGACGAGATCCTCTGACCTGCAGTCATGGTTGACTGTCCTGACCTTGTCATAGATATCGGATGTGACAAGCGTCCTCAGCTCCTCCTCCGATCCGCCTACATGGGTTCCTGTAGCGATAACAATCTCCAGGTCCGCGTATGACTTGCCGCATCTTGTCACGAGATAATCGACAAGGCGCGGGACGATTATATCCTGCCTCATCCAGAAACGCGTCATATCACTCACGACGATGACGATGGAGGAAGCGGCGGAAGCAACAGCCTCCAGCGGCTCTGTTCCGATCGGAGCATCGAGCGCTTTGTAAAGCGTGCTGCCGACATCGGAGACTGGCTCGACGCTGTTTCCTTCAATCACGCCGATGACCTGATCCTCCTCAACAGGAATCGTGACAGCCGAGCTGCCATATCTGAACTGGTAATTCTTCTTCATTGCTTATCTGGCCTTTATCAAAGTACTTTCTGGAGGAAGCTGATGAGCCTCGGGCTGTGCGGATCATCGAAGAACTCAGCCGCCGACCTGTCCTCATCGATCTTTCCGCCGTCGAGGAAGAGGATTCTGTTGCTGACTTCCCTTGCAAATCTCATCTCATGGGTGACGATGATCATCGTCATGCCCTCCACGGCAAGCTGCTTGATGACATCAAGAACCTCCCCGATCATCTCGGGATCGAGGGCGCTCGTAGGTTCATCGAAGAGCATCACCTCCGGCTCCATCATGAGTGAACGGACAATGGCTATCCTCTGCTTCTGCCCGCCGGAAAGCTGCGACGGATAGGAGCTGACCTTGTCCTCAAGCCCCATTCTCTTCAGAAGGCTGATGGCCTTCTCCTCCGCCTCTTCCTTCGGCATGTCCTTGATCTTCATCGGTGCGACAGTGAGATTGCGCAGCACGTTCATGTTGTTGAAGAGATTGAAGTGCTGGAAGACCATCCCGATCTTCTGCCTGTGCACGTTGATGTCAACCTTTGCTCCGCAGAGATCGACACCGTCGAATATGACCTTGCCGGCAGTTGGGGTCTCAAGGAGGTTGAGGCAGCGGAGGAATGTACTCTTTCCGCCGCCGGAAGGCCCTATGATCGAGACGACCTGCTTCTCCTTGAAATCGGTGGATATGTCATCCAGAACGCGGAGATTGCCGAAATTCTTGCAGAGGCCCCTTACCTGTATGATGTCATTTCCTTCCATGTCTCATCCTCTTTTCAAGCAGCGCTATAAGACGGCTGCTGATGAATGTAAGAATAAAATAGATGCATGCGGCGATGGCAAGGCAGGGAAGGCTCCTGTATGTGAGGGCAATGACTCCGTTCGTGCCATACATGAGATCGGAAATTCCGATGACCGAGACGATCGAAGACTCCTTGATGACTGTGACGAACTCGTTTCCGAGGGCGGGAAGGATGTTCCTTATCGCCTGCGGGAGTATGACGAGCCTCATCGACTCACCGTACTTGAATCCGATGCTCCTTGCCGCTTCCATCTGGCCGTCATCAACAGCCTGTATACCGGAACGGATGACCTCAGCGACATACGCGCAGCTGTTGATGCTCATGGCAACGACTCCAGCCATGAAGCGGGAGAAGTTGGGAATCCACGGGACATCCGGAAATTCTATTCCTGCCATCGGCAGGCCGTAGAAGATGAACATCAGCTGGACCATCAGCGGAGTTCCGCGGACGAACTCGATATATGCGGCGGCAAACCACTTGAGCGGCTTTATCCTGCACATTCGCATTATCGCCATCAATGTACCGAAAACTGCCCCCAGCACAACGCTCAGGGCAGCAATTATAAGAGTATTCTTGACTCCGTCCAGGAAGTATGTCGAATACCTCCCGAGAATCACGATTATCTGCTCAAAGAATCCCATCAGAGTCCGAGTTCCTTCTGGAGAGCAACAGCCTCGTCCCATGCCTTCTGGTAGGAACCATCGCTGACAACCCTCTCGATAACCTTATTCACTTCAGCGACAAGATCATCATTTCCCTTCTGGATCACGACGGACTTTCCGAAGTTGGCCTCAGCGGAGTCGAAGACGAAATTCGCGACAGCGAGCTTGCCATCGCTGGAAGCGACGATGGAATCACCGACAGCAGCATCGACGACGAGACCCGCAATATTGCCGTTCTGGACCTCGAGCGCGAGCTCAGGGTACTTCGCAAGCTCGAAAAGCTCCGAATCAGGAAGCACCTTCATTATGAGCTGGGACTGTATTGTTCCCCTCTGTGCGCCGACCTTCTTTCCTGCGAGGGACTCCTTTGTCGTATATACATCCTCATTGCCCGCCGCTACGACGAGATACTGGAGGCTCTCCTCATAGATGGCGGAGAAATCGATCACCTCTGTCCTCTCCGGAGTGTTGGTGAAAGCGGCTATTCCAAGATCCACCTGGCCGGCCTGGACAGCAGGAATGATTCCGTCGAATGACATATCGACGATCTCGAGCTCGACTCCGAGCGCGTCAGCGATCTGCTGTGCGAGGAACATATCGCAGCCGACAATATTCGCGTTCATATCCTTGAACTCATAAGGTGCATACTGAGCCTCTGTTCCGACAACGAGCTTTCCGCTTGCCTTGATGTCCTCGAGGACTGTGCCCTCGGAAGCTCCGGATGCGAAGATCATGGCAGGCAGTGCCATGAGAACGAGCGCTAAAGCAATTACCTTGGAAATCTTCTTCATATATCTCTCCCGACCGCAAATGCTGGCCTTAAAATTTCTTGAATATTTATACAGACTTTCGCTGCAAATATGCAATACCTTTGCAAGAAAAAACTGAAGAAGTCCCCCAAAACCGGGGATACCGGCCAAAATTCATGAATATTTATTCACCGCCAGCTATGTCTGCGGCTACCCGCTGCAACAAAATCCTTCCCAGGTATCCTCCGTGTGCTAATCTATATTCATGAAAAAGATCATTTTTGTTTCTGCTCTCCTTTTCCTGCTCCTCATACCTCTTGCCGCCATGTCGGTTGAGGACGTAAACGCAGAGAATCTCGAAGCACTTTTTTCCAATGCAGGCTATGAGACCTACATCGATGAATACGGCGACCCGATCATCACGGATCAGTATGGTATGGAATACTGGATTCTGATGGATTATGTCAGCGACGGCATGATCCTCATCCAGAGCGGATGGGGAGCCACGGAAAACGTCACCTCGGAAAAAGCCTATGAACTGATGAACGAGAGCAACAGGATGATGTTCACGATCCGATGCTATTACGAGCCGGCAAAGCGCACGTTCTACGCCGATTATGCCCTCCCCATCTCTGCAGATGGAATCGATGATGATGTGCTTCTGCGCAGCATGGAGGACTTCCTGGAGGAATCCGACGTCTTCACTGACTATCTCATCGGCGAAGGAGCCATGTAGCAAAAGTCACTGATTCCATGCGGCCGGGAATGAACCGGCCGTTTTTCGTCATCTCACCATACCCCGCCGCGTCTTTACGCTTTCAAACAGAGGTAAAGCATGACGCGGAGAGGATTTCCGGCACAGCCACTGATTCCGCGGCTATAAAATCAGCAGCTGAACCGCAGATAAAATATATTTTTCTTTCAATTCCCGCCTTCAAAACGCTTTACCTGAAAAAAAGAAAGCAGTAGAGTCCGAACCATGAATACTCTTGTAATAGTATTGATCGCCGCCGTATGTCTTGTTGCGGCATATGTGCTCTACGGACGCTGGCTGGCGAAGAAATGGGGGATCGACCCGAAGGCCAAGACTCCCGCAGTGACACACAACGATGGGCAGGACTATGTGCCCACCGATGGATGGACCGTCTTCGCCCACCAGTTCTCCTCGATAGCCGGTGCCGGTCCTGTGACAGGAGCCATCCAGGCAGCTGTATTCGGATGGGTTCCCGTTTTCCTGTGGATCGTCATCGGAGGCATCTTCTTCGGAGCCGTTACGGATTTCGGAGCCCTTTACGCCAGTGTGAAGAACGACGGAAAGTCGATGGGACTTCTGATCGAGAAGTATATCGGCAAAACCGGACGCAAGCTCTTTCTGGGTTTCTGCTGGCTTTTCACGCTCATCGTCATCGCGGCATTTGCGGACATGGTTGCAGACACATTCAACGCCTACACAGTCGTTGACGGAGTGGAGACGCTCTCCCCCAGCGCCACTGTGAACGGAGCGGCGGGAAGTATCTCCGTCTTCTTCATCCTCTTCGCAGTTGTGGTGGGACTTATCCAGCATAAGGCCAGATTCACAGGATGGAAGGAAGTCGTGCTCGGGCTTGTCTTCACAGTCCTCGCATTTGTCTGCGGCATGAACATGCCGATCCTTGCCGGAAAGGACGGCTGGATCTACTTCGCATTCGCCTTCATCTTCGTTGCCGCGGTTCTGCCGATGTGGCTTCTGATGCAGCCGAGGGACTACATGTCGACATTCATGTTCATCGGCATGATAGCAGGTGCTGTGATCGGACTTGTCTTCGCTCACCCGACAATGAATCTCCAGCCGTTCACAGGCTTCAACAATCCTCAGCTTGGAACACTCTTCCCGATTCTCTTCGTCACAGTCGCATGCGGTGCCGTCTCCGGCTTCCACAGCCTCGTGTCCTCGGGAACATCCTCAAAGACGATATCCAATGAGAAGGACATGCTCAAGGTTGGCTACGGAGCCATGATCCTCGAAAGCCTCCTCGCAATCATCGCGCTCTGCGTTGCCGGTGCAGCCGCAGGTGCGGATGGGACAGCTGCGGTCGGTACACCTTTCCAGATCTTCTCCTCCGGTGTCGCAGGATTCCTTGAGATGTTCGGAATCCCTGTTTTCGTCGCCCAGAGCTTCATGACAATGTGTGTCTCAGCCCTTGCATTCACAACGCTTGACTCAGTGGCACGCATCGGGCGCATGTCATTCCAGGAGCTTTTCAGCGTGGATGACATGAAGAATGCCCCGGCATGGAGGAAGGTTCTCTGCAACAAGTACTTCGCGACGCTCATCACGCTCGTCTTCGGCTACATCCTCACACAGGTGGGCTACTCCAACATCTGGCCGCTTTTCGGAAGCGCAAACCAGCTCCTGAGCGCCCTCGTGCTCATCACGCTCTGTGTGTTCCTCAAGGTCACAGGAAGGGAGATGAGGACACTTGTGCCGCCGTTCGTGATCATGCTCATCGTCACATTCTCCGCACTCGTGCAGAAATTCATATCGCTTGTGAAAGCATTTGGGGCCGGAACGGGCGTATTCATGATGGAAGGCCTGCAGCTCATCGTCGCTGTTCTCCTGATGGTTCTCGGAGTCACAATTGTCGTGACATCCGGCAAGGAACTCATAAAGAGGAAGGCAGAGAAACCTGCAAAATAATAGCCGTTATTCAAATTGAAACAAAGGCTGCGGCATCGGATGAGTCCGGTGCCGTTTTTTCAATGAAGTGATGGGCAGAATTGTTCCAGTATCCCATGAATACCCGCCCCTCATCACCATCCAGATTCAGCTGGTACATCCGGAAAAGGACTTTCACGTTCTTCGGCTGCCAGAGCTCCTCATAGGAATACATATACTTCATTCCCAGCCGCCTCATCACAGCGCCGCTCCTTGGATTCTCAGCATCGTGGGTCGCCGTGATATACGGCACTCCTATCCCCCTCAGATAAGCGGTAAAAGCCATTCCAGCCTCAGTAATGATTCCCCGATGCCAAAATTCACGGCAAAGTCCGTAGCCCAGATCATGGCTGTCATCAGCACCAATGCTCAGATAGCCGACCGGACTGTCATCATCCTTCATGCATACAGCCAGATAATTTCCGCAGGCAAGCCTCTCCTCATAAAACTGCAGGGCATCCTGCATCGTCTGCAGAGGAAACCATGGCAGGAATCTGTTGACCTCAGTATCGCTGAATATACTGTAGACAGCCCCGGCATCCTGAGGTGTGAAACGGCGGAGAATGAGCCTTTCCGTCTCCATGTCCGGAATATCCATCATAAGATCATAATATAAGTGAAGTCAGACGTGAGTGAAGGACCCCTCACTGCTGAGGGGCCCAGAATCCAACACCAATGAGAGGCCTTTACTGCGCGTCTTCCTTAACGACCGCTTCCTTATGATAGGAGTATATAAGTTTAGCTGTAGAGGCGATCTGGAGGATGATGAACACCGAAAGGATGCTTCCCATTGTAACAACCATGTATCTGACCCCGTCATTGCCTTTGCTTCCGGAGGCGAATGCCATCAGGAGGAATGACAGGAGGCCGATTGCGACGCCCCATACGACCTTCAGCCACCAAGGGGCCTCATCACCTATCTTCCTGTCGCGGACGCAGAGGGCGGAGATTACAGTGATGCTGTTGTCAGCACTGGTGGAGAAGGAAATGAGCATCACGAAGAGAGTCACCGGGACGAGGATCTGGCTCAGCGGCAGCTGCTGCAGCACACTCCAGATGGCGACATATGTTCCGCTTGCAGCCATCTCCCCTGCAAGATCAACGGCGCCGCTGGACTGCATGTTGATGGCGACCCCGCCGAAAATGCTCATCCAGATGATCGCGAAGACACTGGGCATGATCCAGTTGACGATCAGCGTCTCCCTGATGGTATGGCCATAGGAAAGCTGCGCAAGGAATATTCCCGTCACCGGAGCGAATGCCATCCAGAACATCCAGTTATAGATCGTCCACCACTTTATGAGCGCCGGTCCGCCGATCTCCCCTGTGTCGAATGACCAGAGAGGCAGATTCTGCATCCAGTAACCGAGTGCGGAAACCGATTCGGACAGGACGCGGGCGATGCTTCCTCCGAAGATCACGAAGACCAGCATCAGAAGTATGTAGAAGCGGAAGTTGAGATTCGCGAAGAACTTGATGCCCTTATCCACGCCGCTGACGGAGGAGATGAGATACAGCACCGTCGTGATGAACATGACGATGAGCATCATCGCTTTTGTGGGCTGCATGGAATAGACCTTCTGCATGCAGGAAGTCGCAAGGCCGATGAATGTTCCGAGCGTGCCTACGAGCGCAAGCGCGAGCGACAGCACGGCAAGCGCATCGATAACGGAGGCAACTCCCCTCCTGTTCACCTTGTCGCCCAGAAGCGGGACAAGTGAGCTGGAGACATTCACAGGCCTGTGCTTGTTGTAACAGACATATGCGATACTGACACCACAGACGCCATAGAACGCGTACGGGAAGAATGACCACTCATGGAATGTGCGCCCGAGAGCGAAAAGCGCAGCTTCCGCCGACCCAGGCTCAATACCATAGCCGCTGAGTTCTCCCCATACATCCTCGAAGAACGTGATAGGCTGCGATATCGATGATGAGACCAGGCTGGCACCGATGCCGCCCGTAAGCGACATCGCGAACCAGCTCCAGAAACTGTATTTAGGTCTGGCATCCTTCCCGCCGATTCTGACATTCCCTATCTTGGAGAAAGTCATTATCAGGCAGAGGATGAACAGCGCTATTGTTATCAGCTGGTACAGCCATCCGAAGCCTGAATAAGCCCCTTCGAAGATTCCCTGGAAGAAGCTGATGAGCCACTGGTTGTTCACCAGCCCCACAGCTCCCGCCAGAAGGACAATCCCGAACGCGGGAATGAACACGGAAAGACGAAGCCGGCTTTTCATGCCTCTCCACCTCCGATCCTGCCCGGTCCGGTTGTGTAGAACTCGCGGATACGCTCCATGATGAAGCTGTTGTCCCTCTTGCCGGGATCAGCCTTCCTGAGTTCCCTGATGCTGGCGCAGATACGCCTTTCAGCCCCGTCGAGCTTCTCCGCGAAAGCGCCTGTACTGTCCCAGGTGGGAACGCCGCCGAGCACCGTCCTGTCCACACAGCTCCTGACACCCTTCTGGATGAGGAGAGCCACCGGATCGAGATCAGGATCCGCATATGGTTTCTCAAGCCTCTCAAGGTTCACGCAGACATAATCAGCCTTGCTTCCCGGGACAAGCGTTCCGGAAGTGAGAGCGTGGCCTGATACCTGAGCTCCAAGCGAAGTGGCCATGCGGAGGATACTGCGCGGATCAATCTGCGCATTGATGCCTGTGCTGCTGTTGTTCAGCCATGCGACGCGCATCTCACGTAGGTAATCCTGATCATCGTCGAATGCGCATCCGTCGAGGCCGATTCCCGCGGTGATGTCCCTTCCGATGACTTCCTTCATGCGGAAGCAGCCGCTGCGGAGGCGGAGATTGGAGGACGGATTGGTGACGAGCTTCGCACCAGATGATGCGATGAGATCGAGGTCCTCATCATCCATCCAGACAGAGTGAGCGAATGATACCCATGGCCCGAGGAACCCGATATCAGCATAATGCTTTATGAAGTTCTTCCCCCAGGTGCGCATCGCATACTCTCTCTGATACTTCGTCTCCAGAAGATGGAGATGGATGTACATGCCGTTCCTGAGCGCGTACTCCTTCATGGCAAGAAGCGCCTCATCGCTGCACCACTGGCCTCCGTTGGGATGGAGCTGGACTTCAGTCCATCCCTCCTCTATCTCCTTCGCAAGGCGGTCCCTTATCTCCTCAACAAGGGCAAAATACTCCTCAAGGGACATGTTCTTATCACGGATTCCGGAAGCGAACTGCGTCCTCTGTGGCTCCGGAAGCGAGGCAATGAAGGCATCGCGCTCGTAGTATATTTTCTTGTTCTGGTCGAGATAGAGCGGGGCGAGTATGCTCTTCACTCCGGCATCCTTGTAGCCGCGGGCAGTATCGACCATCTCATCGGCGATCTTCGCGAAGCTGTTGGGATTGTGGCTGTGCATCACCATGCCCACCCCGCAGGATGCGAGGCGGCAGCCATCGTAATAGCATGCGTCATAGTGCGGAATGGCAGGCAGCCTGTTGAGATCCTGCAGCCACAGCTCGAGAGGATTGTCCCATGCCCCGAACACGACAGGAGACATGCCGCGTCCGTGATCATGGGCATCAGTGAATGCCGGAAGAATGAACCAGTCAGGCTTCGATTCTATCTTTGCCGCCGGAGATGCTGCTATAAGCTCATCGGCAGCTCCGACCGAAGCAACCTTTCCGTCCTCTATGAGGATAGCTGAGCCGATGAGAAGCTCATTGCCGTCCCAGATGTATTTCGGCGCTATGATATAGCTGTCCATAAAATCCTCCTTTATTTCGCCGCAGGGCGCTTGTAGTTGAGGTAGAGGGCCGCTTCTGTGCCGCCATCGACGACAATCGTCTGCCCTGTGATGGCCCTTGCCTCATCGCTGGCAAGGAAAAGGGCCACATTCGCGATATCATCGCTCTGGATCTCAAACGGCGCCGGCTGATAGGTATTCAGGAAGCGCTGCCTAGCCTCTCCTTCAAAACCTGTATTGAGCGGCGTGTTCACGAAGCCCGGGGCGATTGTGTTGCAGCGGATGTTGCTTCTGGCGAAGTCAATGGCTACGGAACGCGTGATGCTGATGGCACCAGCCTTGGCTGCGGAATATCCGATCTTATTCGGCGTCGGGCGGATACCATATGTGCCGCTGAGGACGATGATGACTCCGCCTCCCTGTGCCTCCATATATGGAATCGAATACTTGCAGCCGAGGAATACGCTGTACATATCGAGCTCGACAACCTTCTTGAAATCCTCGAACTCCGTCGTCGTGGCAGTGCCTACGGGGCTGATTCCTGCAATTGTGAAATAAACATCGATACGGCCGAAATCGGAGACAACGGCGCTGAAGAGATTCTTCATCTCCTCCTCTTTCGTGATGTCGACCCTGTAGGCCTTGGCCCTGCCGCCGGCGCTCTCGATGAGCCTGACAGTCTCCTCTGCTCCCGCTCCGTTGATATCCACAACACCTACGGAAGCACCCTCAGCGGCAAATTTCTGGCATGAGACGCGGCCCATGCCGGAGCCGCCGCCTGCAATGACTACAACTTTATTTTCAAAACGGTTCATTTAATCTCTCCTTTTCTCAAAAGATCAGCCGAATGCCGGGAAGATCGTCATAGCGATTCCGACACCGACAATGCCGCGGATGACTGCGGGGATAAGGCCGACCTTGAGGATCGTCTTCTGCGTATAGCCGCCGGCCTGCATTGCCATAGGAACAACAGGGTTTGGCATCGGGGTGATAAGCGACGACATCGATGCGAGGGAGCAGAGAATGACCGGGCCCCTCGGATCACAGCCTATTGAACCGCAGGTGATGACAAGAATCGGGATGAGAACCGTAGTCGTCGCCTTGTTGTAGAGGAACGATGTCATCAGGAAGGATACGATGTAGAAGACCGCGCCGATGATATACCCGTTGTGCACATGCGAGAGGATGGCGGCAGCACCGTCTCCGAGAATTGCCGCAGCCCCAGTGTTGCCAAGGGCACTTCCCATGACTGTTACGCCCGCATAGAGAAGAACCATGCTCATGTTCATCTTCACAAGCGCTTCCTTCTCCTCGAGGACACCTGACATGACTATCACAGCAGCACCAGCCATCGTCACAGCCCATGACGGAAGTCCGGCCATGAGACCTATGACGACAAGGATGAACACGCCGTATCCGAGGACCTCATGGACCTTTGAAAGCGGCTCCTGATCCGTGAGGCTAGCACCTGTGATGGCCGTCGTGGGGATCTCAGGCTGATCCGGCATCAGCTTCGGAAGAATGAAGATGGCGACAAGGAGAGTGACAATGGCAGTGGGAAGGAAGACAAGGGTCTCGCTCCACATCTGCAGCGGAGCTCCTGTCCAGCCATAGGACTCGAGGTATCCGTTCTGCGTGACATACCATGCGGCATATGGCCCGATAGGTTCAATGACGAAGGATGTCGAGACAACGGTGACAGCAATCGGATACATCATCTTCGAATGGCTGACTTTGAGCTGCTTGCACATATTCACAACCAGCGGGTAAACCATGGCGAAAAGTGCCGGAAGGCTTGGCACGAACTGGCCGAGGATGAAGATGACGAGGATGTAGGATGCCAGGATCTTCGTGAATGATCCGTTGTTGATCCTGTAAAGGAGCTTGGTGATGTTGCTCACCATCTGTGTCCTGGAAAGGCCCGCAGCGACAATGAACATGCCGGCCATGGTCAGGACATTGTTGTTGCCGAATCCCGCGAAAACTGCGTTTGCATCAACGCAGCCTGTGACATAGAGGGCTACAATGACTCCCATACTGGTGAAAGACATGGGAATCTTCCGGTTGAAGAACAGGATGATCATCGCGACGAAGATGATCAGACATATTGCCATTGAACTCACTGGCATCTCCTTCGAAACGGCTGCGGTCCCGGAGCTCTGATACCTGGCATAAGCTGCTGATCACGGAAAGATGGGTATCGACCCTTCACGCATCGTTTCTGAAAATCACTCTAGGCCCGGCTGTAAGCCGGACGCTGACGCTTTATTAGAACATCATGCAAATCATTTTGTAAAACGAAACTTTCTCAATATATCGTTGACATTCTGTCAATGATAAAATATAAGAAGGAAAGGAGGGATATCTGCTTTGGATATCGAGAAATGGAGAGTTCTGATCTCTGCGCTGGACTGCGGAAGCCTTGCAGCAGCTGCCGCATGCAACAACTACACGACCTCCGGCATAAGCAGGATCATAGCAAGCCTGGAAAGCGAGGTGGGGTTCCAGCTTTTAGTGAGAAGCCGCAAAGGCGTCAGGCCCACAAAGGAATGCAGCCTGCTGCTGCCTGAGGTCAGGGCGCTCATAGGCGCCGAGGATAAGATCAGCGAGACGATAATGCGCGTGAAGGGTTTCGACACGGGCTCCCTGGTGATAGGCACATCCTACAGCTCCATCTACGGCGCCCTCTCGGAGATGGTCGCACAATTTGTCAGCATCTATCCGAACATCAAGGTAAGCATATTGTGGAAGAGCAAGTCCGAACTCATACCCGCGATCCTCTCCAGGGAACTGGACATAGGTATCACGACGAGCCAGGAAAGCGACAGCAGCAAGCTGATATGGCTGCCGTTTCTGGAAACAAGGCTCGTGGCGCTCATTCCTTCCGAACACCCCATGGCACGGCTCCGCAGCTTTCCTGCAGAGGAATTCATGAGGTATCCCTACATCGACATCAATCCCGGCTATGAAAGCGACACAAGGGAAATGCTGCAGGAGACAGGAATAAGGCCGAACACGAAATACACAACTTCAGACAGCCTCGCGGCCCTCGCGCTCGTCAGGGCAGGGCTCGGCATCACGATGATCATCGAATCCCAGGTTCCCTCCGAGCATCAGGGAATCGCGGTACTGCCTGTCAAACCTAAACAGGACATAGAGATAGGTCTCTATTTCCTCAGAAAGTCCTCATTGATAACGAACAGGTTCCTCTCATTCATCAGCCAGGCCATGAAGAAGATGGACTGGCCGCAGCTCTAATGCGGCCTTCCTCTCATACCCCGCTCTTGTAATCCTCCGGAAGGCTTTCCCAGCGCTTCTTTAAGAGGAATGCGGCATCCTTCGGCTGCCTCTGACGGGTGAAAATACCCTTTCTGTTGCCGTTCACACGCATGAGGCCTTCCGTCGTCTGGAAATCGGCGAAAGCCCAGACCTGCTCGCCCTTCACGAAATCATAGGAATCGAAGACGCGGTGCAGCATCTCCAGCATCTCGCACTGATACTCCTGCGACCACATCACCGATGGCAGCTTGTGCTCAGAGGGCATCGTATCGGCACCATACTCTGAGAAGATGAACGGCTTCCCGAGATTGAGCGCCTTCCATTCGTCCATCTCAGCGCGGAACTTTATCTCGGCCTCCCCTATCTCATAGCCGCCGAGGATATACCAGCCGTAATACCTGTTGAGGCAGATGAAATCGGAGAGATGGTAGCACTTGCA